>NZ_JBITPN010000028.1:0-64616 GCF_050467985.1 Brevibacillus sp. NRS-1366 | reverse complement strand
CGTCGCCGTCTTCTTCTTCATCGCCGTCTTCTTCTTCGTCGCCGTCTTCTTCGTCGTCTTCGTATTCTTCTTCGTATTCTTCGTCGTCCATTACTTCTTCTTCAAATTCTTCTCTTTCCATAATCCCACCCCCTCTGCTCAATCGTTAATACTATACATACGGTGAAGTTCCGGAGTTTGTTTGGATGGCTGTCCTCTCTCGACTGCCTGTTTCACGAAAAATTCTGCCCAATGTGACTCGCATGGAAAAACGCTCTTTAGTTTATTGACAAAACACGATATTAATTTATAATAAGTATTAACAAACAATAATTATAAAAAAGGAGAAATTCTAATATGGAAACCGTAACCAACCATTTAAATAAGCAGGTAGCAAACTGGACAGTACTTTACACCAAACTGCACAACTACCATTGGAATGTAAAAGGACAACACTTTTTTACTTTACATCAAAAATTTGAAGAACTGTACACGGAAGCAGCCGAACATATTGACACAATTGCAGAGCGAGTCTTGAGCATCGGTGGCAAGCCTGTTGCCACATTGAGTGCATGCTTGCAGACAGCTAGTATTGCCGAAGCAAACGGGACTGAATCCGCGGAACAAATGGTTGAAACCGTTGCGCATGATTTTGTCATCCTCTTGGAAGAGTTGAAACTGGCGATGGATACGGCAGATCAAGCAGGCGACGAAGCCACAGCGGACATGCTCCTCGCTATTCGCAGTGGATTGGAAAAACACGTCTGGATGCTGCAGGCGTTTCTGCAATAACGTAAAAAAGGGCGACGTGCTCATGCACGATCGCCTTTTTTTATTGCACAGGCAAAGAGAAAATAAGCTTTCGTCCGTCCTTTTCTACCCTCACCTGCGGCAAATATTTGAGTGACTTTTGTACCCCTATGTAAGGGCTTGCAAACTCAACCCCATGTCTACGCTTTAACTCATCGCAGAGATCAACCAAAGACATAGGTGACATGTTTTCCCGTAACAAACTATCAATTTGCTTGGCAACCTCTTGATAGTCATGACGGACATGAGCTTTCCTAACTTTGATCCGTTTCATCAGTTCCACTGGAACTTCTTCTTCTACAGTAGTAGCAACTTCCTGCGAATAATCGCCTTCCTCGATTCCTCCCTGGGCGTCCATGTCCCGAATTCGACTTAAAATCTGCTTGATGTCTGCCCCAAGCTGTTTATCTTGGTCTACATATTGTCGGCGCAACACCATTCTTTGTTCCAGCAAAGCCTGTAATGTCATCTGCAATGCTTTCCGCTCGTTAAACATCGCCTAATGTTTTCCCCTTTGCGATTAAAGTAGAATTCGTGGAATTATAATCAATAATAATATAATTCCATCAACTTGAAAATGAGGAAAATTAGGCGCACAAACACTGGGCAACCGCTTATGTTAATGGTAGGCCTTTCATTCTTGTGTAACAGAGGATGTTGCTGGATGGACTATCATTTAACCATTGTTGGTCTGTTGGTGGGATTTCTTGTTGGTCTTACCGGAGTAGGCGGAGCCGCCCTTTTAACCCCCATTCTCATTTTTTTGGGCATTCAGCCTACCGTGGCTGTGGGGACCGATCTGGTGTATAACTCTATCACCAAAATATTTGGCACCTGGCAGCACTGGCGTCAAAAAACGGTTCATTTTTCAATCGTGGCATTCCTCGCTCTAGGCAGTATCCCTAGTGCAATTGCTGCTGTTCACGTAATGAACTGGATTCATCTCCATGTGGATGGTGCCGATCAGTTATTAAAGCAAATTCTTGGTTTTGCTTTGATCTTGATTCCACTCGCTATGCTTGCCAAAAGCCTGCTCGACCGAAAACATCCTCAACTCAACCGCTGGCAGCAAATGTCCATTATCCAAAAACGTTCTGTGCTCATTACCCTCGGAGCCATACTCGGCTTTCTTGTCGGTTTGACTTCAATTGGCAGCGGATCCTTATTTGCAATTGCCTTGATGCATTTTTTCACTCTTTCCGGAAAGGAAGTCGTAGGGACAGACATCGCCCATGCGTTCTTTCTTACCAGCGCAGCTGGACTTGCTCATATGAGCTTTGGCACCGTTGATTTTATCATCGTCATTCAATTATTGCTCGGGTCGGTGCCCGGAGTATTAGCAGGCAGTATGCTCTCTTGTAAGGTGCCGACCATTTTACTGCGATGTGTGATTTTTGTCGTCATTATTATTAGCGGGATCAAGATCATTCAGATTTGATCGAAAAAAAAGAGCAGTGGGATGACCGCCATTTGTGCAAGATGGGGTGGCTATTCCTCTGCTCTTTTCTACCTGCTTGATTGTTTTTCTGGGGACAGCGATAAAATCTCCTGCGCCGCTTTCACGCAGGACGGCCCCCATAGTAATACACACGCTACTTGCCGTCCTTTTTTTCAAAAACATAATTTTGACTGTAAAGATTATCATCATGCAAAGCAATAATCAGGATGTCATAATGCTCGCTTGACAAGATTTTTTTCAGACTGAATTCCGGGTAGTAACGATTGTCGTAAACCGTCAGCCTGTTAAAGCTTTGCGCTAAATAAGGCGTAATCGGATTCATGAATGAATCTTTCAGCAACAGGACATTCAATTGATTGCCTGCTTTCGGGTTTTCATACGTGATTTTTCGTCTGTCCCCGCCAAAGAAGGTGCCGTAAGAAACCGGGTTTTGCCCTCTTTTGTAACCGTAAAAATCGCTGAAATCTCGAATGGTTTGGGATCCATCTCCATTGATCACTTCGAATTTTTGGAAAGTGAACGGCACTTCCGGTTCATATATCATCGTTCGATCGGCCTTTTGGGTGTCAATGGCAAAGTTGCTTTGCCTGTTATAGCTGCCATCGAAGCTTCCGTTCGCGAATGTGGACACACGAATCTCGCTTAAAGACATCGGCTCCCCCTTGAAATGGGCCGACTTGTCCGAGAGTTGGCGGATCATTTCTTGATAAGCCAGAAACGCACCCTTGATATTCCAATGATGATCGGTTTCCAGGTAAAGGTCTTCCAGCTCCGCGTTGGTAAAGGTATCAAACTTGCTTCTCACATCTACGACGTTTATGTTTTTGTCGAGCTTCGACAGGAAATAGTCTCTCGATCTGTCATACGCGTCGGTTTGCAGGTAAGGCGGGTACAAATGCATTAGCGATATCGTTCTCGACGGATTAAAGACGAAAAACGATTCTGTTTTTTGAGCTTCGGCGAATGCGACCGCGTCTTTTAATTTTGCCGTTGCTTCGTCAATTGCGCTTGTATGAACGACTTTATCTGGAACAGGCAAAATCCACTTACTATTGATTAGAACCAGATTGGACACGATGCGCGAATCGTTTACGATTGTTCCATCTCCGGGCTTGTACTGCGTCTTGTCGCGAAGCAGGTTCTCAAACAGCATGGAGTTAAACAGACTGGAATTTTGCTGCTTTTGGTAGATACTCACCATTTCGTTGCGAAACACGACCTGATCATTGAAATACTGATTCATGTCTTCGAAGAAACGGGGTGTTGTAACAGCTTCAAAGCTGAGATCGGGCAGCTTGCCGAGCGTTCTGTTTTCGATGGCGGAGATGTCTTTCTCCGGTGAAAAGCTGCTGGCAATGGCGAACCCAAAAATAATCGTTAAAAAAGTGACCATATAAGCAATTGAAACCGATTTACTCATTTCGGTACTCCTCTTGATGAACTAGAATCGAAAATACAAGAAAGGATTATAGGTTGAATTGATCAGATACAAGATCACTTCCACAAAGAGGAAGCAGTGGAACAGAAGGGCAAAAACGGTTTGTACGCTTGCGATCGACTTGCCGAATTGCCATTTTTGCAGCTTGGGAAATATAGGTGCAGCAACAATGATCGCAATGGCAAATGGAATCCAATTCATCGATAACAACGCGAGCGCTTGGGAATCGAATATTTCGTTGCCGCGTGAATGGAACATAGCCAAGATGAAATCTGCTGCATACCCGAAGTTGTCGGCACGGAAGAAAACCCAACCGATCATGACAAGCAGAAGCACGACAACATGGTTTAACGGATATATTCTGAGAAGTATCTTTTCGAGACCGGCTTTTTCCAGAGCGATCAGACTGCCGTAGTAGATCCCCCAAGCAATGAACGTCCAGCTTGCCCCATGCCAGAACCCTGTCAGTGCCCACACAATCAATAAATTCCGATAGATTTTCCATGGTGCCACTTTGCTTCCGCCGAGCGGGATATAAACATAGTCCCTGAACCAGCTGCCAAGAGAGATGTGCCAGCGTCTCCAGAACTCGGAAACACTTTTGGAAATATATGGATAGTTGAAATTCTCCGCGAACTCGAAGCCAAACATTTTTGCTAGTCCGATCGCCATATCACTGTAGCCCGAAAAATCATAATAGATCTGCAACGTATAAGCGATGATTCCAATCCAGGCCCCTCCTGTTGAAAGGTCCATGGCAGGCGTGGCAAACACGGTATCTGCTACCAAGCCCAGAGGGTTGGCCAAGAGTACTTTTTTCGACAAGCCCAATATAAATCGTTTGATTCCCTCTGCGAATTGGATGGAAGAGAATACGCGCTTTTTGAGCTGCTGCGCGACAGAGTTGTAGCGAATAATCGGACCTGCAACAAGCTGCGGGAAAAATGTGATGTAGAGCGACAAATTGAACAGATTGCGCTGCGCTTTTTCTGTTTTTCGATAGACATCGATTAAATAGCTGAGGGCGTGGAATGTATAAAAAGAAATGCCCAGCGGCAGCGGCACAGGTGTCACATGTATATCCGTCTGCAGCGCTTGATTCACGACATCTACGAAGAAGTTCGCATACTTGAAGAAGCCCAGAAGTCCGATATTTACCACGATTGCTAACGTTAAAATCGCGGTTCGCTTTTTTTGCTGATTTTCCGCTCGATCAATCCATATCCCGAAGCCATAGTTCATGATAATGGATAACATCATGAGAACAATGTACGTCGGTTCACCCCAGGCGTAGAAGATTAAGCTGAAAATCAATAAAACTGCATTTTTGTATGTAAACGGAACAGCAAAATAGCAGGCAAAGACAAGCGGCAAAAAGAAAAACAAAAAACTGATGGAGCTGAAGACCAAAGTAATTTCCTCCTGATGTACTCGCTAAAAAACATGGAAAAACTCATGAAAGGAGGTCGCCTAGCTTTCATGAGTCTCTTAGCATTCTATTTGTCGATAGACTAAAAAAACTGACAGTTAGTGAAAATTCGACACAAGTTTTGTTCTTCCTTCCAGAAAATCCAAATTCATCTATTAAAAAAATTAGTGGGTTTCTGGTGTCTCAGCTTTAATGAAAACGTTGGTGGCGGTTTGCAGCGAGTTCGAATGGCTAATTATTCCCCGGTGTAAAAATGAAAAACAAAACAGAGACACTAGATTGTACGTAAAACCTTGGTGAAAAGAATTTGATTGTTACAACTAAGCTATCCAGTCCAAAGGTTGACGGGCTGATTTGGTCGTTTCACTGCATGATTTGGAAATTGACGGGTTTACGGATGTGTCTAGGTAGGTACAAGATCATCCTGTCGTCAACTTTTGGATATTATCAGATAGCTAAAACAACAAGGGTTTATGTTCCAGTTAGTATATAAAACGGTTCATTCGGCACTGAGTGGGGGTTCTTTGACTTGCTGCCACGGCGATTGCGAGGGCAAGACCTTTTTGTTTGGTGTGACGACAACGTAAAGATCCTCTCCCGATTTGTTCGCAATATGTAGCTGGTTATCGAGTGAACCAAAACCCATAAATAGATTCCCCCTAACATAAATTTTTGATAATCGCCTGTTGTCTAATTCCTTCCATTCGACAAAATCATCCATATTATACGAATCTACGATAAACAGAGAATAAACAAAAAAGAGCCCTGGAATCCCATTTCGATTCCGAAGGCTCAGTCTTGTGCTCGTGTTTACTTCGACAAGCTCATCATGATGCTTTGAATGTGCGGGTCAGGACGCGTCCCTAGCTCATGCTGCAGCGTCTCCTCTAGCAAGCGGTACTGTCGAAATGCGTCATTCTTTCTCCCCAATTTGATGTATAAGAGAATGATTTCATGATAAATATCCTCTCGTAGTCCATCTACTTTTACTATTTCTCGAAAATAGTGCAATGACTTGTGAAGTTGATTTTGTTTGAGATGACTTCTTGCTGCAACCTCCAACAATGAGATGTACTCCTGTTCCAGCCGTCTTGACTTTTCACTTGCCCACTCATAAGCTTTTCCGTTCAAAAACGGTCCCGTATACAACGCTTCGACGCGTTCTAGCAAATCCGCACTTTTGTCAGGCTGGAGCCTAAATTGTTTCGTCACTTGTTCAAATTCATACAGATCGCAGTATACTATGCTCTTGTCAATCCGAATCTCATTTCTGCCTGCCTGGATACACTCGCCTACTTCGCTTGTGCCAATTGCTTTCCGAATATAGTACAAGGTGGAGTTCAAATTTTTTAAAGCTTTTTCATGCTCCAGCTCTCTCCACAGCGTATCGACGATTTCTTCACGACTAACTGTTCCTTTGTAAATGAGATAGGCAAACAACTCTTCCGTTTTCGGGCTTCTCAACTTAATGGACTGCTTCTCATGGCCCTTCCAATAAATTTTCAGGCCATTAAACAGCTGAACAGCCAAGGACGGTGAGGTCGTCTCTATCCGATGCTTCGCTCGAATCTTGTCTAGCATTTTGGAGATACGCTCTACGGAAACAGGCTTCATTAAATAATCCAGTGCACTCATATCAAAGGCTTGAACAGCATACTCATCAAAGCCGGTTACAAAAACAATGTCAAGCTCACCATTTCGATCACGCAACAAACTAGAAAGCTTCATCCCGTTAATTTCCGGCATGGAAATATCTAAAAAGACAAGATCAATCTTGTTGACCTTAACATATTCATACGCCTCCAGCGGGTTTTGAAACACTTCTCTTATATCAATCACACCGTTGTCAGACAGTATCTTCTTCAGTCGCTTCACGGACAGTTCTTCATCGTCCACGATGATGGCTCGCAGCAATGCTTTACCCCTCCATTTCTACCTTTGGCAGAGCAGGTATGTCAAAAGAAACCTTTGTCCCTATTTCTTCCTTGCTTTCGATCCGAATGTTTCTGCCATAAAGAAGCTTGATTCTCTGCCCGATATTCCACAGCCCAACTCCTTTTTTGTGGACATCGCCGACCATGATTTCTTCGATTTTTTTATCGTTCATACCGCATCCGTCGTCCTCTACTGAAAAGCTGACCACATCTTCCTTTGCCTGCTTTACTTCGATTTTTACAGTCCCTCCGCGGAAATTGGACATCAGCCCATGTCTGATTGCATTTTCTACCAATGGCTGTAAAATAAGCGGTGGAAGCTGGAACTCCAGATTCGCCTCTATATCATATTCCACGTGAAGCCTGCTTCCAAACCGCGCCTTTTCGATCATAATATAGGCGTTTACAAGACTTAATTCATTTTCGATAGTCGACAGAGAATCGAGCTGCTTAAAATCAAAGCTGCCTCTTAAATACTCAGAGAGCTGCAGAGTTAGCTCCTCTGCTTTTTGCGGTTCATCCATGCACAGGGCTGCAATGGAATTTAAGGCATTGAACAAAAAGTGAGGCTTGATTTGGGACCGCAAAAAGGCAATTTCGGCATTCTTGGCCATTTTTACGGATGCTTTCAATCGGGTCAGGTTCCTCACACGGGCCATCAGCTCATCCGCTTCGAATGGCTTACTGACAAAATCATTCGCTCCATTTTCCATGGTTACCATCTTATCACTAACCCTATTTTTAGCCGTAAGCATCAGCACAGGCAGCTCAGAGGTCGAGAATCTCTCTCGAATCAGCCTAAGTACTTCATAACCCGATAGATCCGGCATCATGATGTCCAATATGACCAAAAAGAAATCGGTTCTCTTGGTGAGCTCCTCCAGCGCCAATCGCCCGCGATTGACGATGACAATCGAATACCCTTCCAACTTGAGCAAATTGATCATCGCTTGCAAATTCGCAAAATCATCGTCCACTACCAAAATGGTTTCATCCCTCGTACCTTTGATTGAAACCGGATATGTTCCATGAGTGATTGGTGGAAGCTTGTGCATGTGCTGCTCCGTAATCCGCCTGATGGCTCGATCTGCATTTTTAGCTACCGGTATCGTGAAAATAAACACCGAGCCTCGTCCAGGGCTTGATTCTACTCGAATCTCTCCCCCGTGAAGCTCTACCAGTTTCTTGGTTATGCTCAATCCGAGACCTGTTCCACCATAATTTTTCGTTACCGAGGCATCTTCCTGTTCAAATGCATAGAAAATACGTTCTTGCATCTCCGTATCGATCCCAATCCCGGTATCTGCTACACGAACCTCTACCATATCACGGACTACAGCGGCACTGAGCTCAACTGTGCCCTTGTCCGTGAATTTGATAGCATTATCGAGCAAATTATGCAAGATTTGGATCAAACGGTTCCCATCCGCATACACCTCTGGAGCATCCTCGCTAATATGATTCACAAGCGTAATTGGCTTTCCCCCAAGCAGGAACATGTGAATTCCGATGACCGAATCAACAGCAGCCTTCAGGTCAATTTTGCTTTTAAACAACGAAATGTCTCCATGCTTCATTTTTGAGTAATCAAGCAGCTCATTTACGAGATGAGTCAGCCTTCTCCCGCTCTCTAAAACAACTGCCAAATTGTACGCCTGCTTTTCTGTTACGGGCCCTTCTACTCCTTTGATCAGCGTATCCGTAATACTCACGATGGCATTTAACGGCGTTTTCAGTTCATGTGACGTATTCGATAGAAAATCGTCCTTAATCTTGTCTAACTGAAGCAATTGGTCTTTCATTTCATCGATTGTTTGATAGGCTTCGAAAAAACGGAGGACAATCAAAAAGATCATGATAATGTTAAACACAACGATATAAAGCTGTCCTAGCCAAACGTTGTCTTTGATTGAAAAAGCAAACAGGATAAGGTCAAAGGAATATAAATTAATGGTCAGGATTGCCATAAACATCAGAAAGGATTTATAAGACGGGCTATTCGTTTTCTTGATAAATAATATAGCAACTCTGATCAAGAGCCAGATAAGCATCAATTCATACAAAACCATAATATACACTTGATATTCGATATAAACACGGATTGGTGAAAAAATGATCAGCACCAGATACGCTCCCAACAGGGCGCAAAACGTTTGCGTAAACTTCAAAGACATCATGCTCTTTTGCAATTGATAGAAAAAGATTGCTAGAACAATGAAGCAGGTAGTAGAAACGATATCCTTCCATTTATACAGTGCTTCAAATGAAAAGCCTTGTAAAAACAACAGTAGCGGTCGTTCGCTGATCAAGCCGTTGTAGATAGCATAAAGCGAACAAACAATGGCAAAGACAAGTAGGGAATAGTCCTTTTTCCCGTATAACGTCGCTGTTACAAAGCAAATAAAGTAGATAATGGCGAGGGTACCAAGAATCGCGAAAGCGCCCAGCTCATATCCCATATTCCGTTGCTGGATTTCATACATATCTGCTTGCCCGCCAAAGTAGATGGACAACGGAATGCCTGCATTAATGTAATCAAAGTTGGCGATCTGAACAATAATCTCGACGTCTCCCTTTTCACTCTGAAAAGAGTCGAGCTGCGGAACATTCCCTGGGCGATAGGTAGCTTCTTCAATCGAAGGCTTGCCATCCTCAAACAATTGGTGACCATTGACATAAACCGCACTCGAAAAGCGAATATTTGTTTTTTTCAATGCAAAAACACCGCTGTAGGGCACGTTTTTCAGGACCATCCGGTAGGTCGCATAACCATAGGCAGGTAGCAGCTTGCCATCGATTATTTTTCCGTTCCATTGAGAGGGTACTGTCATGAAAGTAGTCGGAGAGGGCTTGTCTGTACGATTGAAGTCGTCGGGGGTTAACAGCTGATTCCAATAAAATTCCCATTCGCCGTCCAGCTTGATTCGCTTATCATGCTCATAATCCCACGTCGCAAGATCCATTACGCCCTGATGTACAACGAAATCATTCATTAGCTCATCATTGTCCACGAAAATAGAGAAAGGAATGAACGAAAAAGAGAGCAGACTAATAATAATGATGATGAAAGTCCTTCTGAGCAATCGTATCACCCCTTAATGAGGATGCGTCTCTTACATTTCTTCTCGATTTTACTTACAGATTGCGAACGATTCAACAATTTTCGACTCGCTTGATTCTATTGATCATGACGTTGTCATCCCAATTAGAAAACTTTGCGGTGCCAAGCCTCTGGCGCAGGCAAAGCCTTAGTACCCAAAGGGCACAAGTCTCGCATTCTCACTTCGTTCGAAGTCTCGCTATGTTGCACTTATACTATCTTCCTTCAAATTTTTATACTTTCCAATAGTACAAAAAAACGCCTGGAACCCCAGCGTTTAGCAGGCAATACTTTGTTTTTAGCAGACCAGAATGATAGTAAGCGTCAGATCCACCCCACCTGTTCCTGATAAACAGAGTCTGTCACAATGAATCCATCGTTATTACGAGAGGATGGATTCAGCATGGAAGAAACCCTACATCAAATATGGGCAAAACGGATCGTGTCTTATCAGGAAAGTGGGCAAACGATGAAAACCTGGTGTGCCGAGTAGAAATTGCCTATACATCAGTTAAAATATTGGCTGTACAAAGCTCAAAAACAACAGACTTCACGTTGTAAATCTTCAATACGTCGAATGGCTTCCAACCTTGGTAGTCCGTCTTTTTGGTCAGCCAACCGGTCAAAGTATTCAGCCTGTTCTACTAACTTCCTTATTTCTGTTGCCACATGCGGCTCACTACTGCCAGAACGACTCATTTTGTCCGCCTGTTGCCGTAATTCTCGCGCCTTCTGGCAATGCTCCCGTATTTCCTCCAGTAAAGCCTCATACTCTGCTTCCGCTTGAGCGATCAATCCCAACTTTTCTGCAACTGGGTGTACTTGTTTTGCCATTTTCCTTTTCCCCCTTTGATTTTGGGCATGCAAAAAAGGCTCACTCCTCCTCATCGTTCAAATGGGAATAAGCCTTTGAAAGTTAGTCTAAGTGTGATTCTCAAGTTTTTTAGTGTTTAGTTTGTTGGTTGTATTGTACGATCCTGCTACTAAGATGTAAACCCGATTGCGTATTATCTCTCACACGAAACGCTCACAAAAAGAAACCCCAGACGAATAATTGTTACTCGTCTGAGGTTCCAAGGCTATTCTTCAATCCCGTTACCTTTTACAACAAAATGCGAGCTAAGTTCTCCAGGCACAAAGAATCTCCAGAACTCCTCCTCTGATGAATCATCAGGAAATATTTCTAACAAATGACGATCACTAAAATAAATTTTTACACCACCAAGATCGTCAGCTTCAATTTTTTCTACTAGTATATTCATAGCCTTGAATTCTACAATTCGCTCATCATAACGATTCATACCTTGCATATCCCATTCAAACTCTTCTTCCGTTCCCGTCCATTCCTTACTTGGTATATATATATCTTTCGCAGCAACAATTATTTCATGTTCTTTTGTGAGCCTCCATGTGCATTGAATATTTAGTGTATACTCTCCAACTCTTTTTTCAATTCCTCTTAGAGATATAATTTTTTTTGTTTGACCGAAACTAAACCACGTTAGGTTTCCCGATCTTCCAGCATTCTTGAGTGGTAATCCAATCAGTACATGTAATTTATTTTCAATTCTACTTTTCATATTACACCTTTCTTTCATAAAAATTAAAATCTCCCTGCTTTTATTTCTTTCGCTATATCTTCAATAGTATGGAAATCGTAATTTTGTCCCGAAATTTCATCGTGTAATTTTCTTTGTTGCTCTTTATTTAATTTATATTTGGTGACAATGTCTCTTACCTGTTTATTTTGAGCCTGATTGTTCCCAGGAGTCCCCTTGTATTGCTTCCCTATGTTTCCACCTTTTTTTGCAAAGCTTAAAACTATTCCTGACCCCGATCTAAGATTTTTTGCTAGTTCAAGACCTGCTCTAAAATCAGGAAAACCCATTTCAATCTGTTCTTGCATATACCCCGAAAGTAGCTTGTACTTAAGTCTCTGCTGTGTGTCACTGTCTAGACTATAGTAATAATCGTTGTCACCACTTACCCATCTAACATAGCTGTAATCATCTTTGTATGTTGACCAATAATTCGTTGAACCATATCCTGGCCCAGATACCCCAATATATCCTTTGATCTTTCCATTTTCCAAGATTGGTCTACCTGCAAAATCCTTGTCTTTACCTAAATATATACTACTGTCTGAATTACAATCTCCTCCATGGGCATTATCTCCGTTAGCTGAAACACAATAGTTTCCAGTTGGATCAATATTAGCTAGTGGATTGTTATGCACATACGTATACCGATTCAAACTAAGTGGATTATCCACTTGCCCTTTATACGTATCCTCCATGATAAAACGGTCAATGGATAAAAGTTAGGTGGCAACTTGTTAGAGTTACCACCCTGTAGACTAAGCCGCCCGTTCTGGAAGGACTGGCATTTTGTATTCCGTCTTGTACTTCATCATGCTGTAGATGACATTGACCAGTTTACGCATGACACAGATAATGGCTTGCCATTTGGTCTTTCCTTCTGCTAGCTTTTTCTCGTAATAAGCATAATACATAGGATGATTCGGCTTCTTCTCCCCCCTCGATACGCCTAGCATCCGAATAGCAAGGTTATAGAAGATGTCATATAAGCTACGGTTACCTAGCTTGCTCTTTTTTGCCTTCTGCTTGTTCCCTGAACTATGCTGAACTGGTGCAATTCCTGCAAAGTTGGCTAGTTTGTCTGCACTAGAGAAGCGTGATATGTCGCCAATCTCCGCTATCAGTTCCGCCGCCGTTACCGTGCTAATCCCGTGCATCGTTTCTAGCTTGTAATCGAGTAAAGCCATGTGTTTCTTCAACTCAGCGTCAATTTGGTCTAGCTGATGCTCACGAATGATGATGTCTCGAACCACATCTTTCACCAGGAAGTCATTAGCTTCTTGGTAGTCCTTCGATGTGTCTCCGTCCTGTTCCACAAGAGAGAGAATTTCCTCTGCCTTCTTGGTGGATAAGTAGCGATTGCTTTTCTTGTAAAGGAAGTTAGCAAGTTCATCCACGCCCACCCCCTTCAAACAACTGGGAGAAGGGTATTTTCGCCAGAAGGCTAGTGCTGTTTTCCCGTCCACCTGTGAAAAAAACTTCTTGTAACTTGGATAGTGATAACCTAGCAATTGGTGAAGCTGTAGCTTGATTCCCGTCACAACGCTTACGATATTGGCTCTTCTCGTTACCAATTGGGAGATTGCATAGTAGAGGTCAAGCGGATTAGCGTTTGGCAATGTATCCAAGTTGGAAATCAAGATACGAGCCACACATTCAGCATCCCAAGCATCTGTTTTCTTGTTGTTTGGACTGCTTCTCCGCATTGATACCGTAAGTGCAGGATTGACAGCTTTTACTTCATACTTGTTTTCGATAAGGAACATGGCAAGCCCTCTTCCGTAGCCGCCCACATCTTCCAGACCGAAAACAGGTGTCAGACCTTCCTTTTTGGCAATCTTGTTTACCTCTTTTAGAAACACAGGGAAAGCGGAAGGCTTGTTGTCAAACTTCAATTCACCCAGTTTTTCATGCAGGCAATTCATCATGATAGCTGTGTGATGATTCTTATGCAGGTCTACGCCAATGTAAAGCAATGTCAATTTACGATTCATATTCATTCCCCCCTCGTCTTAGTTGTTTTCAGTTGTCTATGCAAAGAATGTCAGCACCCTCCGAACAAGCGTTAATCATGGAAATGACCACGCACGGATACGTCAGCTAGTACATTCTCTGTTAGACAACTGAAAAGGTTCTAAATAATCGGTTGATGTATGCCTTGTGATTCAATGTGACCGTATGTATACTGCCCTTTGTAGAAGCCCTCACGGTCTAGGATTCGTTTCACCTGAACTTTTGTAAATGACTTGCCTTGTGCGGTTCTGTAGCCCTCCACGTTTAGCTGTAGAGCCATTTGGGAGAGTGACCATGTTTGATACTGCTCACGTATGGCAAACAGTCTTCTAACCGTTTCTGCTTGTTTCTGGTCTATCTGTAAAGCCTTCTGACCTTTTGGCACTGTGTAGCCAAAGGTTGCTCTTCCTCCTGCATAGCCGCCCTGCTGTGCCTTCTTGTTGCGTCCTCTGCCTAGCTTGAGGGCTATTTCAAGTCTCTGATATTGGTCTAGTAATTCCATCAGTCCGTTGATCAGAAAATCGCTTGGGTCTTTCTTATAGATGCTGTAGGTCGGCTGTTCGATGCTTCTCACATCCACGTTATACTTCTTGAACTCCCGATGTACCAATACCTTAACGATGTCAGACCGCCATAAACGGCTTGTATTGAGGACAACTACTTTGTCGATGGTTTCGGTAGAGAGGGCGGCTAACATGTCCTGAAAGCCCTCTCTATCCACTTCTAACGCTTCCTCGTCTACCTTTGCCCCCGATATGCCTTCATCACAAAACACATGCAGGAGATTCCATCCTTGTTCCTTACAGTAAGCTAGAATTTCATCTAGTTGATAAGCTAAACTGTAGCCGTCCTTTGCTTGCCCTTGTGTGGAAACCCGTACATATCCAATGACTTTCATCGCATTTTCTCCCCCACCGTTACAGAAATTGAGATTAATGTAACGCTTAACCGAATCGTTAATTTCATTATATACCGCTTAACCGAAACACACAATGACTAACTCCTATCATGGTGCTATAATGTAGTCAGATTTTTGTACGCTTAAGCGTTACTGAACGAGGAGGAGCATTCGCATGGCTATTCGGGTCAGACTGAGAGAGATTTTGGATAAGAAGGGAATCTCTCAACGTGAATTAGCACGCTTGACAGGTCTTAGGGCAAGCACTGTTAATCATCTTTGTTCCGAAAAGGTAGACAGGGTATACCTAGATACCTTGGAACTGGTTTGCAAAACATTAAACATCCATATCGAGGAACTAATAGAGATTGATTAAACATTAGCTAACCTGTTCTGTTGTCACTCCTCGATTTACCTTTCCACATATCAATGCACATGGAACAAGTACGTTTTCTTCCCATTGTTCGTATGCAATTTCATCGAAATCAACTGCTTCTTGATCGGCAAGCAATTGCATAATCGTTCTCTTATGATGTGGAGTAAACTCATCCATTGTCATTAAACCTTGCTGTATCGCAAATACAATTGCCCGTTTCTCTGGCTTCAATGGAGCAAGGTCATTCAGAACTTGACAGAAGTACAAGTTGTTAAACTGAGGGGGAAGCTGAATGAGCGACTCCAATGGAATCTTTTCAGCAGGTCGATAAACAATTTCCACTCTGGTTAGTTCCCCCACTGTTTTCTTGCCTTTCCGTTCCTCTCGTTCTTTCCTCTTGTCATACACCCTACAGTAGCCTGCCTGTTGACGCTGACTCTTTCTACCAAAGTATCTTGTCCCCTCATACAGATTCATCCGCCGCCCCGTCTTTGATGAAGTAAACACGTTTGTTATCGGGCTAGGAATGTCAAATGCGACATCACAGCGAACAAACCATATCGAACTTGCGTTCTGATAAAGCGTATCTAAAAGGTGCTTGAACTCTGACAGATGGTCTGGGTGCGTTTCGATACGCAAAGAGTGTTTGAATGATTTCGGCTCATGGTATGGCTGATAGGAGATATGTAAGTAGGCTTCATGAGACAATTCGATGTGAAGATGATACTTAAATCCCCAATCTGTTTTTGCAATAGACTCGGTGACACCGTAGTAGTCGCAGATGTTTCGCTTAAATGGATTAAAGAATTTCCAATGCACGTCTTTGTATTCAATGACAATCTTATCAATCGACAGCTTGATGTTGCTCATGTTCTTCCCCCTCCAAAAATTTTGATGAATTTCTGGCTAAATTAGAGGGGAGGTGGCTAGCCTTTCACATGTCCTTCCCAAATGCTATATGTAAATTGGCACGTTACCAGATTGTTTTTGCCCCTTACACTATTTATAGTCGGGACACCAGATTCATTAGTTGCGAGAGTCCTTTTTGCTTCATATCCCTTTGCATAGTAATAATCGTTGCATCCATCTGGATAGTTGCGATCAGGAAATTTTTTTGTCCTCTCAACCGCCCTATCGAAATAGTCAGGCTATAAGTTGCGTTTTTATGGATTTTTGGAAAAACGGCAGAAAACGAGGATAAGAAAATTACGTGGATAAATGATGGTAACTGGGAGTTTTTAAGATTAAAGACCGAGATCGGAAAGTGGAAATAGGTTATATTTTTGTAGCATTATGTGCGTACATCCAATTTCATGAAAACTATGTACAGGTAAAACAAGGGTTATGTTTATAATCGTGAGATAAAGTGATTCATTCGGCACTGGGTGGGGTCTATCTCACTCGCCGCCCGACGATTACAAGAGGCAAAAAAAGAAACCCCAGACGAGTATTGAATACTCGAATGAGGTCTTTTATTGGCTTACTCTTACAATAATCTATCTACTGCCTTTGCATAGCTTGGACACCAATGAAACGCACTGACATTCGGATATGCTTGTTGAAACTCTTCTTCTCGTTGAAACCAAGGTAACTCTGGTTTACGATTCTCAACATCACGTAAACAATACCAACCATGCCTCAAGTCTTCTCCACCAGTTGACCTGAAATCAGCATTTGAGCAGAATGCACAGATACTAAAGTTTATGTCCATTTTCGTTTGAAGTGCTTGTAAAGCAATAGAAAAGTCCTCAACTGATTCAGATGTAAAAGTTTTCCCACCGTAGTGACATAAGAGGTTGTATCTCAACTGTGGCTCGTCAGGGTCGTAATCAAACGTAACAGATACAAGTTCCTCTACTTTAATTACTTCTATTGCATCCATATTTTCAATTTGGAAGCTATTCGAGAATTTTAGCCGATAACCTTCTGGTAGTTTTGTCATCAACGCAAGAAGGCTTTGAACATAATTAGATTCTTCACTCTCAATGTCCACAGCCCTGCCAATAAGAGTTAGATTTACTGTATCGGTTTCTGTAAAACCTATATAAAGGTTTGTCTCCTGAGTATGTCCCTCATGGTCAATTAGCTGTGTAAAAACGATTTTCTCGTTCATACTACCCCTCCTTTCATTATCTTCCTTTTATAGAAATAGACTTCAGCACGGTAGTTAGGTAATAAGGATTTGTCTCAGCGTTAGGTCTCGACGCAATCCACGCTTTATGATGAGCAGGATTCGTTGCAAAGATACTAACATGACCTGTAGCAGGATTGTCAACCACAGCCTTCAAAACTCCAGTAGCGTTTACAGCATCTATAGAGGTGAACGTATATTTGGTAGACCCTGGTGCTAAGAAGTATGATAGTCCCGTTGTAATTTCAATTGCCCCCTTTTCAAGGACGAGTTCTAGGGCAAAAAAATCCCCCCAAACGAGCGTTGATCACTCGGTTGGGGGATAAAATCATCCAAAAATATCTTTATTTGTTCTTTCAATCTTGTCTAATATTTTGTCCATTTCCTTCACATCAAATAATCCTTCATTCGTTCCTGCCAAAAAGTATAGCTTTAACCAATAAGCATCATCTTCCAAATAGGTCTTTACTGCTTTTTCTATTACTTCTTTTGAAAGTTTCTTTACGATGACCTCTGGCGGTGCAGCAGCAATAAAGTCTACCCCTTCTTTATCCATGTACGAAAATAAATATTTTGGAGTTGTTACGATTAAGGTATACGTAAATCCATCTACTGTTTCAATAAAAACATCAATATTATCGTTTTCTATATCCTCAATTTCATCAAAATACGGTGGATATTTTATCACATAATTCTCCAATTAAATCTCTCCCCCTCTAGGTTATTTACCGTAAAGGTCTCTCAGGACTTTAATAACATCAGCCTGATTTGCCTTATTAGATTTACCCACAATCTCGATTCCACTTTCAACATTCTTAAAGTATACCCTAGCCCCATTTGCACCACGCATTTCATATATCCCTCCAAATCCAAGCGATTTTGAGCCTTTACCCGGATTTGTGTTTCCACTTAGAAAACTCTTAACTAAATTATCTGCCTCAGATTGGACTCTTGGGTCTTTCCCCATTTCCATTGCTGCTCTCACAAGCCGCTTATCATTTTTTATGACTGAGGTTGCTGTTTTTACAATCTTTAAACTCCCAGCGGCTAGACCACCTAAAGGGGCATATTGAATTGCATTAGCTGAATGAACGAATAAACCGAAGCCGTATGGGTTGCTTTCAATTTTTTTAATTGTGGCATCCCAAGCAATCTGATTTACTACGTCTTCTGGAATCATATAATCCGTTGATTGCATAATATTTGCTTCAGCAGTTCCGTTTTGCCTCAACTGATCCCTAATTTGTTCTGCTCGTCCTGCCCAATATGCCCTGTCTGAATTGGAAGTAGCTTCTGCCCATTTCCATTTAGCCTCATTAATAGACCAGTTTGCAGTGACCTCAGTACTCCAATGCCCAGTAGGGTCAATAAAACTCAAGGGGTTATTCTCTACATACGTATACCGATTCAAACTCAGCGGATTATCCACTTGCCCCTTATACGTATCCTCCGATATAAACCGCCCTGATTCCGGATAGGACGCAACTACTACTGCGATCGCTTTTTCACCAAGCTCAGTCAAAACGGTATCGAGCTCCACCCCGATATTGCCCCGGACGGTACTGTCAATTCGCTTGCAGATGACATGAGCTCCCCATTTTGTGAGATTCTCCAGCACGGTCTTGACTCTTATCTGGGCTACTTCTTCTCTCGCATAACGACTGTCTGTATCAATACATACCGCGTTATACGCATCAGATGTAGGCAGATTGTTATAGTGAACCATCGTTGCTGCCTCAAAGCCTTGCCGGGCGAGTCTCACTCCAGTCGCGTTAGCCCCTGTCAAGTCATCTGCAATGACTCCAATTTTCATGTGGCCTCTCCCACCTCTGCTGTTACAACTCTCAGATGCTCGTTTAGCTTTTCTTTGTCTTCTTCTGCTAGCCCATCATCTGTAATCCAGCCATCAATGCCAGATAGATCGCAGACCTTTGTAAAAGCCTTCTGGTCAAACTTGCTCGAATCCGCCACTAACCAGGTAGTCTCAGCTGCTTCTATCATGAGTTTTTTTATGGAAGCCTTTTCAAACGTAGGTACGGTAACGCCAGCGTCGAGATGAATGGCATGTGCCCCCAAGAAAAACAAGTCTACATTGATGTTTTTCAGAATTTGCTCCGTCAAGGGTCCAAATAAAGCCCCGACATTATTTTGCAGCTCTCCGCCTGCCACAATGATTTTTACCTCACTGTCCATAAGCTCGACCGCGATTTTAATATCATTGGTAATCACCGTGAGATTTTTTCTATGCTTGAGTAATCTCGCAATCTCCAGATTGGTCGTTCCCGAATCCAACAGGATGGTGGAATGATCCTGAACGAATTCCACGGCTCTCTGAGCAATTTGCCTTTTTTGCTTGCTGTATTTGCCTTCTTTTGTGAGAAATGGGGTTTCGTGAATCAAAGGCTTGTTAAGAACTGCCCCTCCAAACGTCCGAATGATTTTCTCTTCCTCTTCCAAGGTAGACAAATCTCTGCGGATCGTCATGGCTGATACATTCAATCGCTCAGCTAACTGGTCGATATCGATTTTCTCATCTTGGCTTAACTGTTCCAAAATCCATTTTCTTCGCTCTTGTGGTAACAAAGACATCACCCTTTGTTAATTTAGAACATCTCATGATGATATTATGTTATTTTTGAACAACTTTTTCAATAAAACAAATCATTCAGTGTTAAAAACGAACATAAAACTCAATTTTTTCGCGCCCTGCTGTGTTTTTTGAACATTGCCGACTTATAAGCAGTACTGAAAAAACCCCAAACAAGTACATTCATACTCGTTTGGGATTTCGTTTGTCATTTATCCTCTATTCAATTGCCACTCGTTACTTCGCCGTTTCGCTATTTGTCTGGTACGTAAAAATTTCAATTTTGACCGTATCCTGCTGTTCTCCGCTAGCGACCATTTTATAAGTATGGTTCACGCCATTTTGACCCGGTGTAAAAATAAAGCGGTATCCACTTGCTGCCGCCGGATTCCAGTACGTCATATCACCTGTTGTTTCATCCAAAATAGCCAGGCTGATTGTTGGGGTCTTATCAGTGGTTTCTTTTAGATCAATCGCTGCTGTTTCTCCTGGCTTCAAGACAAAGGAATTGCCAATTTGCAGTCCCTTGCTTCCGTCGCTGTCATCTGGTTGCTTAGGGAGCAACACGCTCCCCTTGAAAATAGGAGTCTGCACCTCCACCTTGTCATAGGCTGTTAGCGGTTTTGCCCCTACTTGTCCTCCAGCTTTTGTCTGACTGAACTCATACGTAAATTGCTGCGGTGCCACAACCTCATCAATCACATAGGCTCCCCGCTTGATCAGCTCATTCATAAAAGCCTTATGGTCATACATAAACCGACGATCGGTGGTTTGGTAGTTCATTTCAAACGTGATTTGGTTATCAATCATTTTTTCAATGACAGGATCATCCTTGTACGCGACTGCTTTATCACCGAATGCAACCGTCACAGTCTGCCCGCCGATGGTCATCGTTTTGTTTGTCATGCTGGCAACAGCCGATCCTTTTTCCTGCCATTTGAGCTCCACCTTATAGTAAGGCGCTGTGCGGTTGAAATAATCTATTTTTCGCCCTTCCTTATCGATATACAAATTCCTCCATTTGACCATAACTCGATTCTTCTCTGTCGGAGAGGGAATGCCTAGCGTGCTTTGGACATTTTGTTCAAGTGTCTGTGCTGTATTGTAGTAGGTTTTAATTCCACCGCTATATTCCGTAAGCGGTTTTGGTGCTTCTGCAAACACAACAGACGAGGTGAAGACTGAAGCAGCCCCGATCATGATGGCTAGCAGGATACCTGAGAATGCTTTGCCACTTCCTGAATTTTTCTTCATAATGAGCCGAAACCTCCTGATTAGCAGCTTTTTATGGTCGACCAAATGATTATTTAACGCTGGTGTAGCATTGGCAGCAAATTGTAAAATCATCTCACTGTAGCGTTTTTTCTCGACTGCCTTCATACGTTCCGTTATTTTTTCATCTACCGCATATTCGCAGGCTTCGCTCAAATTCGCCAAAGCCATATAAGAGAACGGATTAAACCAATGAACACTATTGATCCATACAGCCAAAAGCTTAAACCAAGCATCCTTTTGCCTGTAGTGAATCCATTCGTGCCGTACCGCCATTTCATAATCGGCTCTGTCCATTTTTACGTTTGGCATGACGATTTTCGGCTTGATAAACCCGATTAGCATCGGCGAGGTCGCAACGTCACTAACGACTACATCCAGCTTTTCCACGCTATCTATCCACTTGGACTCAAGCAGTATTTTTCGTTTATACAGGAAATAACCTAGCAAGTATCTACACAGCGTAACGATAAAACCGCAAGCCCATATGGTCAGTAGCCATTGGTCAACGCTGAGACTCTGACTGCCATTTTCTTCAGTTGCTGTGGTCACTGGGTTGGAAGGTTGAGTTTGCTCATTAATCGTCTTGTTGGTCTCGACTACCGAGCCTTTTGCCCTGTCATCGACGAAGTTCTTTTCAATAGACATGGAGTGTGAATAAAGGGCTGGCACAGGAAATTGGAGTGGCAAAATAAACAGCAGCAGTGTCGACAAGCAAGCGCCATAATACAAGCGTCCCCCATACTTGGCTGCAAGTCTTGCCTTGAATAACATGAGCAAAAGGGTTGAAATACTCCCTGCCAGCGATGTCATCAACAGCCATTTAATCATTTTCGTCAGCCTCGCTATTGATAAATGCCCGCAGCTCCTCAATGTCCTTTTTGGATAACTTCTCCGCCTGAAACAACGAACTGATCAGGCTTTTGGCGGAGCCGTTATGTATCGTGTGCAAAAAGCTCTCTGTTTGCCTGTTCAAGTATTCCTTTTCCGTGATAGCCGCCCAATACTCGTGTGCATGGGATCGTCCAAGCTTGACAGCATGCAGCGCACCCTTGTCGATTAGTCTGCCTGCCAGCGTAAGAATGGTCGTCGGCTTTTTATCTGGGAGCTTTTCACCAATTTCCTTCGTTGTCATTCTCCGCCCGCTTTCCCAAATGACCTGCATGATTTCCATTTCCGCTTTTGTAATGTTCATTTCAGATAGATTCACCCCTTCGTTTCTACGCGTTGTTTTTTATTCTACATAATGTAGAATCGAAAAGTAAAGCCAATAATACAAAAAACCCCAAACAAGTGATGGTTACTTGTTTGAGGCAACGAATGCTAACTGAGCTTTAATTCCTACTTGGTTTCCTTTTTTTCAAAAACATAATTTTGACTGTAAAGATTATCATCATGCAGGGCAATGATCAGGATGTCATAATGCTCGCTGGACAAGATGTTTTTCAAGCTGAATTCAGGATAATAACGATTGTCGTAAACCGTAAGCTTGTTGAAATTCTGCGCCAAATACGGCGTAATCGGGTTCATGAATGAATCCTTCAGCAGCAGGACATTCAGTTGATTGCCAGCTTTCGGGTTCTCATAGATGATTTTTCGTCTGTCCCCGCCAAAGAAGGTGCCATACGTAACCGGATTCTGCCCTTTTTTGTAGCCATAGAAATCGTTAAAGTCTCGAATCGTTTGAGTTCCATCCCCATTGATCACTTCGAATTTTTGAAAAGCGAACGGCACTTTCGGTTCATAAATCATCGTTCGATCAGCTATTTGTGTATCGACTGCGAAGTTGCTCTGCCTGTTATAGCTGCCATCGAAGCTGCCCTTTTCAAATGTAGACACATCAATATCATTGAGGGACATTGGTTCCCCTTTAAAATTCGTCGACCTTTTTGAGAGCTCGCAAATCATCTCTTGATAAGCCAGAAACGCGCCCTTGATATTCCAATGGTGGTCCGTTTCCAAATACAGCTCTTCCAGCTGCGCGTTCGTAAAGGAGTCCCACTTGCTCCTGAGATCCACAACGTTTACATGTTTGCCCAGCTTGGACAGGAAATAGTCTCTCGATCTGACATAAGCATCCGTTTGCAAATAGGGTGGATACAAATGCATTAGGGATATCGTTCGGGACGGATTAAAGACGAAAAACGCTTCTGTTTTTTGTGCTTCGGCAAATGCTACTGCGTCATTTAGTTTTGCCGTTGCTGCGTCTATTTCGCTTGTATGAACGACCTTATCGGGAACTGGCAAAATCCACTTGCTATTGATCAGAACCAGATTGGACACGACGCGTGAATCTGTTACGACTGTGCCATCCTCTAGCTTGTGCTGTGCAGGGTCGCGAAGCATGTTCTCAAACAGCATGGCGTTAAACAGCTTGGAATTTTGCTGCTTCTGATAAACACTAACCATTTCATTCCGTAACACGACCTGGTCATTAAAATACTGATTCATGTCTTCGAAAAAACGAGGCGTGGTAACAGCCTCCAAGCTGACATCAGGGAGCCCCCTCAGCTTTCTGTTTTCAATCGCAGAAACTTCTTTATGCGGTGAAAAGCCACTGGCAATGGAGAACCCAAAAATAATCGTTAAAAAAGCGACCATATAAGCAATTGAAGCCGATTTACTCATTACGCTACTCCTCTGGCTGAACTAGAATCGGAAATACAAGAATGGGTTATACGTTGAATTAATCAAATACAAGATGACTTCTGCAAAAAGGAAGCAGTGGAACACTAGGGCAAAAGCTGTTTGTGCGCCTGCGAATGGCTTTGCCCACTGCCATTTTTGCAGCTTGGGAAATACAGGTGCGGCAACGATGATCGCGATGGCAAACTGAATCCAGTTCATCGATAACAGCGCGAGCGCCTGGGAATCGAACAGCTCGTTGCCTCTTGTATGGAACATGGCCCCGATGTAATCCGCTGCATACCCAAAGTTGTCGGCACGGAAGAACACCCACCCGATCATAACGAAAAGCAGCACGACAACGTGGTTTAACGGATAAATCCTGTACAGCAGCTTTTCCAGACCGGCTTTTTCCAGAGCGATCAAGACACCGTAGTAGACACCCCAGGCAATAAACGTCCAGCTGGCTCCGTGCCAGAACCCTGTCAGTGCCCACACAATCATTAAGTTCCGATAAATTTTCCATGGCGCCACCTTACTACCGCCGAGCGGAAAATAAACATAGTCCCGGAACCAGCTGCCAAGCGAGATGTGCCAGCGCCGCCAAAACTCGGAGACACTTTTGGAAATATACGGATAGTTGAAATTCTCCGCGAACTCAAAGCCAAACATTTTGGCGAGCCCAATCGCCATATCGCTGTAGCCCGAAAAATCATAATAAATCTGCAATGTATAGGCAATAATCCCAATCCAGGCAGCTCCGGTTGAAATGTCCACCGTCGACGTAGCGAACACAGTGTCTGCTACGTAGCCCAGAGGGTTGGCCAAGAGCACCTTTTTTGCCAGACCCAATATAAATCGCTTGATTCCCTCTGCGAATTGGATGGATGAAAATACGCGTTTGCTGAGCTGCTCGGCAATTGAGTTGTAGCGAATAATCGGACCTGCTACCAGCTGCGGGAAAAACGTGATATAGAGCGACAAATTGAACAGATTGCGTTGTGCTTTTTCTACTTTCCGGTAGACATCGATTAGATAGCTAAGTGCGTGGAACGTATAAAAAGAAATACCGAGCGGCAGCGGCACAGATGTCACATGAATATTCGTTTGCAGCGCCTGATTCACTACATCTACAAAGAAATTCGCATACTTGAAAAAGCCTAGAAGCCCGATATTGGCAATAATCGCGAGCGTTAAGGCTGTCTTTTTCTTTTTTGGATGTTCATCCGCCCGATCGATCCATATCCCGAAGCCATAGTTCATGATAATGGATACGATCATGAGAACGATGTACCTCGGCTCCCCCCAGGCGTAGAAGAGTAAGCTGAAGATGAGCAGAACCGCATTTTTATATCGAAACGGAACCGCAAAATAGAAGGCAAAGACAAGCGGCAAAAAGAAAAACAAAAAACTGATGGAACTGAAGACCAAAGTAATTTCCTCCTGGTGTCGGCAATTCAACTATTTGCCTAACGAACATGGAAAAACTCATGAAAGTAGACTGAGAAGCTTTCATGAGTCTCTTAGCATTCTATTGGTAGATAGGCTAGAAAAACAATAGGTAGAGAAGATTCGACACTATTTTTATTTTTCCTTCCAGAAAATCCAAGATTAGATATAAAAAGTATAAGTGGGGTTTTGGAGAATCCCATGCAAAGATAGAATTAACTTCAGGAACGCCTGACAGTATGACGTCAAACCTTCGTGAAAGGTTACGGTTTTGCACTTTGGAATTGGCTAGGCTGAGAAACTCGAGTTAGTAGGCTTTTGTTATATAATTATATATGGAGCAAAAAGAACCCCAGATGAGTTTTGAGTACTCATCCGGGGCATTACTTTGTTTTTACTGATTTTTAGTTGAACGAAGTGGCTCATACATATCAGCAACAACTTTGTAAGAATCTACATCTGGTAGCTCATAACTTTCACCAATAAACAATTCTTCCCAAAGCCATACAAAGAAATCTCTTGCATTAGGCGGGAGGTCAAATGGTGGAAGTAGCGATTCAAATACACCTACAAAATCAACAGCAGGTTTCGTTAAATAGTAGCTAAGTGCTAATTTTGCTTTTTTCTTTACCACTTCCTCAAAGGTATGAAAATGTTCGACAAGTGTTTCTCTAATGACTGCTTTATATTGTGCCTCTGTCCGTAATTCTACATCTTTGTAGTGTTCAATGGCCTCGTTGTCATCAGCCAGCCCTGTAATTGGAACTAAAAATTCATCCAAAAAATGTGGGTTTACTACTTTCATGTTATTCCTCCAATGCAACCTCGTTAAGCGTAATCAAAGTGTAAAGTTATGAAAATAAGAATCCCAAACTAGACTTAAATTGTCCGTTTGGAGTCTTACTGTTAGACTCTATTCATCCATATACGTATATTTTTCTGGATTCAATACATAGTCACGTGTAAGTACACAATCATCTGTATCAAATGACACCGTCACTTTTCCAGTTGCATGAATCCCTAATTGACAATAACCTTTAGGCCAGTCTAGTACTCCGCCAAGATGATAATGATATTCTTCAAAATCTAGAGGCTTCCCCCAGCTTTTTGTTAACTTTAAACAATTCTCATGGTCGATCTTAATAAAGTCTTTTCCGTTTGGTTGATATAACGAAACCTCTAATAGACCGGAAGTCACACCTTCGAAGTTGATAGTAGCAATTCCAGATACATAGTAATCTTTGGTGTTTTGTGTCTCGATAAATGAAAGTCCCCATGCTTCGATAGCTATTGACTCTGGTAGTTGTCGATGACCGCGGAAGAATAAAGTCGCTTCCGTAAAATCTACTAGATCAAATAGCTTACCAGTGACATCGAGTACTTTTTTAATTTTTGTTCACCCTTTCTGTAGTCAAATCTAATTTGTATAGTGTAAATGAGATAGTGGTTAAATGATGAACTCATTTGTCTCCCAGTTCTCGCCAAAATGCTTTTCCGCAATGAACTGGTTTTGATATAATTCCGAATGACAAATTAACAGTGGAAAAAAAGTTTGCTTTTTTCTCTTCGAAAGGCTTTTTACTTTTAATCATTTGCAGTTCATCTATAAAATCTAATACTTGTCCTAATCTCATATCTATACTTCTTGTTTTAAGTGATAAGTTATTAACTTACACAATTTCATCGTTTTTTAATAGGTTATTTTTTTCTATGATTCAGAATACTCATAACAAACCAATACGTTGATAAACACCCGAATATAATAAAGGATAAAGATGCGTATGTCGATTCTGGACGAGTAAATGTAGCACCAGAAGATGTTCCCCTTCCCCCGATATATATTTCTCCGGTAATTAAACCATCTATTCCTGAATAAATCATATATAATCCGAATAGGAAGCCGATTACTGTATAAAAATTCTCAGTAAAATAGTTCAATATACTTTCACCCTCTTACTCTTATGAACGTAATACCTCATGTACTTGTTTACGCTAAATTTATTGTAGTGTATTTCCTCTATACACATATTGTGTGGTATTCATGATACATCTTTGAAGATTTACACAATCATTTGTTTCTAATGCACTATTACTTTTTATAGTTGCAATTATACACAGACTACCTTTCACACGAGAATTTTGGGCTTCGAAAGGCTAGTTTATAGAAATAGATTTATAAACGATTCCTATCTTAGATAAGACTTCGGATTTTTCTAATTCAAACGCAAAGTGAACACCTTTTTCCGAAATATAGTTCACTTGATATTGGTCAGACATTAATATATCGGGTTCCCACGATACACCTTTCTCTGTTAATAACCCCTTAACAAATCCAAATTTAAGGAGGTTCCTTTTCGGGAAATTTTCCATATTAATACTACTAGGGATCTTCAACGTTTCATCATTGAAAGTAATTACTATGGTCTCAACTCTGTTTTTACGAAGTCGAAATTCTAAATCTCCATAGATAACATATGAGGGGTACGATTTTCTTTCGGGTGTATAAATTTCGGGTTCGCCGATAAGATTCACTACTTCTTCTTTTGATTCTCCTCCTTGAAAGTTTCCTACGACTCCTGTAGTTAGTAGTTCCAAAAAATCAATTGTCATTTTCATTTTATATTCTCCAAATACTTATATTAGAAAATTAAACTCTGCTCCTCATAAATGTATGTTAATAACCAATCGGAAGAAAGTAAGTATTTACTAAACATATCTTTATTTTCAAAAAAATTACATTTAATATTTGAAACAATTTTAAAGCCTTCCTGTGGAATGAAATTATATAGTTCAGCGTGAAAGGAAGCTCACATTTGCTTAGCGTGGTTTAGCACAGTTTCATCTCCTCTCGTTGCTTTTTTTTCCAGTATAAAACAAACCCAGTACCTACGCGGTACTGGGTTTGTTTTTACAGAAACTGTAACCGTTTTGCAGTGGTCTCAGACGAGGGTAGACTTCTCGTTTGGGGTAACAGCAGACTTCATATCAAATTAATTTCAGGATTATTAATATGAATTAAAAAATTATCCATATAAGTAATCTAAAATTTTGCCCTTACCGATCTTTTTTGAGGCGCTTTGTATCTTAAATGGGCTACCTACTCTTAAATAACCCCGGATACATTCAAGTTCTTCATTCCCTATACTTGGCATTTCAATAGTTACAGTATAATATTGTCCTCTAATGATTGATTCAATATTTTCATCCGCTAGTATAGTCCCCGAGAATAGAACGTCATTCCCAAAATTTAGTGAAGGTCTAATGATGTTTTTAGTACTTAAATCATTGGGTAATCCCTCTTGATTATCATTAGGGTTATCAAAATAAACTTCTGCTTTCAAAATTAGCATTTCATCCCCACCTTACTAAAATTTATGAGATATTTCTTGAATCATTTTATTAAAATCATCCAATTTATCAACGTGAATTGTCACTGTCCCACTTTTAAAGATAAATTTATCAACCTGTGTAAAGTCAGCTAGCTTATTTAGTTGTTCTGTTGGAATTTTAACCTCGATGATAGCACCAATATCAGAGTACTTATCTGCAAATTTCAGAGTTTCATCAAAACTTAGACCAAACTGTTTCGCTTGTAATCCTTGAGGAGTTACGCTAAACTTTCCTGTTTTTATTACATCATAAAACTCTTCTGGTCCAACAGCTCTAAATAAGGTTGTTAAATCCTTCGAGACATCCTCTGCTTTATTACCCGAAGTGATTAATGATTTCGTACCAGAAGAAATTAACTTCCCTGCCTGTTCCTCCGTTTTAATGGCTGGAATTATTGATACAAACAGTTCAACATTTGCTGCCAAATTCTCTAAAGAGTATGGTTGTGTATATTGAACCTTATAAATACTTTCTGATATTCCCAAAGAAAAACCTTTTACCCAAGGATTTAACAAGAAACTTGTCTTACCATTTCCATCAGAATGAATAACATTAATATGTCCACTAGGATCAACAAATTTAAGGGGGTTATTAGCCACATACGTATACCGATTCAACGACAGCGGATTATCCACCGCACCCTTATACGTATCCTCCGAAATAAACCGCCCTACCTTCGGATCATAATACCGTGCCCGCAAATAGTAGAACCCGGTCTTCTCATCGTGCATCTCACCGCTGTACTGGTACGGGTTGGACATCCCCTCCGTCTTTGCGATGACGTTGCCCCAGGTGTCGTATTCATAGCTGTTCAGTTCCTGGCCATTGCCGTCCGAGATCGCGACGACATCGCCGTGGCTGTTGTAGTGGTAATACCCGCTTTTGTCTGCTGGCATGTCTTTGCGAAGCAGGAGCTCATTGCCCCAGATGTTTCGCGCCTTGACAGCGTTCGTGCTGTCCAGCTCCTCGATGACCTTGCCGCTCAAGTAGACGTATTTTGTCTGTGCACTATTCTCGGTCTTGGTCGCGCGCAGGCCGTCTCCATAATACGTATACGTGGAGGTGTCTCCTGTTGTTTCGTTCAAGACGCTGCGCAGACGGTTTCGCTCGTCAAAGGTGTAGGTGGAGCTTCCTGTGTCTGTCGGCAAAGTACCCGTAAAGGCCGAGCGGTTTCCGCGGCTGTCATAGGAATACTGATTCGTCGTCCCTGGAATGACTTCCTTGGTCAGTCGATCAATTTTGTCGTATTCATACTGATACGCCGTGCCATTGCGCTGGATGGATACCACATTCCCAAAGGAATACTGGTTCAATTCGCTCCAGATTGGGGTTTGATTCTTTTCGTGGACGATGGTGGCGACTTGGCCAAACGAGTCGGCTTTTCGCTTGTTGATCCGTCCGTTCGGGTATTTCGCTAGGTAGCTTTCGCCTGTGCTGTCCACCTGATAGCTGTATTCTACTTTGCTGGTCAGCGGACTGTTTACTTCCACTAAACGCCCGGCAGCGTCGTACTGATAGCTCACCGCCGTGTTATCTGGATACGTGAGGGAATCCATGAAGTCATCTCGATCTGTGTACCCGATCTGATAGACGCGGCCAAAAACGGTCTGGCTTTTCAAGCGCAAAAATGGATCATAGGTGAACGAGACTTCGCGATGGGTGCTGGCCGTTGGGCTGAGGTCAGGTCCGTTGCTGTTGGTTTCCTTTTGGATCAACGAGGTGTTCGGGACGTATTCCTTGGTTTCCTTGTTCGTCACCGCACCGGCCGCGTTTTTCGTCGTCAGGCTGGAGAGCTCGTAAAACGGCGTATACGCATAGGTGTGGCGATTGCCTGCCTTGTCCGTAAAGGTATCCGGGGTACCGTTCAGATTGTAGCGATACGACTCGATCGCTCCCGACGGAACGTCCTTTTCACTGATTTTCCAGGACAGCGCATTGTAGTGATTTTGGGTCGTTAATACGCCGTTTTCGTTGACCGTTACCAGATTTCCGAGAGAATCGTATTCGTACTGATACTTGTTCTGTTCGGGATCGAGCAAATGGACGAGATTGCCGTTGTTGTTATACCGGTATTCCCATGCCCGGCTCTTGCCCGTCTGATCTTTCTCCGTCTTGTGCATCACCTGGTCGAAGTCGTTGCGAACAAGCTGTGTCGTTCTGCTCTGGGTACCATCCCCCGTGCGGCTTACTTCCTTCTCCAGTTGGCCTTGGCGGTCGTGGTACTGGATGGTTTGCAAACCATTCGGCACCATGATCAATCGCGTCATGGCCGGAGCGTAATTTGCGGCGTCGCTCAGGGTATTGGCTGCCAGGTAGACGGTGGTGCCGATGGGATCCTGTTTTTTCCAAACCGTTCCATCTGCATTGTAGACGTAAGTTGTCGCCCGTTCGTTTCGCGCAAATGGTGCACTGGACAACAGATGGTTTCCGTCCAGCGAATACGTATTGTATAAAAGCGGACGAATCGTTCCATCTGTCCCGACCTGCCCTTTGTATTCGACCTCGCCAAATGGCGTGAATTGGGAAAATTCCTTCGTGCCATCCGGCAAGGTCATGGTGACTTTGCGGGTCGCATCGTCGTAGGCAAACGTCGTCGTTCTCGTTTGATCCTTGTTGGTCAGCAATTCCTTTGTTCGGCGTCCAAGCATATCGTATTCGTACCGGACATAGATTTCATCCGGGTACATACGGAAGATCAGGCGGTCCAGCCCGTCGTAGTGAAAGTAGTGGTACAGCTGTTCATTTTGACCCGTTGCGGTCTCCACCTGCATGGTGATCTCTCGCGGGAACAGGTTGAAATAATCATAGGAGTCGATATTTTGCGTGATCGTCTTGGCATCAGGCGCCGTGCTCGTTTCCGTGATCGACTTCAAAAGCTTGGTTTGGTACGTATAGGTCCGATTTACCTGCTCTACCTTCGTCGTTTTGCCATCTGGATAGGAATCCACGATTTTTTCTGTTGCCAGCAAATTGTTGCTTCCGTACGTATACGTTTCCTCGTGATAATGGTCCGGATTGCTGGCTGCTGTTTTCTTCACGAAGGACGGCACACGCAGCGTATAGAGCACGCTCGGAAAGACATACGCTCTGGTGGTCACATTGCCCTTGGGATCAATCTCTTTCGTTACATCCCCGTAGACATTGTAGCCGTACTCGCTGATTTGCGCATAACGGCTTAAACGCGCTTTTACCTTGGACAACCGCTCTGTTGTCGGTGCCAGCAAAAATTGGTACACGTCTGCGTCCGCATTCATCGAGCTGGGGCGTCCCATAAAGGAGTACACATACGTCGGCTTGGTCTCTCTGTCATAGTACAGGAAGCTCATAAACGTGGTAGGGGAGTAGCGGTACGTTTTCCCGTCTTCTGTAAGCGAAAGCTCGCCCTGGATCGTATCCGTATCTGCTCCGCTTCCCACATAAGTTTTCTCGGATTGAAGCAAAACGTTTCTGTCCGCGTTTACAAAAAAGGTTTTCTCCGTGCCCGGCAGTCCTTCGTGCTCGGCTCTGGTCACCATTCTGGAGCCATCTCTGGTCACCGGCTGGTTCGTCAAACGTACAGATAAAGCTTTCGGCGACTTCCAGATTTCCTTGTTTGTCTGCGGATAATACTTGGTGTACGAGTACCACTCCGTCGCTGGTTGATCTGGATGAGGAGTCTTTGCAAAGCGGAAATTGACTGCTGTTACCGGATGATAACTTCTGTACGTCAGCGCTTCCTTGTCGAAGTAGAGACGAACTACTCCCCGCTCCAAAAATCCCGGAGCAGAAGGCTGATACAAGCTGTAGGAATACGTCATGGACAAGCCTTCCACAGGATAGTCGACCTGTCTCAAGAGTCTGTATGTCATCGTCCTCTTCTTGGTTTTGTCCTGGTTTGTATACACCGTCGATTCCAACCCGTTATCGTCAAAATCGATCACACCGTTAGAGGCAGGGATGAGGTATTTGGGTTGCAAATTAAATTCTGCCGTTCCATATAATTGTGAGTTGTAATAGGTATACTCTGCCACGAGCTTTTTATCTGTTCCGGAAACGTTACGCTCCCATACTCGATGCTTGTCCGCATCTAAGCCCCAATCATACTCTATATGCCTCAGCAATGTCCTTTTGCTAGTGTCTTGATAGACTTTCAGATGACTCTGGGTGTCTCCTCCTCCCTCTATGACAATCAGGCGGCCGACGCTGTCTGTAATTTCAATACGATCAGTAGACTGATCCGGAATCCGATAGAAGATCGAGTCTCCGTAGGTATTGGTTTTCTTGACCACCATTGCGTTGGAATCCCTGCCAAAATCATACGTTATCCCATCTTTTTGCAGGGTAACTAAGTGGTTCTCTCCAAATTCCCCGTAAGACTCATGATATTTACTCATATCAGGACCTTGATACGGAGTATTCACCCATTTTCCTAATTTTGAAGAAGATTCCAATACAGTTCCATCTTCCAGAGTAAAGATGTATCGCTTGCCTTCTACTTCACGCTGGCACCTATAAGAGTCACCATATTCGCTATAGGAACACCCTATATTCGATTTATCAATTTCTTCAAATTGCGGAAAATTGAATTTCCATCCTCTTGGCAAAAAGGAAAGCGTTTCACCCGCAGGCACTGTCCTGTTTACCTCGTTAGAATCATAATAGATCTTCTCGTTCATCGCTTCCAACGACGAGTAGCTTCGCTCCAAGATAAAATCCAGCCCATGCTTACCCGCCAAATGAAGATCAACCTCTTTGACATTGGCCGTCTTGTACAGCTCGTCCACGGGATTATCCGTATTCGTGCGCTTATACTGGTACGTCAAGCCTTCGGGATCGTACATCGCATCGGGAATGGTTGCTTGCGCCGAAGCATCGAGCGGCTGGCTTCTTTGTTCAGTCGGCGCCTTGTTGGCTGCGGAGGCGAAAAACGGCTCGAGCTGTGGCAGACTTGCCTTCAACTGCTCTTTTTTCGTCGCTGTCAGCCCTTTCATCCGCTTCAGGATTTCATCGTCATTCCACTGATTTTTCTCGACCTGTTCGTTATGAGACAAAAACCGGTCAAAGGATGGATAAAAATAGGCAGCGATTTTGATCAGCTCAGGGTCTGCGGTCTGGTACAGCTGCCACACGGCTTCGGGCTTGACCGAATCCCAGTCCATCTGCATGATCTGCTCCCTGGTGTAAGATGTCGTTTCGTCTGGCAGTTTATTTGATTGCAAAGCTTTCGCCTGGATCGCATTCTGGTAGGCGGCGAGCCATTGTTTAGTCGTAGAGCCTGTAGCTGTTACATCACTGGATGTCCGTGACGACATGGTACTTCCCGGCTCCGCATAAACGACAGTGGGCAGAAGCAGCGCACCGATCAGCACCATGCTCAGGGTGCTATGGGTCCAACGTTTGAGTCGCATGGATTTCCCTCCTCTTTTTTACTTACGAACCTGTTTTTTGATGAGATTTCCGTTGCCATCGTAGGTGAATTCAGTCAAAATATTTCCGCCTTGCTTCATTTGGATAAGCTGTCCTTTCGCGTTATACACGTATTCCACACCGAGGTATCGGACTGTAAGACGTGCATGCACTGTGCTGCTGCTTGCAGAAGTCAAGACAACGTAATAATCCTGACCGCTTTGCAGAGAAAGGCTCACCTTGGAAAAGGGCGGCTGGTCTCCGTCATCGTTGGATGCGAGGAGCCTAGTCTGGGCGTAATCCTCATACACCCCCAGCCATGTATTGCTTGTCCCCTCTGCGGGATTTCCCCCATAGTAGCCCGTGAAAATTTCAAAGCTTCCCGTGGAAGGGGCCGTCAACTTCAGGATTTTTTTCATTCCCGCTGCCAGATGGATATCTTGCGGTGTCCCCGCGAGCAGGGGCTCTGTATCCGTAAAATCAATGGCAAATGGACTGGTCACAAGATCTGCATCTGCCCCGGAAATTTTCGCTTTCGGAATCGTAATCTTTACGTTTTGCACACTATGCTTCTTCTCGTGCTCCAATGCTTTTCCACCGAATCGAATCGTGATTTGCTGATCGCTACTTCGCGTTATGATTGGCTGGAGTCCAGCTGGCAAATGGCTGACTGCCACACTTGCCGCCACGTCCGCTGCAAGCACACCGCTGCTCAAAGTGACGACCTGCTGCTCGGTGATGCTGCCATCGTTTGCTGCCGCTTCATGGATCACAGGGGAGGACACCGCTGCTTTTGTATCCAAAGCGGCCGTCAGCCTGGCATGTACGCCCTTCTCCTTTTCGTAGTGAGAGACAAAGACAAAATAAGTGACGCCTTGTGTCATGGGAATCTTGATTTCGGAAAAAAGCGAGCCGTCCGTCGCTTCGTCATTGTAGCCAAGCAGTTTTGTCATTTCCTCATTTTCAAACAGATACAGAATCGTATCGTTCAGTGCACCAAATCCACCGTAAGGCCCGGTGTAAAATCGGTACGTTCCCGTCTCTGGAGCTGTAAAACGGTAGGCAGGAACTTCACCGGCGGGCAGGCTGATATCAATCGGTGCAGCCACTGTTAGGACCGTCGCTACCTTGCCGAATCGTAATGCGTAGGTCTCTGTCGTGCTGAAATGCTGCTTCATACTGTAAACCGTGATGTAATAAGTCGTATTCGGCTTGACCTGAAAACTGACGGTTTCGATTCCACCGAGCTCTTCGGTAATGCTAAAATCTACCAGCTTGTTCTCGCTTTCCCTGACAACCAGGTCATAATCCACTGATGCAGGGACATACAGCGTAACGTCGAGTGTCCCGGTGAGTGCTCCCGAGTTGAAGTGATAGTGGTCCATATCTGTACTCGAGGAAATCTTGGAATTGTAAATATTTCCACTGGTGACGGGATAGCTCGTCGCCAAAGTGTCATTCGGCTCAAATGGATCGAATACGGGGTCAGCAGCTTGCATGGCGGCGGCTGCTTTTCTGCTCGGTCCCTGGGAATGTATAGCCAGCTCGGGAAGAAGCTGCTCCCAATAGGAAGCTGTCAGCTGCTCATACTGCATCTGCAATTGTTTCAAGCTCTCTTTTTGTGCCCCGAGCTTCTTGTCTACGGCCAACTGCTGCTTCTTTCGCTCCTGGTTTTGCGGAACCGGAGGAACCTCGTGAAGCTGCTTGGCTCTCTGAAAAAACGCGAAGGCATGCTGCTCGATTTGACCCGCCAGCTCGTCCTCCCCTTTTCTCGCTGCAACGCTCTGGAAAAAGTCGAGTGTTTGCTGAAGTCCCTTGATTTCCTGGTCGATTTGCGCAATTTCATCCACTGCACCTTGAGCCGCCGTCGTCATTCCCGCAGGATATGAGACGACGGCAAGTACGATCAAAAGCAGCGCAAAAACAAAGCTTTTGTTTCTCATTTTCGTTTCACCACTTTCCTTTTCATTTTGCGATCATGCTGATCATTGATTCTTTCCGTCACTTCACTGTTGGCGTGTCCTCCTCTCTTTTTGCTCGCAGCATTTCCTGGGTAATGGTATTCCCTCCTTTTTTTCTGAATCAAACAAGAACAAATGTTCCTGTTTTTGTACAAACATCATAATGTACAATATTCTTGTAAGTCAATCGAAAATAATAAAATACTTATACATTCTTTTCTTTTCCGCTCTCCTCTAGTACAATAATGTTGTACATCCTCTATGGAAGGACTGGCTCGCTCATGCTATCCCAGCGCTTGCGCATAGCTCGTAAGGCAAAAGGTCTGACCCAGGAAGAGTTGGCAGAGCATGTCTGCACGACGAAAGGGACGATCAGCAACTACGAAAATAATCACAGTACGCCGCCTAACGATATGCTGCGGCAGTTGGCAGATATACTAGAAGTCACGACGGACTGGCTACTGGGTCGCACAAATGAAGTAACGTCTTATGCTGCATCGGCATCCATTGCAAAGGAGCAGCGTTCTTTGGACGAGCTCTTGCAGGAGAAAATCGATGACCCGGATGACTATTATTTTTTGGATGGCTATCTGGAGGCGACCGAAGAGGAAAAAAAAGAGATTCGCCGCTACTGGTACGACTTGAAAAAGCAAATGAAAGTGCGTCAGGTGCGAGAAACACGTCCGCCTTCTTTGTTCGACATAACCGAGGAAATGAAAAAAAAATAACCCCATTTTCGGGGTTTTCTTTTCAACACAAAACAGAACGTACGTTCCGGATATTATGGGAGGTCGAACAATCTGATGCTTGGACCCATCTTGCAAGAAGTCTGTGAGCCGCAAACATGGCTGGAAAGTCGGGTGTACATGCTGCTTCGTCATCTGGGCATGGAGCAGCCCGAACAAATTAACTTGCATCTCCTTTGCGAAACATATGGCATCGAGGTACAGGAAATCAGGGGCCGTAGCAGGGCTCACGCGCATCCTTTTCTAAAAAACCGCTATGTAATCGCTATCGATAATCGACTGGACCCTGCTGCTAAACGAGTCAAAATCGCACATGAGCTGGGACATTTGCTTTTGCACGAAGGCGTGCAGCCGCAAAGCACCGAATGGATGATTGATTGGCAAGAGTCGCAAGCCAACCACTTTGCTGAGCATCTATTGCTGCCCTTTTTCATGATGCGTCCGCTTCTTGCTGATTGCTCCCGCTTTGACGCCCCGGCTCTTCTTGCCCGGCGCTTTCGGGTCCCGCTCTCTTTGGCTCAAAGACGGTTTGATCGCGTTCTCGCTCGCCTGCACGCAAAAGGCATTCCATTGTTTTGGTGAATCACTCGGCAGTCTATTGCCGTAATTGAAAGGGAGGATGTAGGTAAAATGAAGCACGTCTTCGTTGCGGGAGATGCGTACAGCACTCGCTTTTTTGACCTGGCATTGGAGAATGACGAGGAGCTGTCGCTGTATCCTTCCATTCAGGTTGCCAGCTATCATGCAGCCAATTTCGCCCTTATTATGCGAGATGCGGGATTGAGCGGACTCGGAATCTTGCCTGGAAACACCTTGCTGATTTCCACCTTTTCCATGGAGCCGATCAAGGACAGACCTGTTCTGATTAGACAGGAAGGACAATTCCTTGTACGTATTGCAACCGAAGTCAATCCGGTTGAATGTTTGTTTACCACGACCCGGGAAACGGACGATCCGCTCGTCCTTCCCTCTGAGAACATCCGTATTGTCGGAGTGGTCAGTGGCATCCTCTCTGATCTTAACGCATGACTTCCTTGGCTATCCAATCTTTTAGGGCCGCTGCTGTCTGCTGCCACTGCTCCTGCGGGGTAATGGCAGCTGGCTGATCTCCGCTCTGTTGGCCATAACTGCCGAATTGGGCGTGATTGCCTCCTTCAATGGACATGTATTTCGTATCGTCAGGCAAATACTTTTTTCCCGCCTCGAATTTCTCCCGATTGACCACGCCATCACGCGATCCTAAAAGCGAAAGGACAGGAATTCCTGCTTCTTTCAAGCGTCCTGGTTTATCCGGATAAGCCCCCAGCAAATACACGCCGCGAATCCGGTCCGTATGATCAGATGCGTACCGAGCTGCCATAGCTCCTCCAAGGGAATGCCCTCCGATCACAAAAGGCTGCTTGGGATATGCCTTTAATACCTGATTGGCCCGTTCCATGTCACTTACTGCCAAATTAAGCGGCATCCGAGCGATGAAAACGCGATAGCCAGAACCCGCCAAGGATCTGGCGAGTGGAGCGTAGCTTTCCGGTTTCACCAGAGATCCAGGATAAAAAATCACGCCCGGATCGTGTGTTTCCCCCCCTTCAAAGGCAATCCAGTCTCCCGTATCTATGACGGTGATCCCTTCACCTCCCTGCATGGCTACAACTGCCGCCTGATCAGGCTGATACGGACGCAGGTACCATATCGCTGTACAAGCTGCAAGCAGTACAACCAAGACAAGCGCCTGAAACCATCGCTTCCGATATCGACTCATCTGTCACCACCATCCCGTTCCCTTCTATCTGCTTCTTATTATGTCTATATTTTCTTTTGCATGTGCGTCTTTTGCATGAAATCCATTTTTTGTATGACACTGCTCTTGGATCTTCAAGCAATAAAAGGGCGAAACGCCTTTGCGCTTCACCCTTTTTCTTTTTGCCGCTCGCGGAATCGGCGTACTTTCATCAGATTGCCGCACATTTTGTCATCGCACCAACGGCGTACCCGGTTACGGCTCTCATCAAAAAAGACCCATTTGCAATCGTCATTGTCGCAAAGTTTGATCCTTTGCACATCCTGACTCGTCAAAAGCTCGGCAAAAGAGCTTGCGATCCGCGCCATGACATATGGCCACCCCTCTACTGAGCTCACTTGATCTAGCCTGTAGTCCGCTCCTTCTCCCTTGCTTACTTTCATATGCACAGGGGCAAGAGCCAACGCCCTGTTCAACGTATCCAGGTTTTCTGCTTTTACAGCTTCTCCTTGGACTACCGCTTCCACCATGCTCCGCATCTGTTCCCGAAGCTGCAACAGGGACGTGCCGACTTCCTCAGCCGCGGGAACAGGCGCAGTCAATCCCCATTTCTGTAAAAATGATTCTAGCCATTCCTGTTTTTCCAGCCGGTTTTCCCGTCTTCCCGATCCACGCCAATCGCGCCAATCACTATTTAAAAAATCAATGCACAGCCATTCCACTGTGTGATCCCCCAATCTGAACGAAACGCATTAGTCCCTCTTGTTTTCTATACCCAGTATATGGTATTGTTTTATTGTAACCACCAAAATCATTTTGGATAGTTACAAACCTTATTCTTAGAGTCATTATACTGTTTCCCTAAACTGTTTCACAGACGAGGAGGATGGACATGAATCGGATGGAATTGTTATTGCATGAATGGGAATGCACCTATGACAAGGAAGATTGGTATCCGCCATTGAAGGATGCCCTCGCTGGCCTTACTGCAGCACAGGCCAGCTGGCGTCCCGATGGCTTGGCAGCGAACACGATCTGGGAAAATGTCAGTCATCTTTTATACTTCAAGGAACGGCTTTTGCATCGTTTACTGGGTACTGATTTTCCTCTTTCCGCTGAGTCCAACGATGACACTTTTACGCCCTCTGGTGGTCCTGAAGATGAGAACGCATGGCAAGCCACGGTCGACCGGATGAAAAATGTCCACCGGCAGATTCACGAAAAGCTGACCCTACTTAGCGAAGAAGCCTTCGACCAGCCGCTGCCCTCCACCCCTTTAGGACAAAGCGTGATGAGCATTGTCCTACATGATGCTTTTCACACAGGACAAATCGTGCAAATTCGCAAGCTGCAAGGCTCGTGGCCCGAAAGACGCTCTTTTCTGTAAACCATTACTGTCTTTGTACTACTGTAGCTATTGGCGGCGAAGTACAACCTATTTCTTGCTCTCCTGTGTCAATCGTACAAACCTTTATCGAGTCATAACCGTATCCTAATTGTACACAAGGATAAAGGAGTTGTTCGCTTTGAGCAAATGGGTTGGGGATGTACATTGAAAGAAGTAAAAGGGCGCCATATAGTAGTAGATGCCTACGATTGTGATCCTCTTTTATTAGATGATCTCGTTCATTTGGAGAAGCTGCTCAGTCAAATTGTCTCATCTCTTGGCATGCAGATTCTAGCAACCAACTTCCATCGTTTTGAACCTCAAGGAGTAACCGGAATTGTTCTTCTCTCCACATCGCATCTTTCGATTCACACGTGGCCTGAGTATTCCTATGTCGCCTTTGATTTGTTTACTTGTGGCGACGATGATCCAGCTACGGAAATAGAAACACTTTTACGTGGACTTTCATCAGAAAGAGCGATTATATACGGGCTGGATCGCTCCATCAGTAACGACGACGGTGACCCTGCCATCTGGGCTATGCTTTCCGAGATTGAATCGTCAAGCGATTCAGACAGCACCGAAGAGTACTCTCTTTCCAGCGTAGCGCTTGAAATGGATTCAGCTTCAAACCGGGGTGACATCTATGACCAGATAGAGCGTAATGAAATGCTGTCTGGCAAACATAACATGCTGTTCAAAGGAACCAGCCAATATCAGCAGATCGAACTGATACAGGCTACAGATATACGCATGTACCTGGATGGGCAGTTGCAGTTCAGTTCAATAGATGAAAGAGTTTATCACGAAGCACTTGTCCATCCTGCTTTCGCTTTTGCTCCTTCCCATGAACGAGTGCTCATCGTCGGTGGCGGTGACGGACTGGCCGTTCGGGAAGTTCTGAAGTACGCGGATGTGAAGCATATTGATCTCGTCGATCTGGATTCGATGGTGTTGGATGTTGCCAAGCTCGTGCCCGAAGTCGTCTCTTTGAATGGGGCTTCGCTCCACGATCCGCGTGTGCATATTCATCCCCAGGACGCTGTCCAGTATTTAGACGCGCAGCATGCTCCCTACCAAATCATCATCGTGGATTTTCCTGACCCAGCCGATGAAGTGATTTGTACGCTCTACACCAAAGAGTTCTTTCAAAGCCTTGCGCAAAATCTGTCCGGTGACGGTGTCTTGGTTTGCCAATCCTTTTCACCGGAAGTTGCGCCAACGGTTTATTGGAGTATTGGGCTCACATTAAACAGTGCAGGATTGGATACGCAATCGTACCACTGTCTCGTTCCCTCCTTTGGAGATTGGGGATTTCATCTTGCGGGACACAAACCACTGGCCCAAATGACGGATACCATTCCCGTACAGACCCGTACCCTTCCAAAAGATCTGGCTACCATGTTTACTTTCAAACAGGGTATACTCGAGAAACGAGCCGATGCAATCGAAAATACAATGGAGAATCTGGTTTTGCATGAATTTTATCAACAAGAAGCGGTAAGCGGCAGCTAAAAAGGGACTGACTATATTCACCATTGCTTAATGTCGCACAATCCTATATAGTTTATAAATAAATCAATTTCATACATGTTATCCTCATCTTTCACGGTGAGGATAGAGGTCGCGGCTTTTATATGCTCCTGTACGAGATTCAGAAGAAATCAATGACTACTGGAAAAGGAAAATCCGCCGAAGTTCATAGCGTATCTCTGTACGCGTGGGCTGGGGCTGTACCCGAAAGGGGCAGAACTGTCACGTTTGCTTGCCGGCAAATGTGGTGTGCTATCTTCAGTGAAGGCTTGGTGGGGATTTGATGATACCGCTTCTATGCCTCTTTTTGGCTATAGGCGGTTTTTTCGTTTCCGACCTTCCTTCCGTTAAACCATTTTGAGAAAGGTCGTGCAAGAAAGGTATGTCACAAAATCAATTGCAACGAGGTCTAAAAGCCCGTCATCTGACCATGATCGCCATTGGCGGTTCGATCGGTACGGGATTGTTCCTTGCGAGTGGCGGCTCCATTCACTCTGCCGGACCCGGTGGAGCCTTGGTCGCCTATATCGCCATTAGTATCATGGTTTACTTCCTGATGACCAGCTTGGGAGAAATGGCAGCATTCATGCCTGTCTCCGGTTCGTTCTCTACTTATGCAACCAGATTCGTCGATCCTTCCCTGGGCTTTGCCCTTGGCTGGAATTACTGGTACAACTGGGCGATTACCATTGCCGTCGAGCTGTCAGCGGCTGCCCTTATTATGAAATACTGGTTCCCAAATACTCCCTCGATCATGTGGAGTGCTTTATTCCTCGTCCTTATGTTTAGTCTTAATCTCTTATCTGTCAAAAGCTATGGAGAATCGGAATATTGGTTTGCTTTGATTAAAGTCGTGACAGTTATCGTCTTTATCATCATTGGTGTTCTGATGATTTTTGGGATCATGGGCAAAGAATCGGTAGGTTTCCAGAACTTTACCAAAGGCGACGCACCATTTAACGGCGGTTTCATGGCACTCTTGGGTGTCTTTATGATTGCAGGGTTCTCCTTCCAAGGAACTGAGCTCGTTGGTGTAGCTGCCGGCGAAAGTGAAAACCCCACTAAAAATATTCCAACGGCGATTCGCCAAATTTTTTGGCGCATTTTGCTCTTTTATATTTTCGCGATTCTCATCATTGGCCTGCTGGTTCCGTACGACAATCCAAACTTAATCAGCGGCGACATTACAGACATTGCCATCAGTCCATTTACCATCGTTTTTGAAAAAGCTGGATTTGCCTTTGCTGCATCGGTGATGAATGCTGTCATTCTCACCTCTGTTCTATCAGCAGGCAACTCTGGAATGTACGCTTCCACCCGTATGCTCTGGGTACTGGCAAAGGAAGGAAAAGCTCCAAAATGGTTTGCCAAAGTCACACGTAACGGTGTACCGATCAACTCTTTGATCCTGACCGCTCTGATCGGGGCGCTTGCCTTTTTGTCCTCTTTGTTTGGAGAAGGAGAGGTTTACATCTGGCTGTTAAACGCATCTGGGATGTCAGGCTTCATCGCTTGGCTTGGTATCGCTATTAGCCATTACCGCTTCCGCAAAGCTTTCCTCGCGCAAGGACGCGACCTGCGAGAGCTGCCATATCGGGCAAAGTGGTTCCCGTTTGGACCGATTTTCGCTTTTATCATTTGCTGTATCGTTATTCTTGGACAAAATTACTCTGCTTTTACCGGAGACGGCATCGACTGGAATGGATTGATGGTCTCGTACATTGGCCTGCCACTCTTCTTGATCGTCTGGCTCGTTTATAAATACACGAAAAAGAGCAAGCTGGTGCCGCTTGATAAAGTTGATTTCAGCATGGATGAAAATACTCTTTAAGTGTAAATACCCCCTAGAGATTTATTGAACACATCTCTAGGGGGTTTCCTATTTTACTTTGAAGCTATTATCTCAATAATTGTGTGACCGTATTAAGGAATCGTAATACTCAACGTGTATGGTACATAGTCATCGGTAGCGTTACCGTCGATCACAATATAATACGATATTCCCCTTTGAAATGAGAAAGAGAGTGATTCTGTGCTCGTGCTAGTTCTAGAAATGATTTGACCCGAAGAATTTCGGATTTTGAAATGGAATTTACTAGGCAGAGAAGAAGGATTATTGAACTTGATCGTGGCCTGATATGTTTTATCGGGAGTTACTGTGAAATAATCCCAATTTTCTTCGATTTCAATCGGCTCCAATACACCTCTCAGAAGAGTTTCCCCCGTAGTGAGGCTGAAAGGATCAGCCTTAGCTATAGAATTGTTTGGCTCTGATTCGTAATAAGTAGTGGCAGCAAAAGCGCTTGTGGTAATGCTGAAAACTAAAGCAAGGCTAGTAAGTCCTAGTGCAATTTTTTTCACATCTATTACCTCCTATTTTTTGGTACAACCTATTTTTACCATAAATACAATTATAAGTAAATGAATTTTCTGTACATTATTTCCATTCTTTTATTTTGATAGTTCAGACGTTTTCCCTTCTCCTGAACAAAATGCACCCCGTTCGCGTCATCGGCTTTTCCGATGTTTCCTACGGGGTGCTCTCCAGACCATATTTTTAGTTATCCTTCTGTCTGTTCATGCCCTAAGGAAGCATGCCTTGAGTAAAACGAATCCATTCCCGCGTGGCATAAGAGAGATAGGCATTCTTCCTCCAGATCATCGCCAAATGCCACTTAATCTGCGGGTTCACCAGCGACATGACATGGAAACGCTTGGGGTCCAGCTCGCTGCAGACGGTTTGTGGCAACAAGGTAATCCCGATGTTGGCCGCTACCATCTCACTCAGAAAGTCCCACTGCGAGCTTTTGTAGACGACATTGGGATGAAATCCAACACGGACACATTCGTCAATGATTCTCTTATGCAAAGCAAAATCCTCGTGAAATACCAAAAATCGCTCTCCTGCGAGCTCAGCCAGAGACACTTCCTGCCTCGATGCCAATGCATGGGTTGGATGCACCACTACTTTGATGTTTTCATTTACAAACGAAAATGATTCAAACAAGTCCTCATCTACAGGCAATAACACAACCCCGCTGTCCAGCATCCCCGATGCCACATCCGCCTCTACCTTTTTTGACCCTGCTTCCAACAGCTCCAGCACAATCCCTGGGTACTGCTCACAAAACTGCCCGATGACCCGCGGAAAAAAATTGGCCCCTACCATAGGCGGTAATCCGATCCGAATCCTGCCTTTCTTTAATTCCATCAGCTCATTGATGTGGACCGTCATGCTCTCGAATGATTTCACCATGACTTCCGCCTGCGAGAATAACACCCAGCCTGCATCCGTCATCACCACTCGTTTGCCTAGTCGTTCAAACAGCTCGACCCCTAGCTCCTCTTCCAGGTTGCGCACCATTTTACTGATTGTCGGCTGGGTGATATAGAGTGACTCTGCGGCCTTGGTAAAGCTGCTGTGGCGGGCTACCTCTAAAAAATACTGCAAATGCCGGATATCCATCAGACATCCCTCCGAATCACGTATAGATATGATGAATGCCAATGATTCTATATATGCATTTTACCTATGAAAAGAGGTGGTGTACACTTTTCACAAAGGGAGAGAACAACATGAAAAAATGGATCAAACTCTTGGGGCAAGTTGGATTTTTCATCCTTATTTCTATCGTGATGAATGAGCTCGTTGCCATCCTTGGCTGGAATTTTCCCGGGAGTATTTTAGGGATGTTCATCGTGTTTTTCTTGCTTCAGACAAAGGTGCTTCGCCTGGAATGGATTGAAACTGGAGCAAGCTGGTTACTCGCCGAGCTGTTACTTTTTTTCATCCCGCCGTCTGTCGGCATTATTTCGTATCAAAGCCTGATGCTGCATGAGGGCATCCAAATCTTTCTCGTGATTGCGATTGGCACAGCCTTTGTCATGGCTTGCAGTGGACTGGTAGCCCAGAGCATCTCCAAACGAAAGGAGCATACCCGTTCATGATTCCCGGAATCTTGGGGTTCTTATTTACCATCATCATCTATATCATCGCCAAGCGGCTTTATCGTTACAAAGCGACCTTGCTGTTTTCACCGTTGCTTCTTACACCGATTCTTTTGATTGTTTTGCTGCTTTGCACTCATACTTCCTATAACACGTACAATGCTGGCGGAAAATGGCTAGCTTATATGCTGCAGCCTGCTACGATTGCCTTTGCCGTTCCATTGTACAAATATTATCCTTTATTGAAGAAACACGCAGCGCAAATCATGATCAGCGTCGTGTCAGGCTCGGCTGTAGCTGTGGTTTCATCGGCTCTGCTGGCGCTATTGCTGCACGTGGACAGTCAAGTATTGTACAGCTTGCTGCCACGCTCGATCACTACACCTATTGCCATGAATGTATCTGAAATGATCGGCGGCGTTCCCTCGATTACAGCCGTACTTGTTCTGATCACGGGACTGCTCGGCTCGATCATCGGCCCTTATATCATTTCGTATCTGCGGATTTCCGACGATATCGCTCGGGGGGTATTGCTCGGGACGAGTGCGCATGGAGCAGGCACCTCGAAGGCATTTGAATTGAGTCCGATCTCAGGAACTGTCTCTAGTATTTCCATGATCTTGGCAGCTCTCGTGACACAGCTGGTTGCCACGATCGTCATGGCCTCCTAAAAATAAAAAACGTCACTGTCGTCAGGCTGTAGTGGAAGGAGGAAACCGGATTCAGCACCCAGGTAATTCCGTTCACGCTCCCCTGCGTATAGGTGTGCAGAAATCATAAGTTCTTAAATTACAAGAAACATTCAATGTTCACTTTTCCACTTTGCATTGGACAACCTTCATAAATTCGATGATATAATTATTGTTATAATCCTGCCGGTATGATGCCAAAAAAAAAAGGGTGGTACAAGTGATAAAAATAAGAAATGTAAAAATAGAAGATTTGTCTCAACTTGTATCAATTGAACATCTTTGTTTTTCGAAAGAAGAGGCTGCAACTAGAGAGGCATTTGAAAAACGGATTCGGATAATCCCAGATAGTTTTTATGTTGCTGAAGAAAACGGTGAAATCGTGGGTTTAATCAATGGACCAGTCATAGAAACAGCATTTATAAATGATGATTTGTTTAGTAATATAAAGAAAAATCCTTCAACAGGTGGGTATCAAAGCATCTTAGGATTAGCGGTCCACCCACAGTTTCAAAAACACGGCATAGCATCAAAGTTACTGAGGCATCTGGAATCAGAAGCAAGGATGAAAAATCGTGAAAGCATAACACTTACATGTAAAGAAAACTTAATTCGTTATTATGAAAAGCATGGATACCTAAACAATGGCCTCTCTAGTTCTGAACATGCTGGAGAGATGTGGTATAACATGATTAAAAAATTACCGTAATTTTATTGGGTATTGACCATGATTATTGACAATTCAAAAAAAGAGGCGTAAGAGCGGCTTATTGTGCTACGGGTTCGATAGTTAAGGAGCCTGCTTCGTCACGGCTCTTTTGTTGTTTGTTAAAGTAACGGGAGTTTAGTTGAACTAACATGTCCGTATAGTTACTCGTGTTTTCATAGATAATTGGGGGGAAAATCCAAAAATTTAGCGAAATTATTATATAAAAACGCATAGGGAGGTTTGTTATGTTCCAAACGTTAGACAATTTTTTAAAATCTTGGGAGTACGAAGCCGGGGCAACACAGAGACTACTAAATAATCTAACGGATGAGTCACTTAAACAGGAAATCACTTCGCAGAATTGGACTTTAGGACGTATTGCTTGGCATACCGTAGCTGCCATTCACATAATTGCCTCAAATACAAATTTAACGTTTGAAGCCCCAGCTGAAGATTGGCCTGTTCCTGCTTCGGCTCAATTTATAGCAGACAGCTATCATCAAGCAAGTGATGCATTTGTTCGGGCATTAAAAACTCAATGGATCGATAATACCTTAGAAGAACGTATAGACTTTTTAGGTCAAAAAATGCCAAATGGGTCTCTTTTGATGTTTTTGCTTCTGCATCAAAACCACCATCGAGGACAAATGACGGTTCTTATGCGACAAGCAGGCTTAACCGTTCCAGGTATTTATGGCCCGTCAAAAGAAGAATGGGCTAATTTTGGTATGGAAGCCCCGAAAATGTAACCTGAGCATAACGGAAAGTTTAGTCAAAATTAGTTAGCTATCTAACACTATATTGTCGTGTATTGACTGGCTTTTTGTTCGGAAGGATTGCTTTATTTTCCTTGAACAATAGGTGATGTACTTCATCCTTCCTATTGACAAAAAAGGGACAACTTTAGGGCTGTCCCTTTTTCATTGTCCTGTATTTAGCTTACAGCCGGCTCATCAAGCTGCCCATCCGATCCAATGCTTTTTTCAACTGATCCATCGAAGTCGCGTAGGAGCAGCGAATGTGACCATGACCGCTCTCCCCGAAAACATCGCCTGGAACGACTGCTACTTTTTCCTCCATCAGGAGCTTTTCGGCAAAGGCAGCAGAGGTGAGACCCGTTGAAGCTACGGATGGGAAAGCGTAAAAGGCACCATCCGGCTCGTGGCACGTGAGCCCAATCTGTCTGAAACCGTCTACGACGTAATTGCGACGCTGACGGTAGCTCTCAATCATCCTCTCCATGTCAGAGCGCCCATGACGGAGTGCTTCCAAGGCAGCCATCTGCGCCATCGTCGGTGCACACAGCATGGTGTATTGATGAATTTTCAGCATGCCTGCCAACAGGTCAGGTGTAGCACATACATATCCGAGACGCCAGCCTGTCATTGCGAAGGCTTTGGAAAACCCGGAAATCAGGATCGTTCTCTCTCTCATCCCCGGCAGTGCAGCGATGCTGTCATGCATCCGTCCGTACGTCAGCTCCGCATAAATCTCATCAGAGATCACCAAGAGATCGTGCTTTTCAATAATCGGCAACAAGGTTTTCCACTCGTCTGCCGTCATCGTCCCACCGGTCGGATTGTTCGGATAGCAGAAGATGATAGCCTTGGTGCGTGGTGAAATATGTTTCTCCAGCTCATCGGGAGTCAGCTTGAAATTGTTTTCCATCGTGGTTTTGAGGAACACGGGTACCCCGCCAGCCAAGCGAATAACTGGCTCATAAGATACGTAACACGGCTCTACGACCAGGACTTCATCCCCTGGATCCAAAATGGCACGCAGCGCGATATCGATGGCCTCACTCGCCCCTACGGTAATCAAAATTTCGGATTCGGGGTGGTAGCTGACTGAAAAGCGCTCCTCCAAGTATTTCTGGATTTCGACTCGCAGCTCAAGCAAACCAGCATTGGAAGTATAAGCAGTATGTCCACGCTCCAATGACGAAATAGATGCTTCGCGCATACGCCACGGTGTAACGAAATCAGGTTCACCGACACCAAGCGATATGACTCCCTCCATCGAAGCGGCCAAATCGAAAAAGCGACGAATGCCCGAGGGCTTTAGGGAAGCGACTGTAGATGATAAACGGCTTTTGCTTTTGACTGTCACTTGTGTACTCACGGCGTAACCACCATCCTGCGATCTTCGTCACGATCTTCGAGCTCAATTCCATCGTGCTTGTAGCGTTTCAAAATAAAGTGGGTGGCAGTCGAAACCACCGAATCGAGTGTCGCCAGCTTTTGCGAAACAAAGGTAGCCACCTCTTTCATGGTTTTCCCTTCCAGCACAACCGACAAGTCGTAGCTCGCACCCGACATCAGGTAGACAGCCTTTACTTCCGGGAAGCGACAGATGCGGTCCGCCACCTCGTCAAAGCCTACATCCCGTTTCGGCGTTACTTTCACATCGATCATAGCATTCACGTATGGATGATCCTCTACCCGCTCCCAGTTTACCAGGGCTGGGTACTTCACAATGACCTTATCAGCTTCCAGTGCGGCAATCGCCTGTTCGACGACCTCGGTCGGCTCTGCTAGCATTTTGCCAATTTGTTCGGCGCTTACGCGGCTGTCTTCTTCCAAAAGATGCAGCAGTTCTCGTTGTTTCAGTCGATCCATTCCCCACCACTCCATTTCTCTCTTTTTTCGTCGAAAAAGCAAAAAGCCCCAGCAACCAGATCCACGGTTTCCCATGATTCTGATTGCTGAGGCGAAGGTATCGCGGTACCACTCAGCTTTTTTGCCTTTTTCACAAAAAGCAAACTTGTGCAGTCGTAATTGACATGCGCCCGATAACGTGGGCCAATCGCTGCTTTCTACATCATTCGTTCAAAAGCAGAGCTCCAAGGTGGCTTTCAAAAAGAGTTCGCGGCTGCCCTCCCAGCAATCAGGCAGCTCTCTGGACGTCAAATCCCTTTTCTACTTTCCTTTTCACGGCAATTGTTGTTATTCGTGTTAGGTGCTTGGTTGAATGTCTCCGATTATAAAAAGGTTTTCCGCTGTTGTCAACTAACAACTTATTGAAAAGAATTGCCCTTTTGTATGGCATAATGGAAAGATCCAAAAATGGTACCAACCAAAAAGTGGGGAATCTCATGAATAAAAGCATCGGCGTTATTGACCTCGGCTCCAATACAGCCAGATTGGTTATTTATAAACAAGATGAGCAGGGAAATGTGACGGAAGTGGACAATATCAAACGCAGTTTGCGACTGAGCAATCATCTGCGGGACAACCGTCTTGATGAAGAAGGGATCGCTATCACACTGAAGTGTTTACGCCAATTTAAGGAACTGCTGGATGCTCGTCAGGTGAGCCAAACGATCGGGGTTGCTACTGCTGCTGTAAGACAAGCAGAAAATGGATTGGAACTGACCCGGCTCATCAAAAAAGAAACGGGTGTGACCATTCGGATTTTAACCGGCGAGGAAGAAGCTCGTTACGGCTACCTCGCTGTGATGGACAGCATGAACGTAGACGAGGGCGTTACCATTGACATCGGTGGAGGAAGTACAGAGGTTACTTATTTTCAAAATCGCCAATTAAAGGAAAGCCATAGTTTTCCATTTGGCATTGTTACGCTCACCAAGCTGTTTTTGCAAAGCGACATTCCCACTGAGACAGAGTTCGCGCAGATGCGCGCCTTTTTAGCCAGTTCCTTCGCCTCCCAGCCATGGCTTGCCAATAAAAAGTGTCCTGTCATCACGATTGGCGGCACAGCCCGGAATCTGGGTAAAATTCATCAGCGCTCTGTCTACTATAGCATGGATAGCCTGCACCTCTACCCAATTCTTGGAGAACATGTGAGCAGTATTCTGGAAAGCATCCGTACTCTCTCTCTGGAAGACCGACGACAAGTCCCCGGGATGTCCAAAGACAGGGCGGATGTTGTCCTCTCTGGAATTGCCGCTTTTGAAGCGTTGCTCGTGTATTGTGGCAGTGATGAACTCATTATCAGCAACAAAGGCTTGCGCGATGGCGTCCTGTACGAAGCCGTTTGGGGCGCAGAACCACAGGCGACTGTCCGCCACATTCACGAACGGTGTGCGGCACATTTCATGAACCGTTATCACGTAGATAAACCCCATGCCCATCACGTAAAAAGCTTGGCCTTATCGCTTTTCGATCAGCTCGGGGCGCTGTCCCTTCACTCATTTTCAGCGTGGGAACGAGATCTTCTGGAAACCGCTGCCCTGCTCCATGACGTAGGTCGCAGCATCAACATCTACGAGTCATCCGAGCACACCTTTTACCTGCTTTCTCAAGTGTTGATGACAGGCTACACCCATCGGGAACGCTTGCTGATTGCGATGCTCGCCTCTTATAAAACCAATAAACTGCTGCAAAGCCAAATCGCACGCCATGCCGACATCATCTCTAAGCAGGACAAGAGCTTGATCGAAAAGCTGGGGCATGTCCTATTACTGTCTCGAACGCTAGATCGGTCCATGACTCAATCTATCTTTGCGCTTCAGCTCGTCAAGGCAAGCGGTTCTTATCTGTTGCGGTGCGCTGGTCAAAGAGGCGATTATTTGGAGTATTCCCTGCTGGACGAACCGCTGAATAAGCTCTCCAAGGCGTGGAAGATTCCCCTCGCTTTTGAAGCTGTTTCAGACATATCCAAAACTTAACAATCACTTAACAGAAGCCTGTTATACTAGTCCTCATCAGTTGAATCATCTATTTTTATAAAAAGGTTGGGCATGGATGAAGGACTTCAGTATTCCGGATTATTATATCAACCGGGAATTAAGCTGGATTGCATTTAACGAACGCGTGCTGGCAGAAGCTGCAAATCCAGATAATCCTTTGTTTGAACGATTAAAATTTATTGCCATTACCAGCAGCAACTTCGACGAATTTTTTATGGTGAGGGTGGCAGGGTTAAAGGACCAAGTGAAGGCTGGGTTCACCAAGCCAGACAACAAGTCGGGGATGACCCCCCAGGAACAATTACAGGCCATCTGGGAACGGACCCAAGAAGTGATGGAAAACATGTACACCATCTTGAAGAATGAGATTACTCCAGATTTGCAAGTCGCAGGCATCCGTTTTTTGAAGGCAACGGAAGCAAGTGATGAACAAGAAAAGTTTATCCATCACTTTTTTCACGATCATCTCTATCCCGTTTTGACACCAATGGCGGTAGATGCGAGCCATCCGTTTCCGATGCTTTTGAACAAAAGCTTGAATTTAGCCGTGTTATTGGAGGACGACGACCCAGAAAGCGAGGGACCATTGTTTGCCGTCGTACAGGTTCCAGCTGTTGTTCCCCGCTTTCTAGAGCTGCCCTCCCCCATAGGAGAAGCTCATTTCATTCTGCTGGAAGACGTCATCGCACAGCATATGGACAGTCTGTTTCAAGGCTACCACATTTTGGAGACCAGTCCCTTTCGCATCACTCGCAATGCAGATTTGACCTTTGATGAAGACGAGACAGAAGATTTGCTGGAAGCGATCGAGCAAGAATTGAAAAAAAGAAAAATGGGGGAGCCGTCCCGGTTAGCTGTCGACGCGTCCATGAGTGATTTTTTGCAAGCGACTCTGCAAGATTGGCTTGAGCTTACAACGTTCGAAATTTTCCGATTAGACGGTCCTCTCGATCCCACTTTCTTTTTCCGTTTTCATACGCTCAGTGGCTATGATCATTTGCGATTCGAACCGCTTACTCCTCAGCAACCGCTTGATTTGTTTAACGAGGATGATATTTTTTCCGCCATTCAAAAAAAGGATGTGCTGCTTCATCATCCATACGAATCATTCGATCCAATCGTCCGATTCATTCAGGAAGCCGCAGAAGATCGGAGTGTACTGGCGATTAAACAAACGCTGTATCGCGTCAGCGGAGATTCTCCTATCGTCAATGCCCTCTTAAGAGCGGCAGATAACGGAAAACAAGTGACCGTCTTACTGGAGCTCAAGGCCCGCTTTGACGAAGAGAACAACATCGTTTGGGCAAAAAAACTGGAGAATGCGGGATGCCATGTCATTTACGGTGTGGCTGGATTGAAAACGCACAGCAAGATCACATTGATCGTTCGCGTGGAAGACGGCCAACTGAGAAGATATGTGCACCTGAGCACTGGCAACTACAACGACAAAACCGCTGGAATCTACACGGATATTGGCATGCTTACCTGCCGTGAGGAAATCGGGATTGATGCTTCCCATTTTTTTAATCATTTGTCGGGTTACTCTCATCCCCCTGCGTGGCGGGAAATCTCCACTGCACCACTCGGCATGCGAGAGACTTTTTTGGCGCTAATCGAAAAAGAAATGGAAAACAGCTTGGCCGGAAAACCTGCGTTTCTCATTGCGAAAATGAACGCATTGACAGATAAAGAAATCATCGAAGCCTTGTACAAAGCATCCTGTGCAGGCGTGAAAATTGATTTGATCGTCCGCGGAATCTGCTGTCTTCGCCCAGGTCTTCCAGAGGTCAGTGCAAATATACGGGTCATCAGCATCGTTGGCCGTTATTTGGAGCATAGCCGCATCTATGTTTTCTGCAATGGAGGCGATCCGCAAGTCTACCTCGCAAGCGCCGACTGGATGACACGCAACATGATCGCACGCGTCGAAATCATGTTCCCGATCGTACAGAGCGACTTAAAAACGCGAGTGATACACTTTTTGAAGACCATGCTGCAAGATGATGCCAAGGCATCCATGCTCATGCCTGATGGGTCCTACGTGCGTGTGCAGCCCAAAAGCCCGTTTCCCCAAAATAGCCAGCTCTTTTTTTGGGATGAAGCATTTCGGCTTAGTCAGTCCAGAGAAAAAGTACTTCCTTCGCAGCGAATGAAACCAATTACCGCACTACTCGAACATGAGAGCCCAAAATGAACCGATTTATCCTCACTGACGTCTGCTTTATGTAGACGTCTTTTTTCTTTGCATGCTTCCTCGCTTTTTTTTTAGGAGAGTAACATAGGAACAACTTTTTAACATTGTTATATTGACATTGTTAAAACGGTATCATAATATACAAAGTAAGACAACGAAGAGTTCCTGTTGTGAAAGGAATGGTTTTATGAGCATCAAACCTTTGCCAGCCAAGCGCATGTTTTATCGGACCAGGAAGCACCGCACTCCAGACGGACTCCCTACAGACATTTGTATTTTTACGATCACTTCCCAGCCTCGCCATACCAAGACGAAGTCTCTGCCTATCAAGCAGCTTGCCGTCCTGTTGATTAAAAGAAAAAGCACGACTTTCGGGGAGCAATGGGCCTTGCCTGGCGGCTTTTCCAAGGAAACAGAGACGCTGGATGAGGGCGCCTACCGCGAGTTAAAAGAAGAGACGAACATCGACCGCGATGTTCATATCGAACAGCTGGGGACGTACTACAAACCAGGCAGAGACCCGCGGGGATGGATTCCCAGTGTCGCTTATGTATCACTTGTCCACGAGGATTTATTGAAGCATGCCAAGGCGGATGACGATGCTTCGGAGGCACGCCTCTTTCCGATCGAGGATGCGCTTCGTCTGAATCTCGCATTTGATCATGGCGACATCCTCACCGATGCCCTCGCGCGTGTCCGTGAAAAAATGCTGCAGACGAATATTGCCAAAGCTTTTTTGCCTGACGAATTTACATTGAGCGAGTTGTTGCAGGTAATTGAAACCGTCGTACCTGCGTTTAAAGTGAGTGATCGCGGAAATTTTGAACGCCGTCTGCTCTCGACTACCAGAAGGCAGGGAATTCTTGAGCCAGTGCTATCAGCCGACGGCCAGCCGTTCTACTCAACCGAGTACTCCAACTCCCCTGCCAAGCTGTATCGCTTTACCGACTACATGCCGGTTGCCATGATTTATTAGAAATAGACATACAATTCCTATGAAGACTGAGGAGGTTTTTCGTATGAAAGCGCTGATTGTCATTGATTACACCAACGACTTTGTTGCAACAGATGGTGCCTTGACGTGTGGGGAGCCTGGTCAGGCGATTGAGGCACGCATCGGAGGGCTGATCCGCGAATTTTTGGCAGAGGGCGATTATGTCGTCATGGCGGTCGATGCTCATAAGGAGCAGGACCCCTACCATCCGGAGACGGGGCTTTACCCGCCGCATAATATCATCGGAACAGCCGGCAGAAACCTGTACGGCAGCATCCAGGGCGTCTATGAGGAATTCGAAGAAACGATCCACTGGATGGACAAAACACGTTACAGCGCTTTTCAAGGTACTGATCTGGCCCTGCTCTTGCGGACGCGCGGAATCACCGAAATACACCTTACAGGCGTATGCACCGACATTTGCGTCCTGCACACGGCTATCGAAGGCTTCTACAACGGATTTCGCGTCGTCATCCACGAAGACGCAGTCGCCAGCTTCAATCCCGCAGGACATGAGTGGGCGCTCGGACATTTTAAAAACCAGCTCGGCATGTCTGTCATCAATCGGTCCAAACAGTCATAACCTTCGACCTCTACTATGTGAAAAGGCAGGGATCTCTATGCGAATCGGCATTTACGGCAGCAGCTTCGATCCGATCACCTACAGTCATTTATTTACCGCGGCTACAGTTGCCCATCGGAGGCGGCTGGACAAAGTAATTTTTGTCCCCTGCTCCTCCAAGCGCCATGACAAGAAGCTGCAGACAGAGGACGTCCATCGGTTGCGCATGTTGGAACTTGCGCTCGCGACCTGCACGAATAAAACGAACAGCAAAGGCGCCCCTCTGTTTGAAATCTCAACCGTCGAGATGAACGCTCTCCCCGGAGAAACATATACGTATGACACCATGATCCATATGCGAAAAAAGTATCCGGAGGACGAACTCTTCTTTATCATGGGCTCTGATCTGCTCGCGGGAATGTCCAATTGGGGGAATGCCGAAAAGCTGATAACCCAGTTCCATTTTATCGTCATGTCGCGTGAAGGCTATCCGACTGCCGATCTGATCGCCGAAGACGCACTCTTGCGAAATAACGATGAGCACTTCCATATCATGAGCAAAGGCATCAACATGGGGATCAGCTCCACATACATTCGCGATGAAATTCGCAAAGGCGGAGATCCCAGCTTCCTCTTGCCCGATGAGTGCTTGAAGTATATTTACGAGCAGGGAATTTATCGCGGGTAACTACGTCTACTATATGCCTCGAAAAAGAAAAACAGCCGACATGATAGCATCGGCTGTTTTTCCTGTATTCAGCTTGCGTTCGTTACCTGAGCGGCTTTTTGCCCGCTCTTTTTTGGCTTTCCCTGGTAGTTCACAAGGTAGATGCTCACAACAATCAAGATTAATCCGGCAAGCAGCGTGTACGTGATCGGTTCGTTCATAAAGATCGTTCCCGTAATAACAGCAATAAGCGGAACCAGGAAAGTAAAAGCAGCTACTTTGCTAGCCTCTCCCGAGTTGACCAAACCAAAATAAATCGCGATCGCAATCGGTACACCAAAGGTAGATCCGTACCCTAATCCAACTACATAGGGCGTATTCCAAACGATGTCAGACCAGTTCTCCAAGCCTGTTCCCATCAATGTAAGCACCGCACCGCCGAGGATACTCTGCATGGCCACCATCCAGAGCGAGTCTACTTTGGCACTCTCTTTTTTTACATAAATGACGCCAAGCGCCCACGTCAGCGCCGTCAATAAGCCGAGGACAACCCCCACAATCGATACTTGGCCAGTGAATCCATCTGCGCTCACGGATACAATCCCGATAAAGCCCATGATCAATCCTGCCACTTTCATCAAAGTCATGCTCTCCCCCAGCCACATCCAGGCAAACAGGCCAATGAGAATCGGTTGGAAATAGACGAGGACAGAAAATAAACCTCCGGGCAAATACACGAGACCTACTGTCTGAATTCCGTAGAAGAACAGCGTATTTAATACGGCAGAAATACAGTATTTCGGCCAGTTTTCACGCCAATTGATCTTTTTCCACTTCGGCAACAAAAAGAGGGCTAGTAATACGCCACCAATCAAAGAGCGCATGCCTGCAAACAAAATGGGAGGGGTGTATGCCAGCGACATTTTATAGATCGCCCAGCTAATCCCCCAGATGAATACTAAACTCGCAATCGCTATCGTTGTATTGATTGAAAACTTTCCCACAGGGGGCCTCCTTTTCGCTCACTGAAAATAAAATACAGTTCATAGTACCATACAATTTGCGCTCATGGTGGCAAGTCGCCGGGTAAAAAACTTAGCTAGAAAACTTATTTGAAGTCGCAACGACTATTTATGAGCTTACGTCTAACGGCATATCCAAAATAAAATAGATCGACCTGTGGACCTTCAAAAATTTGAAAACATCCGTACGCTTATCATGAATATAAGCATACGGATGTTTAGCTTTTCGCTCGTTTTATTAGTGCGGTAGTGTACGATCATTGCCTTCTTGATCTTTTCGCAAATAACGATCAAAATCGGCAGTAGCCAATGGCCGGCTGAACAGGTAGCCTTGCCCGTGGCCACAGCCGTTTTGCTGAAGGGCTTCCACTTGATCGCTCAGCTCGATGCCTTCGGCGATAACATTCAAGTTCAGGCTCTGTGCGATGGTCACAATCGCTTTTACAATAGCCTGACTCTCTTGATTATGATGAATATCCCGGATAAAGGAAGCGTCAATTTTGATCGTATCAACAGGCAAGCTCTTGATATAGCTAAAGGAGCTGTAGCCCGTCCCAAAGTCGTCAATAGAGATCTCGATGCCAATATCCCGTATTTGCTGCAGTACTTTTGTTGCCTCTTCCATTTTGACAAAAATACTCTCCGTAATCTCCAGCTCCAGCCACTCCGGCAATAGCTGCGTCTCTGCCAGAGTCGCCTTGATCATGGAGAGCAAATCCTTTTGGTAAATTTGTCGTGCGGACAGATTGACGGACACCTTTAGCTCGTATCCTTCGTCATGCCAAAGCTTGTTTTGCTTGCACGCTTCTTTTAATATCCATTCGCCCAAAGCAATGATCATTCCACTTTCTTCGGCGATCGGAATAAAGCGATTGGGTGAGATAATTCCCAGTTCTGGATGCACCCATCGTACCAGTGCTTCCATTCCTGTCAGCGACCCTGTGATGATGTCCATTTTGGGTTGGTAATAGATCTGGAACTGTTCTTGTTCAATCGCTTTGCGCAGTTCATTTTCCATCAGAATGCGCTCCAACGACTTGGCCTCCATCGACGGATCAAAAAAGTCATAGCCGTTTTTGCCGCGAGACTTTACGGTGTAGAGAGCAGTGTCCGCACGCTTTAACAAGTCTTCCGCATTGTCTCCGTCCTGCGGGAACATGGAAATACCGATGCTGCTGGAAACGTTAAGTACTTGGCCATTCAGTGAGAAGGACCTCTGCAGTTCACTCATGATCTGTTCGGCCACGGCCGCCGCTTCCTCGCGATCGTTCAATTGACTTAAAAGAATCGTAAATTCGTCCCCGCCCAAGCGGGCAACTATATCTTGCGGCTTGATGCAATCTTGCAATCGCTTCGCCACCTCTACCAGCAGCATATCGCCTACATCATGTCCGAACGAATCGTTCACATCCTTAAAGCGATCCAAATCGAGGAAAAGCACCGCTATATTCGACTGGAAGCGTTTGGCCTGCACGATTTCCTTGGTCAATTGTTGGACGTACATCCGGCGATTCGGCAAGTCTGTCAGCGCATCGTGGTAAGCCAGGTAATGGATGATCTCTTCGGAATGCTTGCGATCCGTGATGTCACGCGTAACCATAATCAAGCTGTTCACATTGCCTTGCTCGTCCATGAGTGGATTGATTTTGGTTTCCGTCCAAATCGGTGTCTCTCTTTTCGAGTTAAGACGGCATTCCACCATGTATTCTTTTCGTGTAGCAAAGGTGTGCTCGATGGCATACGCCAAATTGTCTCGATCGACTTCAGCGATCCACTTGAATATATTTTGAATCTCATCGTCTGGTACGTCATGTGCCCAAACCGATTTATGTGCTGGAGACAAATAGAGAAACTGACCTTCCCTATCCACCATACTAATAATGTCAGAGGTGTTTTCTGCAATAATGCGATACTTTTCTTCGCCTTTTCGCACTTCCTCTTCCATTTGCTTGCGGGCTGTAATATCGCTTCTGATCGATACGTATTGATATATTTTCCCATTCTGATTCGTAAACGGCACGATGGTTGTGTCCACCCAGTAAAAGCTGCCGTCTTTTGCACGATTGCGGATTTCCCCTCGCCAAATTTGTCCTGAGCCGATACAGGCCCACATCTGTTTGAAAAATGATTTGGGATGATAGCCTGAGTTTAGCAAGCGATGATCCTGACCGATCAATTCACTGCGATCGTATTTGGAGATGTTACAGAACTGATCATTGGCGCGCAAAATCACACCACGTTGATCAGTCATAGCTACGATAGTCGATTGATCCAACGCATATCTGACATCTGCTAGCTCACGCAGTGCACCTTTCAGTTTTTCGTCTTTCTCGTGTAAAAGATCTTCCCAATCTTGTGGCCCAAGCGTAGCTATTATCTCGTTTTTCATCTCAATCACCTATCTGCGGAAGTAGAATTTCAAAAAAAAAAGATCCTTGCTGGAAGGATCGAATTATTTGGAATGGTAAGTTCGATTCATTTTACCATGTATTTACCAAACTTCAACGAGAGGACGAGCGATTTGCGCGACATATTTTCAAAATCTTTCTTTCTGGAGAATAACATTAGATCCTGTCCCTGTTTGTCAAAATCGATCTCCTTCATCTTTTGCAGCGCTTGTTACATGACTTTTGGCCTCTCAACGGAGTTTTACATGCGAGCGAGAATACTTTTGTTCAGATCAGCTACAGAATTGCTTCCGGACAAAGCCATCGCAACATCAAACTCGCTCTTTAGTGTATCGAGCACGCTCGCTACGCCCCTCTCTCCTGCCACAGCAAGGCCGAACAGGAATGGACGTCCGATCAGGACAGCATTCGCTCCCAGCGCGATTGCCTTGACAACGTCAGCTCCGGTGCGAACCCCACTATCCAGCAAAACAGGTATCCGGCCCGCCACTACCTCTGCAATCGCAGGCAGGGCATCCAGCGTCGAAATCGCGCCATCCATCTGGCGGCCTCCGTGGTTGGAGACGATAATGCCGTCCACTCCATGGTCTATAGCCAGCTTGGCGTCTTCTGGATGCAAAATGCCTTTTACAAGAATCGGTAGACTGGTCTGCTCGCGTAAAAAGGCGATATCGTTCCAGTTCAACGCAGGATGATAAATATTTTTCAAAATTTCCTCGACTGCATTCTCAGGGGTGACTTCAGTCAGTCGCGAGCAAAAGACAGGGTCTGTGATATAGTTGGCAAGTCCCTTTCCTTCGCGCAGTGGTGAGTATCCGTTGCGGAAGTCGCGGCGTTTCCAGCCCAGCATGATCGTGTCCACCGTCAGGACGATAGCAGAATAGCCTGCCGCCTCGGCCCGTTTGACCATACTCGCGGAAACCTCGCGATCATTGGACCAATACAGCTGGAACCAGCGCGGAGCATCACCCATGACTTCTGCAATTCTCTCCAGCGAATGAGCGGAAACCGTGCTGACTACGAGCGGGACTCCCGCTTCTGCCGCTGCCCTGGCTGTCGCCAGCTCGCCTTCCGGATGGGCAATCGCTTGCATCCCTACAGGGGCCAGCATGATTGGTGCACGCAGCGACTGATTATACAGCGTAATGCCAAGTGTACGATTCGTCACATCACGCATCATCCGCGGTACGATTGCCCACTTCGAAAATGCTGTCCGGTTCGCGGCCAGCGTCTCTTCGGCACCCGATCCTCCCGCGATATAGTCGAACGGTCCATCCGGCAAGATTTCTCGCGCTTTTTGCTCCCAATCCTCGATGGAGATAGGCAGCGATTGGGTATCTTTGTTCACTCGGGTAAACAGGAGGGATTCTGTTTTTGATTCAGCCATAATTTCTCTTCCTTCCATTTGCGTTGAAATTGTTCGTTAGAAACTTTAGAAACGCTCATTTGCGCGCGATGCCCCGATGAGATCGACCAATGCTTCATACTTGTTAATTATAGCCGATTCCCAGCTTGGCCGGCGTAATGGCAAAGATACCCGTGTAAAGAAATTTCGCTTGTCTAAACGATTGATCACAATCGTTGCGATCGCATTCTCTTTTTCGATATATAAAGCTTTTTCTCCTATCCTTTGTCTATACCTTCCGTCCTTGTCTTACTCTTTTTTATATTGGCCGCCAATGTGATACGATGTGTTGCTTACAAAGTCATCTTCTTTTCCATCTTCCCGGACATCAAGTTCGTTTTTTCAGGTACTTTCTCTCGCGTTTTTTGAATCTTTTGGTCGGACGCCTCCTCGGACAGCTTCCTCTCTTTCTGCTATCCACTCCGTACACCCATGTATTCGTTTCACTCTGTTCATTGGTGACGCTCACATTATTCCCGTTGTTGCCGCCTCCTGCACCGGAAAAAGTTTTGGTGCTGCTTTTCGGAGAGTTGTTTGCCGTATCCCCGAATTGAATCGTGCCAAAGTTATTTTGAATATGTACACTCCCAACACTCGCCGGCAAGCTCCCTCCCTCCTTTGCTCCACGATGGGACTGCTTATACTGTATGAAAGAGGAATTCTCGGTGATTGGACGTTGGTTGATAGGTGTGATTAAATGAAAAAAACCAGACACAGTTGCCTGGTCCGGTTTCTCTCTAGCCACATTCCTATGTTATTGTGCTGTATACCCACCGTCTACCAATAAGCTTGTCCCTGTCACAAACGAAGCATCGTCGCTTGCGAGGAACAGAACGGCTTTGGCTACTTCTTCTGGTCTGCCCAGACGACCCATTGGATGCAAGTTTATCAGGTGCTGGTTCATCTCTTCGTTACGTCCGGCAATCAGCGGCGTATCGATATAACCAGGGCAGACAGCATTGACGCGGATGCCTTGTTTGGCATAGGTAATTCCCAGTGTTTGGCTCAGGAGTTTCACCCCGCCTTTTGCTGATGAATAAGCGGTGACCCCAGCTTTCCCGGCATGGCTATGGATCGAGCCGCAGTTAACGATTGCCCCGCCAGTTCCTTGCGCAAGCATTTGCTCAATGACGTACTTATCGCACAAGAAAACACCGGTCAGGTTAATATCAATCGTTCTTTGCCAATCATCCAGACTCAGCTTGTGAGCAGCACTGTCTTTGGCGATACCCGCATTGGCGAATAGGATGTCCACCTTTCCGAACTTCTCAACCGTAGCGCTCACCATATGCTTGACTTCATCTTCCTTGGTTACATCCGTTTTCACATACAAGGCTTCGTAGCCCTCTGCGCTCAGTTGGTCTGCCAGCTCAATCCCACGTGGGGAAAAGTCGGCAATCACTACCTTTGCCCCTTCACTAGCAAACAGACGTACCGTAGTCTCACCGATTCCACTAGCTCCTCCTGTTATAATCGCTACTTTATTAACCAGTTTCATTCTTCCTCTCTCCTTTCTCAAATAAATGTGGCCGCTTATTGTGCAGTTCCCCCACCATCAATTACAAATTCGGCTCCAGTGACATGTCCTGATTCATCAGAAGCAAGGAACAATACCATGTTGGATACATCCTCTACGGTACCCAGTCGACCGCTCGGAACGCCTTGTGCCAACTCTGCCTTCGAGTGTTTAGTTGTCTCCGATGCATAAGCAACCATGCCTGTATCAATGTAGCCGGGATGAATCGAGTTGACGCGCACACCCTGTCTTGCATATTCGATAGCCGCATCCTTGGTCATGATGCGCACAGCCCCTTTGCTCGCTCCATACAAGACGTGTCCCGGGGCACCGATCAAGCCAGCGATCGAAGAAGCATTGATCACCGATCCGCTGTGTTGTTTAGCCATGACTGGCATGGTGTGCTTCATTCCCAAAAATACGCCTGTGACGTTAATGGCCATCAGACGGTTCCATTCTTCCAGCGTAATCTCCGCCAGTGGTTTGATAATATAAATACCTGCGTTATTAAACAGAATGTCTATTTTTCCATATTGTTCTACGGTTGTTGCGACGACTTGCTCCCACTGCTCCTCACGACTGACATCGTGGGCAAGTGCCTGCGCATCGCCACCCGCTTCCTTTATTTCGGCTACTGTCTGACTGGCGCTGTCCAGATTAATATCGGTAACGATTACCTTTGCCCCTTCTTTTGCAAAACGAAGAGCAGTGGTCTTCCCGATGCCTGTGCCCCCACCGGTGACAATCGCTACTTTTCCTTCCAATCTCGCCATCGCAAACGCCTCCATTTCAAATGTTCACGGCAAGCTTTTTTCCTTTGCCTTGATTCCATTATAAACCTCTATTATATTAAATCATATGTAAACATATTTACCGTTCCTTAAGTTTCATTAAAGGAAGTGAATCTACTCTCATGAATTTGGAGCAGCTTGAATACATCGTCGAAGTGGCGAAAACAGGCTCCTTGACCAAAGCCTCTCAAAACAAGCACGTCACGCTATCTGCGATTAGTCAATCTCTTTCCAGCCTGGAAGCGGAACTCGGTGTCACTCTGTTCACTCGTTCCCGTCTCGGAGCGGTTCCCACACCCGAGGGACGCATCATTATCAAGAAGGCGTTTGAAGTCCTCATGAAGATTCAGGAGATCCAGGAAGAAGCGCAAAACTATACAAATACATTGAGCGGTGAATTGCGTCTAGCGACGATTCCTGGCCCGATGAATTTGCTTGTAAATGCCATTTCCAGCTTCAAAAAGGATTACCCTCACATCCGAACGGAAATCGCCGAAAAGGGAACGCAAGAAATTTTAGAAGACATACGCCGTGACAAAATTGATATCGGTCTGATCATCATGTACGAGAGCCTCATCAAGAAAAGCGCTGGACTAGGCCTTGCCTTCGAGCAGCTGCTGGAGGGAAAAATGGTCGTAGGTGTGAGCAAAAGCTCTCCTCTGGCCTTTCAGGACTCCGTCACGCCCGAGGAACTGCGCCGTCATTCGTTTGTGCTGTACAATGACGAATACGTCAGATGGTTTGTCGAGGATTTTGCCGCCAAGTACGGCCCTGTCGATATTTTATTTACCACAAACAATACCGACGCCATCCGCAATGCTGTCCGCGAAAACATGGCTGTCACAATCGGCTTGGACTACTCCTTTATTCACGAGCCTTATTTGCAAAATATCGACCTGGTCACCCTCGATTTGGAAGTTCCCGGCCAGCAGCCCATCTATCTCGGCTGGGTTCGCTCTGAGGAACGTCATTTTTCCCGCATTTCTGCGAGCTTTACCAATCGCTTGCAATACGCTCTGAAGCACAAGAGCCCCTCGCTTCTTCCTTAGTATGGAAAAAGGGAGCCATTAATCCGGGGGCAACCTTTTTTTATTTTGAAGATGCCTGGAAGGTTAATGTGAAACAGAGACCAGTAGCTGCCTACGCAATAAAGGTTTGCCTAATTTTAAATCTATGTAATTATTGACAATTTACAAATAAGTAATATAGACTAATTCGACAAAGCAATAAGTAGGTTGATGATAGGTCCTTAGAATGAAGCAAAAAGGAGATTCCCACCTATTTCGAGTAGATCACGTCTACATAGTGACTTCATGCTCTCAAACAGGAGGAACTTACATACTAGCCAACTTTTCGGGCATTATCCTGAATACAGTTCTCTTGGCCTATTTTGCGATCGGTGTGCTGTTTTTGTATTCCGAATACAAATTTTTGAGTAAAATAAAGGCTCGAAGAAATCGAAATCCTCATTAGATTACGCAAAAGGAGTTTGCAGCGAAGTGAGATCATTTTTTCGCCAGTTATTTTCAAGTCAAACGCAAGAAACAGAAGAGTACACGTACAAAGAACTAAATTCACAGCTAATCAAATCGACACGTTATGACCTCGATGCCAACCATCTCTACATCCGCTTTCACGACGGCCGGGAATTCGTCTACTGTCGTGTCACGCCCTACGCCTATAATGCTTTTTTGAATGCTGATTCGTTCAGCGATCATTTTCACTCCTTCATCAACAAGCGCTACTTGAATTACCAAGTGATGTAGCCTGCTTCCTGTTCAAGTCAAAAGCCCTCTGAGAGTGATATGCTCCCTTTCGGGTA
>NZ_JBITPN010000027.1:0-46570 GCF_050467985.1 Brevibacillus sp. NRS-1366 | reverse complement strand
ACAGGAATGCTTTCTTACACGTTAAGAAACACACGGGAAATACTCCCGTGTGTTTTTGCTGGACGGTTAGGTTGTATGGTCACAGAGCCTTCGTAGTAGTGGGCGCAGTCTCCTCGGCGGTCTTCGCTGATGCTGCCTCCTGCCCCGGCCCCGAAACAATCAAGACAGCACCTACGAGGACAGCGCATCCACCCAGCAGTTGCAGCAAGGTGAACGACTCACCAAAAAGCAAAGCTGAAAAGACGATGGTCACGACTGGCTCCACAGTACTGAGGACAGACGCCTTGGTCGATCCGATCAACTGGAGCCCGCGAAAGAAAAAGCCGATCGCCATCACGGTCGAAAAGACGACGATGCCCGCCAACGCCCACCAACCTGACGCACCAAAAGAAAGCGCAAGTCCCCCCTCATTTTGCGCAACGAAAAAAGTGGAGATCGCCGCGAACAAGGAGATATATGCGGCTGTTACATACGAAGAGAGACCTTTAACCACCCGATTCCCCACGACGATATAGACGGAGTAAATCAGGGCAGCAGCAAGTGCCAGTGCCACCCCTATCGGCTGAATGCCACCGAATGACAGACCAAGCACCAACCCTAGGCCGATGAGCGATATGAGCATAGCCAGGATCGTTTTACGCCGCAAAGGCTCCTTTTCCACAAAATAGGTGAGCACTGCCACAAAAACCGGAAACGTGTACAGCAGCAAAGCAGCCATCGATGTCGGAATATACTGAACTGCAGAGAAGAAGCTGAGCGATTGCAGCGTATACAAAACACCGCCCAGTAAAAGCAAAGCCAGTACCTGCTTCTTCATCAGACGCAGAGATTCCCGGCGTAAAGCCAGCAAACCAAAAAAGAGAAGCGCCGCAAAAAGAAACCGCAAAAATAATAGAGTCGACACCGTGACGCCCGCCCCGTACGCATAAACCGCGAAGATGGACATGACCCCGAAACCAGCTGCAGAAATAAAAACGAACAAGACACCCAAGTACGGCGGATTCACGACAATTCACCAGCTTTCTCATAATGACAGCGACGTGTGGTCATGAGCTTTTCAGTTTTTCACGACGGCCCCTTCCCTGCGGAACAACCGAGAAGATACAATCGTAATGATGGCCACGTAAACCAATGAGCTCGAAAGACCAATTAACGCATGCAGCGGCTCCACCCTGCCATAGAACACTTCCTTGCAAAGCGCCACTCCATTAAATACGGGCAATACATAGTAATACTCTGGAATGTCCACAGGATTTAGCGGCATCATCATGTAGGACGGAACCATCGCTACAAAAATGACTCCGCTCATGTATGTCTGTCCCTCTTTAAATGACTTCGCGATTGTACTCAAGACCAGCTCCAGGGCAGCAAAAGTAGCTGCGAGCAAAAGAATCGTCAAGACCAAAACAAAGAGCGTAGCCGGCGAAAAGAAACGAAGTGAAAAGCCTCCATCCATCTCCAGCGGCCCGAGGCCGAGAACGAGAGAGAGCGACACCAGCGAAGCTGCTGCACTCATGCAGCTCATCACCATCACTGCCATGAGCTTTGCTGTCAGGATGTGATTTGCGGCGATCGGGGCTGTCATCAGCGATTCCAGCGTTCCTCGCTCTTTTTCCCCAGCGACAAGATCATTGGCTGAGGCAATTCCCCCTGAAGCGAGCGAGACTACAAGCATCAATGGAATAATTCCAGCCAGCATTCCGCCTGATAGCCTCTCGTCCGTCGCAACATTCTGGTATGTAGGCGAAATCGGCTTGATCGTCTGTTCGGACAATCCTGCCTGCTTTAAACGCTTCGCGGTAATCTCCTTGCTGTATGCTTCTACCGTTTCCTCGATTACGTTTCGCGCATACACCGATTTTTGATTGGTGGAATCGAATGCGACGTGCACCTCTCCGGTACCTCCCGCCTTGACCCGCTCTTCAAATGCAGGTGCGATCGTAACGATTGCCCGTAGCTGCCCCGCTTGCAGTGCTTGCTCCTGATTGGCTGGCTGGACAATGCTTACGCCCGGAACTTTTTCGAGTGAGGCAACCAGTCCGGACGTCCCGTTGACGGCAATCGGTACATAGGCGCGTGCTTCCTTTTCTACGTTGCTGTAGGACATTCCCAATAAAAAGAAGACGAACGGAATAATGACCAACGGTACCAAAAAAGTCCCTAGCAATGCCTTTCGATCGCGAAACAGATCGAGCATCTCTTTTTGAAAAACAGTCCAGATGACGCGTCTGCCCATCAGTTCAGGCTCCCTTCCACGACGGCCATGAAGATGTCGTCCAAGTCCGCTATGCCATACCGCTCCCGCAAGGTGCTGAGCCCACCGGCAAAATGAAGCTTTCCCTTATGTATCAGGGCAATCCGCTTACACAGCTTGTTGATCTCCCCCATATTGTGACTGGAAAACAGGATCGTCTTTCCTTCCTCCTGCAGTTTTCCAACCATGCGGCGAAAAATATTGGCTGCGGTCACATCCAGTCCTGTCGTCGGTTCATCCAATAAAATAACATCAGGGTCGTGAACCAGTGTGCGAGCAATGGCTACCTTTTGTTTCATTCCTCTGGAAAAAGCACCTACACGCCTGTCGATAAATGCCTCCATATCAAGCATTCGGCTCAAGCTGTCTATCCGCTTCGTGAGCCTTGCCGGGTCCAGACCGTACAAGCTGCCAAAATAAGCGATGTTCTCTCTGGCCGTCAAGCGATTGTAGAGTCCCACATCGCCCCCAAACAAAATGCCAATACGCCGACGGACTTCTACAGGCTCCTTTTGAACGGAGAACCCGCTTATCTCGATATCTCCCTCTGTCGGTTGCAAAATGGTTGCCATCATGCGCATCGTCGTTGTTTTTCCCGCGCCGTTTTCACCCAGAAGGCCGTAGACTTCACCAGCCTCCACGCGAAACGACACATCATCGACCGCTGTGATCGTCCCGAATCGTTTGCTGACCTGCTTCACCTCAATCAACAGCAGTCCTCCTGTCTACTTGCTCTTTACCCAACATTAAAACTGTACCTTGATCAAATACGAAGCTCTCTTTTCCCCTTGAAACGTCACCTGTACAGCCCCTGTACGTCCACGAAGATAGCGTGGGATAGCCCCTCCTACATGAAACTCTCGCCGCTTCTCATCCACACGGGCCACAGAAACAGTTCCAGGTGGCGAAAAGACTTGATCACCTTCCAAGGTGTAAAAGACAAACGTAATCACTCCAGGCTGACCATGCGCCTCGCCAGAAAACGAAATGGTCTCCATGCCGCCTGTCCCCGCTGCCACCCGTGTAAGGTCAAATAGCGGATGACGAAGATCCAGTGCCTGCCCCCTTCTCCAGTCCTGCAAAAAGGCATCGAACTCCTGCACCGCCAGTATTTGCGGAGCCGCTATGTTCTGATCGTGAAACGACGCGCCGGGTAAAACGGCAGAGAACGTCAGTAAACAAGTGAGCCAAACGGAGAACATGCTGATCAACTCCAGTAAATAGTTGCCTTTAGCATGCCCCATCCAATCGCAAGGCATCGTCTTTTTGCCCATCGCTCAGAATCTTTCGACAGTTATGCGCTCACTCTTCCCTCTTTGCATGTGCTAGGTTTGAGGGATCACCATCACGCCTGGATAACGTTCCTTCCATTTTGACAACGAAAAGTCATCAAACAATCCTACAAATTGCTCTGTATCGTTGATGTAGTGGCGGTTTTCTTTGATCTCGGCATACTTTTCCTCGAACAATGCCGCAACCAAATGATGGACAGGAACACCTTCCGCTTCCTGATCGTAAATTCCCCGCTCCGCCAGCACTTTGCCAAAATAGCGGACATACGTGACGGTCACTGTTTTTTGCTGGCCGTTTTCTTCCCATGTGGCGATCGAGCGATCAAATGTATCGGATGGTGACCCACCCTTGCCTGGTGGCACGCTTTCTCCTGCGATGGAAATCAGCTTCATGTACTTCCTTCCCCCTTTTTCATCATGTATGTTCATTATAGGGGAGAGAGGATTTTCTTACAAATCTGTCAGAAATTCAGCGCATCCGAAGTCTATGCTATAAGTCAACTAACAACGAGGGGTTTTTTCGATGGATCATGTGGGATATAAGTCAGAGCTGCTGCAGGAAGAATTGCATGAGGAGGACGAGATTCTCGTAGAACGGGCAAAAGCCGGCGATCAAGAAGCCTTTGGGGAGCTGGTCAGACGTCATCGTTCCAAAGTATACGGGTATGCACGCTCGTATACACATGAAGCCTTTCAGGCAGAGGATATCGTTCAGGATGCACTTATTCGGGCCTTTTTGCACTTGGGCACGCTGGTGGATAGCCGCCGTTTTCTTCCCTGGCTGCACCGCATCGTGCGCAATCAGGCGTACACTCGCTTGCAAAAAGGACCGCACAGACGGGAGCGGGTTTTTTCTGGGCTGATCAACCATAAGAGCGATAGTAGCGATCCTTCACCAACAGACTGGGAGGACCTTAACAGTATACTTCACCGGCTGGGACGCACATGGTCATCGTCTTTGGAGCACGCGGGCGATCCCGCTGAGGTAATCATGCGCCGGGAGCTATTGCAGACCATCACAGGTATGCTGCATTGCCTCAATCCACGGGAGCGACGCGTAGTGGAATCCCACTTTTTCGACCATCTGTCCCCGATGGAAATTGCTCGCTTGTTCTCCATGTCCCAGGCCAATGTTTATCAGGTTCTGTCCCGATCCCGCAAAAAACTGATCCAGGAAAAAACTCGGGTCGTGGTTGACCAATACGTGAAAACACGAAAGGATGCGGGAATAATGAAACAAGTCGTACTCAGAAAACCGGAGGCATTTACTCTTCAAACCTGGATTACATGTGCTGCCGCCTTGCATGGATTAGTAGAATACACGGATCGCAAAATGTCGCTGCCTATGGTGCTCGGTCTGAGCGGGCATGCATTCCGGCTGACAGTGGTACCGGGAGAGATTCATATCGCTGGCCCAACCATGTTTCCATTTGCGAAAGTATTGCAGCAGGGACTCCGTAATATGGGCTTTACTTCAAAGGTTGTTGGCGGCGGGGAAGCGGAATGCGCACCTGGCCCTAATGCGACTCAGGTAAGTCCTGCTCTTTTGACTCCTGATGCACGCGAGAAGCGGCCGCTTGCGCCCCTTTTGCCAGAAGCACTGGAGCTCATTCACCGTACGATCGATCGCGGCTATCCGGTTCTGGCCTGGGACTTGTTCATTCCCGAGTTTGGGTTAATTTACGGATATGACGACGACAGGAAGCAACTTCACGCTGGCGACAATTGCGGGCACGACAAGACGATCGCTTTTGAACATCTGGGGCGCGGGTTGATCGAGGAGCTGTTCGTTCTGGCAATTGAAAATATAGTGGAGATCGATCAGCGCAAGATGCTCAAGGGCGCCATCCAGACGGCTTTGACCCATTACCTGGAGGAAGGATCGGATAAAAGCTGCGCCAACGGTCTCTTGGCCTATGCAGCCTGGCAGGAGGCCTTCCATCAAGGCAGCATCGAGCCAAACGGCAATGCCTATACATCAGTGGTCGTACAAAATGCACGCCGCAACGCCTCCCTTTTTTGGAGTGAGATCGCTGCGACGTGGACTGACGCTACTTTTGACGACATACGTCCTGTTCTACAGGAAGCATCTACACTATACGGGCAGATGGCAGATGAGTACGCCAAGCTAAGCAAGCTCTTCCCATTTCCTGCCGGCGGTGAGCCGAATGAACCTGAACAAAGTAAGCAGGCTATTGCTCTCTTACAAGGAATTGAGAGTCAGGAACGCAAAGCCATTGCTTTGCTTAGGCATATGCTGGAAAAACTTTCTGCATGATCCTCCATGCGCCCTATTTATCCCAGTTAAATGTGCGGTTTACTGCATCGACATAAGGCCAGCCTTCGCTTCCGTCTATCGTATAAACCAGTACCAGCGATGGGGCTTTCGCTCCATAGTAGGCAGGCCAGATGTAAGACAGGCGAAGCGGCAATTTTTCCGCAAAAAGCTCAGCGGCTTGCTCTTCTGTCACAGCGAGCTTTGCTTCCGGGAATGCGGCTTCTTTCATTGGCAAGGTTGTAGAGAATTGTACGACCTTGCCGCTTTTTCCATCGACGACTACCCAATAGTAGCGATCGAGCACAGGCATATCGCCATGCAGCTCATTGAAATTGAACGCGTAAACCTGACTTGGCTTTTCTTCTCCATACCCCAACGACTTGTCAAGTTCCTTCATCCAGTCAGCCAACGGGGCAAGCTTTCTCGGCTCAAAGGTTTCTACCTGCAGCGCTGCAGACGAAGACAAGGCATAAGGCTCAATGAAGGCAATCGCTTTTTTCAAAGCCTCCTCGGTGGTCAAATTAGCCTCGTCCTCACTCCACTCTTCCCAAAGCTCTCCATCAATCACCTGATTCGTTGTCGTATCTATTGCAAGCGATACATAATCCGAATAGTCATTGGTCCAGGTATGGGTCACGTAGTTGCCGTCAGCCTGCTCTGAATGGTAGGTGTAATCTTTCTCTGTATCGACCCCAAACATACCTGATGCGATTTTGCGCGCCTCCTCTTCGCTCTTGGCGATGAGCGACTTCGCTTTAGGCTTGATCGTAATATTTTTGATCTTAGCTAGGTCTCGCTTGCTCTCCTCTACTTCTGTAGCTCGCCAAGGGTCAATCTCTTTGCCTGTCGTCGCATCAAGCATAGGGGAATTTCTTAGCACATACTGAATTCCCGGCTTGCTATCTGCTCCACCTTGGACATAGCCAAGATCCAAACGCTCAGGAGTAAAATATTTTTTCTTGGCAGCCTCGGGGGTCAGCGCCGTTTTCGGATCCGGTACCTTGGCTCCATCCAATTCCAGCTGCCTGTATGTAATCCCGATGAGATGTCCAGCCAAATCCATATTCACCAAAATCCCATGATCGCTTCCCCGGACCTCCAAGCCATTCAACAGACCGGGATAATAGACACTCCTGTAAACAGAATACGGATCATCGGGCAGCTCCGATTCTTGGCTCTCCGTGAGTGGTGCCAATTGTGGCTCGCCAGTCATTTTTCTTTTTTCGGTACCGAATACTTCCTGGACAGCTTGCTCTGCCCGCTGCAAAATGTATTCGTCTGTTGCTTTTTTGCCGACTTCCCAATTGCCCAGCGAAGCCTCGTAGGCGATTAATTGACCTGTCTTCAGGTCGAACGCGATGTAGGCTGCGCTATCATATTCATTTTTTGGATCAACCATATCGATGTACACCAGATTTTCATCCGCACTGCTTTGCTCAACCGTACGCTGAGTCAGTGCCTTTAGCCCCGGCTCCAGCTTTTCGAGTGCAGCCAGTATTTTTTCTGCTCCTCGGGAAGCTTGATCGTTTCCGTTGCTATTGCTGTGGACGCTGCATTTTGCACGATCGGTTGGAGAGCTGTTGCTGCCAGAGCTGAATTCGCTGTACCAGACAACAGCGTCGCGACTGTTAAAACGGCTGCTGTACCTTGCATTTTACGTTTCATCGACGGTTTCTCCTTCTCATTTAACGTTGGTTTCTTACGTCTATCTTACCTGTATTGGGACATTTTGGCACATGACAAATGATGCAGGACAAAAGAAACAGCACTCCCCGTTTTGGAAAGTGCTGTTTGTGTGCTTTCTTACAAACTGTTCAATACTTCCTGAATCAATTTATTGACCATCGGCGGGTTTGCTTTACCCTTGGTTTGCTTCATGACCTGTCCTACGAAGAAAGCTACTGCTTTCTCGTTTCCAGCTTTGAAGTCAGCTACCGCTTGCGGGTTGGAATTGACCGCATCGACAACGATTTGACGCAGAGCGCCCTCGTCGCTGATTTGCACCAGACCTTTTTCTTCGACGATCTTCTTCGGCTCCTTGCCGGTCTCCACCATCTCCTTGAAGACGGTTTTGGCGATTTTGGAGGAGATCGTTCCATCCCCGATCAGTTTGATCATTTCACCCAAGCCTTGCGGTGTCATCTTCACATCGGCAAACTCCATATTGTTGGCATTGAGGTGAGCCAAGAGGTCTACCATCAGCCAGTTGGCGACGGATTTCGGATCTGCACCCGTTTTCACGGTTTCATCAAAGAAGTCTGCGGTCTCCTTGGAAATGGTGATAACCCCAGCATCCGCCTGTGACAGACCAAACTCGTTTACATAGCGAGCCTGACGGGCATCCGGCAGTTCTGGAATGGTGGCGCGAACCGCTTCAATCCACTCCTCGGAGATCTGCATGCGCACCAGATCAGGATCTGGGAAGTAGCGGTAATCGTGCGCTTCTTCTTTGGAGCGCATCGTCAGTGTTTTCTTGTTGGCTTCGTCCCAACGACGGGTTTCCTGCACGACCTTGCCGCCAGAGGAGAGTACTTCTGTTTGACGCAAAACCTCATACTCCAATCCCATTTGTACGTTGCGGAAGGAGTTCATATTTTTCAGCTCAGCCTTGGTTCCGAATTCCTCTTGACCATACGGACGGATCGAAACGTTGGCATCGCAACGCAAGGAACCCTGCTCCATGCGGACGTCGGATACCTCGGTATACTGGATGATTGCTTTCAGCTTTTCCAAATACGCTCTGGCTTCTTCCGGTGTACGAATGTCTGGCTCGGAAACGATCTCGACCAGAGGTACACCCACACGGTTGAAGTCAACCAGTGATTCTCCGCCAAAGTCGCTGTGTGTCAGCTTGCCCGCATCTTCTTCCAGGTGCAGACGAGTGATCCCGATGCGCTTTGTCTCTCCGTTTACCTCGATGTCGATCCAGCCATTGTAGCCGATCGGCTGGTCAAACTGAGAGATTTGGTACGCTTTGGGAGAGTCTGGGTAAAAGTAATTTTTACGGTCAAACTTGGTTTCGCGGGAAATCTCGCAGTTGAGCGCGAGAGCTGCCTTCATGGCAAATTCCACAGCTTGCTTGTTGGTTACCGGAAGCACACCCGGATGCCCCAAGCAGATCGGGCAGGTATGAGTATTCGGCGGTGCACCAAACTCGGTCTTGCAACCGCAGAAGATTTTACTGTTGGTCGATAGCTCGGCATGGACCTCCAGGCCGATGACGGTTTCGTACTTGCTCATAACTCTTACCCCCTCACCCATTCCGGCTTGCGCTGGTGAAAGCCCGCAGATTGCTCATAGGCATGTGCTACGCGCAGCACAGTGGATTCGTCAAACGCACGGCCGACAATCTGCAAGCCGATCGGCAGACCGCTCTTGGCGAAGCCGCATGGCACACTGATTGCTGGCAAGCCAGCCAAGTTGACAGGCACGGTGCAGATATCTTCCAGGTACATTTTCACTGGATCATCCACGTTTTCTCCGATTTTAAATGCCGTAGACGGCGTAGTCGGATGCAAAATCACATCGTAATCAGCAAAAATGCTGTTGAAGTCTTGAATAATCAAGGTGCGCACTTGCTGCGCTTTCTTGTAATACGCATCGTAATAGCCGGATGATAGTGCATACGTCCCCAGCATGATGCGGCGTTTTACCTCTGGTCCAAAGCCTTGGCTGCGGGATTCTTTATACAGCTCAATCAGGTTCTCTGCATTGTCAGCACGCACGCCGTAGCGAACGCCGTCAAAACGAGCCAGGTTGGAGGACGCTTCCGAAGAAGACAGCAAGTAATAAGCTGGCACGGCATATTCGGTATGCGGCATGGAGACCTCGCTCCAAGTCGCGCCCATGCTCTCCAACTGCTTCAGTGCTGCCAGAACAGCATCACGAACTTCGGCATCGATACCTTCGCCGATCAATTCCTTCGGTACACCGATACGCAGTCCTTTTACATCTCCTGTCAAAGCGGAAAGGTAATCCGGTACTTCTACATTGGCAGAAGTCGAGTCAAACCCATCATGACCCGCAATCGCCTGCAGCACATAAGCGGAATCCTCGACGGTTTTCGTAACAGGTCCGATCTGATCCAACGAAGATGCGAACGCCACCAGTCCAAAACGGGACACACGGCCATAGGTCGGCTTCAAGCCTACTACGCCGCAAAATGCTGCCGGCTGACGAATCGAGCCGCCAGTATCGGAACCAAGCGTAAAGTAAAAATGACGCGCAGCCATAGCCGCCGCCGACCCGCCGCTGGAGCCGCCCGGAACATAATCGGTGTTCCACGGGTTTTTCGCCTTGTAAAAGCCGGAGTTTTCGTTGGAGCCACCCATGGCAAACTCGTCCATGTTCAGCTTCGCTACGATTACGGCATCTGCTTCCTTCACCTTTTGCGAAACGGTTCCGTCATGGACAGGATCATAGTTCGCCAAAAACTTACTGGCGCAGGTCGTACGTACGCCTTTTGTAATCAGGTTGTCCTTGAGTCCGGCAGGCAAGCCAAAGAGAAGACCCAATTCCTCGTTTTCTTTGACCAGACGCTCGTCCAATTGACGAGCATGAGCAAGCGCGCCCTCTTCATCCACGTTCAATACGGACTGGATTTCTCCATCATGCTCCTTGATGCTAGTGATGGAAGCCTGCACCAGATCGGTTACAGACAGTTCTTTTGCGCGCAGGGCGCTATGTATCTCCGACAATCGCTTGTCAAACAGCGACACAGTGGGTTCCTCCCTTCTTGTAATCCTTTTTTCTTATTCAAATACTGCTGGCACTTTGAACTGCCCGTCTTCGTGGTCCGGCGCGTTTTTCAGCACTTCCTCACGTGGCAGGGATGGTCGGTTGACGTCTTCACGCATGACGTTTTTCACATCAGTCGCATGACTGGTTGGTTCAATATTGGTTGTATCCAGCTCGTTTAGCTTGGCTGCAAAATCCAAAATAGCATTCAGATCTTTTGTGTATCGCTCAGCTTCCTCTTCAGTCAGCTGCAAGCGGGCCAGGTTTGCTACATGCTCTACTTCCTTGCGAGTAATGGCACTCATCTTTCCACCTCCGAATCGTATCACATAACTTTGATCTTACTTGAAAAGAGCGGGTTCAGTCAATTTTTGCGATACCAACCCCATCCGAAAACGCCAAATATTTCGATAACCTTTCTTTTTATGCCATTTTTTTACGCTGTAATATTGATATTCCATTCTGTACAATAGTTCCGTTATGATAACTTCTACCAAGAGAGGGAGAGACTTTTGAAAAGATTTTTCTTGCTTGCACTCTGTTTCCTTCTGCTTTCCGCTTGTACCCCAAACACTCCTCTGTTCACGGAAGCGTTGGTAAAGGGAATGGACACGAAATCATTCGAGTCCAAAAGCACGATTACGCTTGACACCAACCTGCCAGTAGAGGATGAGACGGCAAAAACGCTGCTTGCGACATTAAAAAGCGGCGTAACCATGCAGGTAGAGCAAAAAGACCAACAAAACGGCCATGTCACGATCTCTTTGCAAGATCCGGGGCCGCTCATGGATTCCGGGGTATGGCCAAGTGAAAAAGAACCTGCTCTGGATCTGTATGTGGAAGGCGATAAGACATATGTGAAATCCACAGCGGACAATAAGTTCCTCGGTATAACGAACGACGCAGACAGCCAGGCTGCTGCACAACTCGGCGCGTCTGAAAAGAAACTTTTCGAAGCTTTCTTGAAGCAACAGGAGTTTTCCTTAAAAGACGTGCAGACAGTCGGCGAGGAAACCGTTCAGCTGCCGGATGGCAAGGTCCAGACCGCAACGCATGTCCGCATCTCCGTCGATTTCCAGGAAGCGGTTGACTTCATCGCGTTTGCTCTCGACTATGCAAGCAAGCATCCGGAACTGACAAAGGCGTTTGAGAACAATCCGCTCATTCCCGTACCTGGCGCTGAGTCGGGCTCCGACAATCTCAAAGACAGCCTGTCCGAGATGGTGAAAGAACTGAAGTCCGCAGACGTGAAAAAGTTGCAAGCGGAAGGCTGGGACTTCCACATCGTACTTGACGCCTGGATCAACGCTGACAAAGAGTTTGTGCAAAACCAATTCACAGTGACAGGCAGTCTGCCTGCCTCCACGCTCTCAGAAAGCGGCGTGGCTGCCGGTACCGGCATGAAATCCGTTACCTTTACCCTGAAACTTAAAGATCAGATGTGGAACATCAACAAAGATGTGACCTATTCCGTTCCGCAGGCGGATCAAGTCATCATGGCGGAAGAATTGGAGAAAAATCCCGAACTGGCAAAAGAGTTCGGAGAAGAGAGTCTCATCGGTCAATTCGCCTCCATGGGCGCCGGACCCGAGGAACCTGCGTTTGTTGATGTGCCGGAAACCCACTGGGCTTACCACCAGATCGGGCTCCTGAAGGACATGGGTGTCGTAAACGGGTATGCGGACGGGGAATTCAAGCCGAACCGCCCTGTTACCCGCTCCGAATTCATCACGATGGCCGTAAAAGCGTTGGGACTGGAGCCATCCGCGAAGAAGCTTTCTTTCAAAGACAACAACCAGATTCCCGCTTGGTCCAAAGAATCCTGGCAGACAGCCGTCCAATCCGGACTGGTCAAGGGTTATGCAGACGGCACAATCCGTCCAGATCAAAAGATTTCCCGTGCCGAAATGATCACCATTTTGGTACGCGGCCTGAAAATGCCGACAGAAAATGGATACAAATTGAACTACGCCGATACGAAACAAATTCCGGCCTGGGCCGTTCCTTACGTCAAAACGGCATCTGCTAACGGTTTGGTAAAAGGAGATGCGAGCAACCGTTTCGCGCCGCAAAAGAACGCGAGCCGTGCAGAAGTAGCAACCGTGTTGTTCAATTCCATCTTCGGCGATATGCCAACCGAATAATCAGCAAAAAAATGGAGGTGACCCTTTCCGCAGGGTCACCTTTTTTCGTTTGTACGAACACACAACAAGAAAAACAGAGCCCAGCTGAGCTCTGTTATTTAGGCGTTCTTCGTACCTATTGGGATTTTCCGACCCGCGCCAGCACTTGCCCCATGAGCAGCGGACTCCCTTTCTCGATTCCTTCCGCCCAATGCAGCTGGCTCGATTCAAACAGCAGAATCACTGTGGAACCAAACTCAAACCAGCCGAGCTCTTCCCCTTTTGCATAATGGGGTGCGCCCACGATCGCTTCGTTCGTCTCCCTGCCGTGTTTGACATTGGTGGTAGCCGTATTGTAGCGGACTTTGACGCTGCCGACGAACAGGGCCCCCACCTTGACCAGAGCGACATCACCCAGCCCCTCGGTCTTGATGTAGGAAACCAGCCGTTCGTTGCGGGCAAACAACCGATCCACATGCTGAATTCCCAGCTGGTTCACCGGATACAACCTTCCCGGCAAATAACTGTAGCGAACGAGGTCTCCCTCGACCGGCATGTGAATCCGATGGTAATCGCGCGGGCTCAGATAGATCGTAATGAATTTGCCGCCGTAATAGCGTTTGGCCTCTTCGGCAGACCCACCCAACAGCTCGGCGACACTGTACCCTTTTCCTTTTGCCTGAATCATCGTACCTTCGCAAATATCACCCAGCTGGGAAACGGTACCATCCACAGGACTTGTGATCGTATCTGCACCTGGAGCAATCGGCCTAGCTTCTGGCTTCAGGCGGCGCGTAAAAAACTCCTTGAGCGTGCGGTATTCCTTTACCGGTTTTTCTATGATTGAAGGATCAATGTCATAGTGCCGTATGTATCGTTGAATGGCTAATCGACTAAAGCGAGAAGCGGTAATTTTCCCCATGGTCCGAGACATCGCATTTTGCGGTAGACGATGAATGAGACCCGGTAGCAGCTTTTTGCGCATAAACAAACTCCTTGTTCACTTTCGATTAGACAACCTGGATTTCGAATACCCTTACTTTACCACTTCCACTTACAGGCAGTAAACCCTGCTTCCCTTTATTACCAACTGCTCATCGTTTTCTTCCCCTCCTCTGCTATACTATAATAATGGAGACAAGCCTACACTCAGGAGAAGACAGATATGGCAAAGCTCGACATCGCAACACTCATTAGTGAACACGGGGATATCCTGACCAGCTTATTTCATCATATGTCGGACATGTTCTTCCTCATGTCTGTGGAAGAATCTACGGAGAAAGAGTACCAATTTCGCTATGTCCTAATGAATCCAGCCGCTATGCAAGTTGCAGATCTATCCGAGGAAGCATACGGGAAGCTGATCGAGGATGTTTATCCGGAAGAAAAAGCAGTCTTGTTGAACAGAATGTACAAAAAAGCGGTACAAAGCGGGGACCCTATTCACTATACGACCAATGGTGAAGTGATTGGCGAGTCGATTCTTTCTCCCGTCTACAACAGCGATGGGATATGTACACATGTATTTTCCGTGACGAGAGACATTACTGAGCGTAAGAAGCTGGAATCCCGGCTGGAATACATGGCGTACCATGACGTACTAACAGGTTTGCCAAACAGGCGTCTGCTCCATGTAAACCTGCACCAAGCCCTGGCAGTAGCCAAGGTAAGAGAAGAAATGGTCGCTGTTCTTTTTCTCGACTGCGATCATTTTAAAGAGATTAATGACACCTGGGGACACAACGCCGGAGACATTTTTCTACAGGAATTGGCCAAGCGCTTGAAATCCTGCGTCCGTGACGGGGATACAGTGGCTCGTCTGGGTGGAGATGAATTTGTCGTGCTGCTCACTGGCATCCTCACGCACCATCAGGTAGAAAAAGTGGCTGAACGCATTTTGAATGCCCTTCAGCAGCCATGGGTCAACGAGGACCAAGAATTTTCCTTTACGACCAGCATTGGCATTGCTCTATATCCGGTTTCTTCTGTCGAAGCCGATGAGCTTCTGACTCATGCAGACAAGGCGCTTTATCAGGCAAAGGCAACAGGTCGCAATCAGTTTCTATTCTTCGACTCCAATCAAGGATGAACGAATGATTTGGCTGCGCCAAGCCGTTTGGCGTGAGCCCTTTTGTACATATACTTCCCAACTTTAAAGCGTTAATGTGCGATCTGTTATTTAGATTTACTGAAAGAAAAACAGAAAGATGGACAAGACAGAAAACAAAAGACTTACCAAATACAGGACTACCACCGTCTGTTTCACTGAAAACCCGTGTGACATCAGCCGATGATGAACATGTCGCCGATCCGCCTGATACATCGGGGAGCCCGCCAAAATCCTGCTGACCATGACCTGAATTGTGTCTATCACTGGCAGACCCAGCGCCAATACAGTGACTACCAATGAGATGAGTGTGGCCCCCTTCATCGTTCCTTCCAGTGAAATGACGCCTAAAGCAAACCCCAGGAACATCGAACCTGCATCCCCCATAAACATTTTCGCGGGATAAAAATTAAAGCGCAGAAACGCCAATGCTGCTCCTGCCAGAGCCACAGCCAGTAATGCCGTCAAATCTTGCCCTCTCACCATCGACAGGAAAAACAAGGTCACAGCAGAGAATACCGTCGCCCCTGCCGCCAATCCGTCTACGCCATCCAAAAAATTGACCATGTTGATCAACCCGACAATCCAAAGCACTGTTGCCAGCAAGGAAATGAGGATGGGAAAAGAGATGTACGCGCCTTCTTCTCCGCCTATCCAGGACAAGCTGATTCCGCGAAACCGGATCTCCAATAAAAAAGCGAAGACCGCCACCAGAAATTGAACGAGTAGCTTGGGTAATACAGGAAACTCTTTTTGCTTTGCTTTGTAGGTATCATCCATCCATCCGATTGCCACAAGCATTGCTCCTCCAACTGCCAAAACTGCAACCGTTTTTTGCGCCCCTGCAAAAAAAGTTGTCACTAGTAAGAGGCCGACGAACATCGCCAATCCACCAGATAATGGCATCGGCCTGTTGTGTCCCTTTCTCCCTCTGGGTATATCCAGCAGTTTTGTTTTCCATGCCAGCCAATTCGCTGCAGGCATTAGCAAATAGACAAGAAAAAACGTCGAGAGCCCTGACACAATATAAGTAAACAGCTACCCTCACCTGCCCCGCACAGCATTTTTCTTAGTGTGGACAAAATGAGTATAAGAAAACCTCTATCGAGGCCTCCTCAAGGAGGAGCGACCGCGTTTTAGTGGAAGGTTATTCTTTTACTGGATAGGGATTGTATAGATTCCTATCTGTACAAAAAAGCCGCCCCTGTGAAGAGGCAGCTTGTGTATACTGAAGTTTTTTACAGTTTTTCAGAAACCATTTTCGCTTGAGTGAAGAGCAGCAGATAGTCTGGTCCACCCGCTTTGGAGTCTGTACCGGACATGTTGAATCCGCCGAATGGATGTACGCCTACCAAAGCGCCTGTGCACTTACGGTTGAAGTACAGGTTACCCACGTGGAACTCTTCACGTGCGCGCTCCAGGTGTGCACGGTTGCGGCTGATTACAGCGCCAGTCAAGCCGTACTCGGTGTTGTTCGCGATTTCCATAGCATGGTCGAAATCGTTAGCTTTGCAGAATGCTACTACTGGGCCAAAGATTTCTTCTTGCATGAGGCGAGCTTGTGGATCCAGGTCAGCAAATACAGTTGGCTGGATGAAGTAGCCGGATTCTGGACCTTTTTCGCCACCTGCAACCAGTTTGCCTTCTTGTTTACCGATTTCGATGTATTCCAGGATTTTGTTGTATGCTTTCTCGTCAACCACTGGACCTGTGTAGAAATCGTTTGTTCTGATATCGCCTACAGTCAGGTTTTTAGTGATTTCTACTACGCGACCCAGTACTTGATCGTAAACGTCTTGGTGTACAATCGCACGGGAGCAAGCGGAACATTTTTGACCGGAGAAACCGAATGCAGAAGCTACGATGGATTGTGCAGCCAACTCGATATCGCAGTCGCTGTCAACCACGATGGAGTCTTTACCGCCCATTTCTGCAACCAGACGCTTCATCCATTTTTGTCCTGGACGATGTTTAGCAGCCAGCTCATTGATGCGCAGACCTACGTCGCGGGAACCTGTGAAGCTGATGAAACGAGTCAGTGTATGTTCTACGAGGTAGTCCCCGATTTCGCCACCGGAACCTGGCACGAAGTTAACAACACCTGCTGGAACGCCAGCGTCTTCGAGGATTTCCATGAATTTCGCAGCGATTACTGGTGTTGTGGAAGCTGGCTTCAACACAACTGTGTTACCAGCTACGAGAGCTGCTGTAGTCATCCCTACCATGATTGCGAGAGGGAAGTTCCACGGTGGAATAACTACCCCTACGCCGAGTGGAACATAGTACAATTCATTGTCCTCATCAGGGATGCGAGGAAGGTCATGGCGCTGGGAAAGCTTATCCATTTGACGGCCATAGTATTCCATGAAGTCGATTGCTTCTGCTGTGTCAGCATCTGCTTCTGCCCAGCTTTTCCCTGCTTCTTTTACCAACCAAGCAGAGAACTCATGCTTACGACGACGAAGAATTGCTGCAGCTTTATAAAGGTAACGGGAACGCGCACCTGCTGGTACCTTTTTCCAAGTTTCAAAAGTGCTGGCAGCGGTTTGGATCGCTTTTTCAGCCAGTGCTTGGTCAGCTTGGGAAACCACACCCACTACCTGTTCTTTATTAGAAGGGTTGATGGATTTGGATTTCTTTTCAGTTGTAATGCGCTCGCCGCCGATGATGAGTTCATACTCACGACCGAGTTCACTTTCTACTTTAGCGAGTGCTTCTTCAAATGCCTTTTTATTTTCTGGCAGACTAAAATTAGTAAACGCCTCGTTTTTGAATTCCACTTGCATCTGTGACGCCTCCTTATAAATTTCTTCCATGTGCGGATCACTCTTAATTTTATGCAAGGATCATACCAACTAAAACTGAACCTACTCCGACTCCATTAGTGTTTGCATTTTGCACGAAAAACATCTGCCTGTATCAGGGAACACTTCAAAACACTTGTGTTCAATCGTCGCTCACCATTACACACTTTTGTTTGAACAAATCCGTCAAGTGTGTAAAAAACCGATTCCCTCACCAGCTTGATGAAGAAATCGGCTTTTTGTAACTGTTTAGCTGCGATAAAGATGCATATACGGTTCGCCAACAGTTGGTCGAATATAAATCGACAACGGCTTACTCATCGTCTGCACATACAAATTGACATGAACACTCTTGTCAATCAGTTGGTTGATACTGCCGGCCGCAAATTGCGTAAACTGCAGAACCTCTGTACGCGAATCATACTCTGCCGTAGCAGTAATCGTCAGCTCCGTCAGTCTGCCATCCATAAAACGCCCTACCCCGGTAAGGCCGATGTACTCCCCAAAATATTTTTGGGCTTCTCGCTGTATCTTGTCGTATTGCAGCGATTGCTGGGCGTACTTTTTCTCGACATCCCTACTCGGGAATAGGAAAAACTCTTCCTCGATCGGTTGCCACTTGGACACAGCCATCTCATTGGCACTCACGGTTCCAGACATGATAAAGTGTCCGGGAACCAAAGATGAGTTGGCTTCTGGCACTTGATACATCAAGACAAGAATTGGCACCTGTGGGGTATTTACGCGTACAGACTGGACGATCCGAGACACCAGTTGTTGACCTTTTGCCTGCAATTCCTGTGTGGTATAAACCTTTTCTTGGCCTGTCGCATCCACATAGTTCGGCGTGAGCGACAGCCCCAGAACCATCCCTGCCAATTGTTTGTTCTTTTTGCTGAGGTAATCATGCTCTAGCACATGTACCAGAATTCCCGGCTTCTTCTGACCATTTGCGGTACCGCCCTTCTCTTCGGCGATCCATTCGGTCACTTGTTCCTTTTTCACCTGCTGGCCTTCTTGGAACAAAAATTCCGAAGTCGGAAACGTATCTCTGGCAAACTCCATCAATCCGAGCTCCAAATGACTGAAGTCAATACGGTATTTGGTGCTGCTGAGCATACCACGTGTCTGATTGGGTTTGTATGGCGTAATACTACCGTAGTAATCTTCGGATACCTCGACCACCTCAGACAAGGTTGGCGTAGCAGGCTCCGGAGCTGTTTTGTCCTTGCCAATGGGCAAAAGCGAACAACCAGTTGTTACAATCATAAGAAGTACAGCCGTCACCAGCCTGCATCCTGACAAAAACTTCGCTTTCATACGCTACTCCTTTTAGTTCCACTTGGTCCAGCGATTGTCGGCGAGCTTGTAAATCAGAGCGGATTCACCAATCCCGATCCACTTTGTATTTCCCTCGCCGGAAGCAATCAAAATCAGTTTTTCGGGTGCGCGGGCATTAATCAAACGCCACTCCCCTTTTACCTTTTCAAAAACACCACGTTCGGTTGCGACAGCCAATGTTCCGCTGCGACGTTCAACGGAAAGAGAATAGATCTGCTGAGCCTCGGGCAAGACTTCTGTCTTCCACTGCCCGTCTTCATTATAGAGCAAGCTGAATTGCGCCGCTACATAGAGTCGGTTTTCCTCTGGGTTGAAGTCCATGGCATATACTTCCTGATCCATCGGCTGCCATAAGCTCCAGGTCTCTCCCTTGTCTACGGACTGGTAGATCCCCTCTCCAGAAATGAAAGCAAAGAGACGAATTTTTTCTCCCTGACGAACTCCAGTAAAGCTGCGTATTTCAGCAGGGGCGGGCAAGCCCACTCCGATGGCACTCCAATTGTTCCCACCATCTGTTGAGCGATGCACACCTTCACTACCCGCTACGATGATTTGGTGAGCATCGTCCGGGTCCACAAACCATCCGACGATGGCCTGCCGTTCTAACTGCGAAGAAACGAGCCCCCACAAGCCGCCACCGGCCGAGCCGTACAAACCGGCGTGTGTGCCGACCCAGATCCTTTCTGAATCAGCCGTCATTTTGAGATTGTGAACCATCTCGCCCTTCTCCAGCACGTCCTGATAAGTCAAGTCACCCTTTAGAGCAGCTGCCGTAACCGAAGGAGGACTCGGCTTGCTCCGTTCGCTGTCATCCGTACAGCCAACCAAGAGTGTTAGCACCATTGCGCCGATTCCCCATCGTAGGAAGCCCTTCATGCTCTTCACGTCCCTTCACGTAACTCACCGTCTGTCGCCCACCGCGGGCTTTTAGCTATTTCCTTCCAGGACTTGCAGCAATCCTGCCTCATCCATTACAGCCACACCCAGCTTTTCTGCCTTTTCCAGCTTGGAGCCCGCTTTTTCACCGGCAATGACCAGGTCCGTCTTTTTGCTGACGCTGCCCGTTACCTTGCCGCCAAGACGCGCAATAGCTTCCTCTGCTTCTTGGCGAGACATCTGTGTCAGTGTACCAGTCAGTACAATCGTCTTGCCTGAAAACGGCAGCTCTGCGCCGCTTTCGATACGGATGCCTTTGTATTCCATATTGACTCCAGCCGCTTTCAAGCGCTCGATAACCGCTGCTGCCTGTGGCAGACTGAAGTAGTTTATCAAGCTCGCAGCCATTTTCGGTCCGATTTCATCAATTTGCGTTAAATCCTCTTCGTTTGCCTGCATGATTGCGTCGATATGACCAAAATGCTCCGCGAGTACACGCGCTGCCTTTGCTCCTACCAGGCGAATTCCTAGGCCAAACAATACCCGTTCAAGCGAATTTTCCTTGCTCGCTTCGATGGCTGCCAGTAGATTATCGACTGATTTTTCACCCATGCGTTCCATGCCCAAAAGGACCTCGCGCTGCTGATGCAGGTAATAGAGATCAGCCACGCTTTGGATGATGCCATCGTGAAAGAGCTGAGCCACTACTTTTTCTCCGAGGCCGTCAATATTCATCGCCGTACGGGAAACAAAGTGGATCATGCCTTCGCGGATAAGCGCCGGACACATCGGATTGATGCATCTCAGAGCGACTTCTTCTTCTAGGCGAACGAGCTCACTACCACACTCTGGACAATGGGTCGGCATTGCAAAAGGAACCTCGTCACCTGTACGCCGCTCTGGCAAAACAGCAATAATCTCCGGAATAATATCGCCCGCTTTTTTAACCACCACATGGTCGCCAATCAAGAGGCCTTTTTCCCGGATGATATCTTCGTTGTGCAAGGACGCACGTTTAACAGTCGTCCCCGCAAGACTTACTGGCCTTAGCAGCGCGGTTGGAGTCACACTTCCTGTTCTGCCTACGGATACCTCGATTCCTTCCAGCACGGTAACAGCTTCCTCGGCAGGGAACTTGTAAGCGGTGGCCCACCGTGGACTTTTCGCTGTAAAGCCTAGCTCCTGCTGCTGAGCGTAGCTGTCTACCTTGATGACCAGACCGTCGATCTCGTACGGCAGATGCGGTCGTTTCTCCGTCCAACTCTCTACAAACACCATCAGCTCATCTATGTTGTCAAAGACGCGCCGCTCCGGATTCACTTTAAAGCCAAGCGTCTCAAGCAAGGCAAGCCCCTCGCTGTGAGATTCTACCGTCTCGCCCTGCAAATCACCGATTGCATAGATAAAGGTGTCCAGTTGGCGGAAAGCAGCAATTTTAGGGTCAAGCTGTCTGAGAGAGCCTGCTGCAGAATTGCGCGGATTGGCAAACAGCTGTTCACCGCGCTCTTCCCGCTCTTTATTCAATTTTTCGAAGGCGCTCTTTGGCATGTATGCCTCGCCTCTTACTTCCAGCGTTAACGGTCTGGTCAATCGCAAGGGAATCGAGCGGATGGTCTTTAAATTTTGCGTAATGTCTTCTCCCGTCGTGCCATCACCGCGGGTCGCCCCTCGGACGAATAATCCGTTTTCGTAGTGCAGGGAGACAGCCAAACCATCTATTTTCAGCTCAACTACATAGCGTACTGCCTGACTGCCGACAACCTGACGGACTCGGCGGTCAAAATCCCGAATCTCCTCTTCGTTAAAAGCGTTGCCCAGACTCAGCATCGGAGTCCTATGTACAACTTTTTCAAAGAAAGGCAGCGGCTCCCCACCTACACGAAGGGTTGGGGAGTCAGGCGAGACCAGATCTGGAAAACGATTTTCCAGCTCTTTTAGTTCCCGCATCAATTGATCGTATTCCTGGTCAGAAATCTCAGGTCGATCCTGTTCATGATAAAGACGGTTGTGGTGCTCAATTCGTTTCGCTAATTCTTTTATTTTTATTTCCGCCGTCAAATGATCCATGTCGTTCATCCTTTACTAGAGCGATTCCCTTGCAGAACGGATTCAACTTACCTCTTACATTATCCCCTTTGGATGGGGGCGAATTTCGCCAATAGCTTTTTAATGCCAGTAGGACTCGGGAAAGCGATGTCCAGCTCCATGTCGTCGCCAGTTCCCTTTACCTTGACAACCGTACCTGTTCCCCACTTACCGTGCTGCACTCTTTCGCCCACTTTCCAATCAATTCCTGCTCCCGCGCCGTGTCCAGGCAATTTATCCCCAGCCTGTGCGCCAGGACGTGAGAACGAGGAGGTTGCGGCTCCTGCTGTACGCCCCGCCATGCCCATTTTTGGAGCTGCTCCCGCTTGTGACGAAGGCGCACCAAATGGTCGACCCGCATCCCGTTGTCCAAAAATCGAACTGCGTCCACCTCCGTAGCCGCCGTCTGCTACAGGACTTCCCTCCAACAGCTCTGCTGGAATTTCCTGCAGGAATCGCGAGGGCGCATTCACATTCGTCCGACCAAACAAAGTCCGCATCCGTGCGCACGTCATGTAAAGACGCTCCTCGGCACGTGTAATTCCTACATAAGCAAGGCGACGCTCTTCTTCCATCTCGGCATCGTCAAACAACGAGCGGCTATGCGGGAAAACCCCTTCCTCTAGACCAACGAGGAATACGACGGGGAACTCCAGCCCTTTGGCGCTGTGCAAGGTCATGAGCACGACCTGGCCTTCGGCGGAAACCTCTTCCTCGGCACCGTCATTCCCCAAGGAGTCGATGTCTGCAACAAGTGCCAAATCAGTCAGGAAAGCAAGCAAGCTCTTGTCTTCGTTTTTGCGCTCGAATTCCTGTGTTACAGAGAGGAACTCCTCGATATTCTCCAGGCGCGCTTGTGCTTCCAGCGTTTTTTCTTCTTTGAGGGATTCGCGATAGCCGGAGCGCTTTAGTACCTCTTCGACCAGCTCTGTCACACTCAGGTAATCGGTCATCTGCATCAGATTCGAAATCAGGTCATTGAAAGAGAGAATCGCATTGGTCGTGCGCGATGGCAGCCCCAAGTAAGCTGTATCCTGAATCGCCGCATAAAGAGACTGGCCTTGGGAATTGGCATAAGCTTGGAGCTTATCGACAGTCGTGTCCCCGATGTTGCGCTTCGGTACATTGATAATGCGCCCGAGGCTGATATCATCATCCGGATTGGAGATGAGGCGCAAATAAGCCAAAATGTCCTTGATCTCTTTGCGATCGTAGAACTTCGTTCCGCCGACAATCGTGTAAGGAATGTTCGACTTGATGAACACTTCCTCCACCACGCGGGACTGCGCATTTGTCCGGTATAGAACCGCGAACTTGTCATAACGCTTGTATTGCTCCATTTGCTTGCGGATAGTATCGACGATAAAGTACGCTTCGTCATGCTCGGAATCGCCCTGAAAGCAGTTGATTTTCTCTCCACCATCATTTTCCGTCCACAGCTTCTTTTCCTTGCGAAGCTTGTTGTTGGCGATGACCTGATTTGCCGCTTGCAGGATCGTCTTGGTGGAGCGATAGTTCTGCTCAAGCTTAATCATTTTCGCCTCGGGATAGTCTTTTTCAAAGTTTAAAATGATGGAAATATCTGCACCCCGCCATTTGTAAATACTTTGATCGGCATCCCCCACGCAGCAAACATTGCGAGATTTGTCAGCCAACATCGAGATCAACAAGTACTGTGCACGGTTGGTATCCTGATACTCATCGACGTGGATGTAGCGGAATTTTTTCTGATAAAACTCCAATACCTCGGGTACTTCTTTAAATAACCGGACAGTCGTCATGATCAAGTCGTCAAAATCAAGGGACTGGTTGTTTTTCAGCTTTTTCTGGTAAGCCTCATATACCTTGGCAGCCACCTGTGAAAAAGGGTCCCCTGCGAGTCGGGCAAACGTTTCCGGGTCGGTCAGTTCGTTCTTTGCCGAACTGATTGCTGACAGGATCGACCGTGGTTCATACTGCTTCGGATCAATATTTAGCTCCTTTAGGCACTGTTTTACAACGGACAATTGATCGCCAGCATCCAAAATGGAAAAGCTGCGATTGATACCCAGACGGTCGATATCCCTGCGCAAAATCCGCACGCACAAGGAGTGGAAGGTCGAGAGCCAAGCATCCTGTGCTGCTGCCCCTCCAATAATAGCTGCGACGCGGTTTTGCATTTCCCGGGCTGCCTTGTTCGTAAATGTAATGGCGAGAATGCTCCATGGCGCCACTTGTTTGGCACTAATGAGATACGCGATTCGCTGCGTCAATACCTTGGTCTTTCCACTACCCGCTCCGGCTAAAATCAAGACAGGACCTTCTGTTGTCAGGACGGCCTCCCGTTGCTCGGGGTTCAATCCGGCTGTAATACGATCTGTAAAAGACATATGTATAAATCCACCTTTCCACGTTCACAAGACGAGTGCATATGTTCTTATTTTCGCACAGATCGCTGCCCAGTTCCAGTTCGTAAACGGATTAGGAAAGATCATCCTTTTGGCAGCAGAGGCTCATACATCATCGTGGCGCGATTTTGTGTCAGCCACTCATCGCATTGCCACTCTCCGTCAAGCGAAAACACGTTGCGGTAAAGCTGGTTGGTCCGCTCATAGCCTCCCCAAATAGACGGCTTGATCTCGTGTTCTTTTTCCACTATTTCATACGTTCGTGTCGATGGCATGTCGCTGCGCCATTCTCCTACCAAATGGGTATCCGTTACATAGACGTGAAGCTGAAACTGCTGCTGCGTCTGATTCGTAATCTGCAAGTCCAAATAGTTGTAAAAGCAAGTAGCTCCGCTCCCGAACGGCTGGGTGCGATTCGCATCCGGAAAAACATCATAGCTGTGACGATGCCGCTCAGTGACCGTCAGCGGCGTATGCAGCGTCATCCAGTATACCAGATTGGAAAGCTGACAAAGCCCCCCTCCAACAGCAGACGTTACACGTCCATGTGCAAGCAGCATCCCCTCTAGATATCCTTTTCTTCGCGTAGGCTTTCCGATCAGCTTCCAATAGGAAAAGGTTTCACCCGGGTGGATGACAATACCGTTTAGCTGCGAAATAGCGAGCCTCAGATTGGTCACTTTATTATGCTGCATCCACATTTCCACGTCTTTTAGTTCGCGCAGCAGAATGGTCTGGTGACGAAAATGGACGTGGCGAAGTAGTTGTTGCTGTTTCTCGTTTGCGAATTTCTTTGATCCCCATATCCATTCACCATATCGCCTCCAACGATAATAACAGACGCCAGCCGCCAGTCGCCAGCGCCCCCGCCTGATTGGTTTCATACTCTATCCCCCGATGCCCAATTATTACCTATCTGTATTGTAGACGGTAAAATGTCCCAATTAGTTTCGATGGTTTTGTAGTTCCTCGGAAACAGCCCGCTATGCTTTCGGGAGGGCCTTCCGAACGAAAAAAGAACAGCCAGTCCATTATTTACATGTTCTACATACGTCCTTTACATTGCTTGACTATCTTCAAAGGGAAATCCAATTCCTTAAAGGAGGAGATTCCAAATGATCCAAATGAAGAAAACGTTGATGGCCGCCACTCTTTTGACAGGTTTGCTTCAACCGCTCGCTGTCTATGCAGCTCCTAGCGAAAAGGTGGAGCGGGTGGACACCATCGCTCACAGGGGGGCATCCGGATATGCGCCGGAAAACACTATGGCTGCCTTCCATAAAGCGGTGAAGATGAAGGCAGACTACATCGAGATCGACGTGCAGGTAACCAAAGATGGAAAACTCGTCGTCATTCATGACACTACCGTTGACCGTACTACAGATGGAACAGGCAAAGTGGGCGACTATACATTGGATGAAATCCGGGAATTGGATGCTGGAAGTTTCTTTGGACCTGATTTTGCCGGGGAGCGTATTCCCACCTTTGAAGAGGTTCTCGATGAATTTCGTGGAAAAACAGGCATCCTCATCGAATTGAAAGCCCCAGAGCTTTATCCAGGCGTGGAGAAACAAGTGGCTGCTGCCCTCTCCGATCGGAACATGGACAAGCCTAAAAATGAAAAAATCATTGTCCAATCCTTTAATTTTGACTCTATCAAAACATTCCATGAACTGCTGCCTAGTGTCCCTGTCGGCTTGCTGACCAGTAATCAGGAGCATTTAACAGACGAAATGCTGGAGGAGTTCTCTACCTATGCGGATTATGTGAATCCAACGCAAAAACTGGTGACAAAAGAACTGGTCAATCGCATTCACGACCATGGCATGAAAATATCCGTATGGACCGTGCGTAAACCCGAAGAGGTGGAACCGCTGCTTGATGCGGGTGTAGACGACATCATTACCGACTATCCCGATTACGTCCCTCGCAACAAGCAAAAATAGATTTCAAAAAAGCTGGTGTCAACATGCGACACCAGCTTTTTCATGTATACAAACTTATTCGATTTTACCCAAAAATTTGGTTGCGTCTTTTTCATACTGATAAATAAATACATCCGCGAACTTGTTGTCACCTTTTTCATCAAAGGTAACCTTAACGAATTTACCTTCATAATCTTTGGTATTGTGAACAATGTCGAGGACTTGTTCACGGGTCGGCTTCTTGCCGCCATTCGTTTTAATCGCTTCCTTCACTCCGTTTAGGATGACATTCATCGAGTCAAAGGCATAGACAGAATAGGTCTCTGCTTTTTTGCCCATAGCCTTTTCGTATTCTGCTGCCCATTTCTTGCCTTCATCCGTTTGCTTGACATCACCAGCCAATGACGTAAAGTAAATGCCTTCTGCAGCCGCCCCTGCGATCTTGATCAAGTCGGATGAATCCAGAGCGTCTCCACCCATGAACAACCCTTTGTACCCTTTTTCTCTCGCCTGTTTCACTAAAATGCCAGCCTCAGGATAAATCCCGCCAAAATAAATCATGTCTGGATTTTTCGGAACCACTTGGTTGACTACAAAGTTGTAGTCCTTCTCGCCCTGTGTAATTCCTTCATAGCCCATGACTTGAACGCCATCTTTTTCAAATTGCGCTTTTACTTCATCGACAAGCCCTTGTCCATACGCTGTTTTATCGTGAATTAAGAATACAGTTTTTACGCCGAGAGTTTCCTTCGCATATTTAGCACCCTTTGGACCTTGGGCATCATCCCGTGCACAGATGCGGTGTACGCTCTTTTTCCCTTCCTCTGTCAGCTTCACACCGCTGTTGGCGGGCGAAACCATGACGAGCTTCGCTTCTTCATACTTCACGGATGACGGTATAGCAACACCCGTATTGAAATGCCCGACTACTCCGAGTACATCTTGATTGGCAGAAAGCATCTCTGCATTGGATACCCCAATTTTAGGGTCAGCCTGGTCATCCTGCGGGAACACCTGCAAATCAAACCCCAGCTTTTTAAACTCTTCTTTTTGCAGGTTCAACGCATATTCTGCTCCCGTTTTAATCGAGTCGCCAATCGCAGACTGAGAACCGGAAAGTGGGCTTTGGGTTGCAATCAGAATTTTGCCGGTGCCGGATGCTTCGGAGCCTGTCGTATTTTTCTGATCGACAGACTGCGTGTTACAGCCAGCAAGAGACACCATTGCCAGTAACGCGGAGAAGATCACTACTTTCTTTTTTAATAGGCTCACACGTTTTCCCCCTCGTTCATCTGATAATTTAGACAATTCTATAAACAATATCATATGAAAGAATAGGAGATTAAAAACCTTACAACATGTCTAATCATCATATTTCATTATTATACATATCATCCATTCCCATGAAGCTTTGTTTGTGCATAGGCTCAGACCTTTTATTCCTGTTAGGTCGAACCCATACTAATCATCCGGTCAATTGCGCGGTTTTCCTCCAATCCCCCTGCATCAACGATCGAATAGGCAGCACACTGAAAAAGCTCGATGACCTGTCTCTTTGCCTCTTCATCATCACTAGTTACGTAAATCATTGAGGGAGTGCCCTGCTCTTTTCCTGTGAGCCTGTGAATTCTGGCCGCTTTCGCCCCGACAATCCTGCTCTTTGGCAGCTTTTTTTGTAATTGTTCTGAACAGGATGTTTGCCAGCCAAATAACAGCCGATCTTCGCTTGTTTGTGGTATGGACAGATCAATCACGATTTTTCCATTCAGCACTGGAGCGTAGACGTCTGCCCAGGGCAGCAGATCCAGATAAGGCATAGCCACCATGACCAGCTGATTGGCTTCAATCGCTTCCGTATAACTTGAGACACTCGTGCCATTCTCCCCCATCAGCAGCTCTCTGGCAAAGGCTGTCGAACGAACACCCCATGTGATCACCTCGTTTGCTAAGAGATTGCGTACATGATGGACAACTCTTTTGCCCCATCTTCCATCGGCAATGATCGCGACCATCAATCATGCACCCTGCTTGCCAATACCTTGTCGAGAGCTGCCATCAAACGACACATCCCCATTTCTATCACCTCAGGTGAAGCGTGAGTATAGTTGAGCCTGAGTGTATTCGTTTGGGGTTGGCTAGCAAAAAAGGGAGCGCCAGGCACGAAGGCTACCCCTTCCTCCACAGCCACCTTCAATAAATCAGCCGTATCAATCTCTCTGTTAATCGACACCCATAAGAACATGCCGCCTTTTGGCTCCACCCATTGAAACAGATTCGGATCGCTCTTTTTCAAATAAGCCTGCATCACGTCTAAACGCTGCTTGTATTGCTCTCTCAGTCTGTACAAATGCTGCTGCATCGGGAAATCCTGCAGGAAATAGCACATTGCCCGCTGATCGATGGTACTGGTATGAAGATCACTCGATTGTTTCGCTAAAGCACTCATGCGAATGACCTCTGTCGGCCCTGTCAACCAGCCGATCCGAACGCCGGGAGCTACTGTTTTGGAGAATGTGCTGGTGTAGAGCACATGTTTTCCGAGTGTGTCTATTGCTGCCAACGGAATCGGCGCCTCGTCCGTAAAGCGCAGATCTGAGTACGGGTCATCTTCTACGATCAACACATTATGTTTTACTGCCAAATTCAACAGGGCTTCCCGCCTCTTTTTGCTCCATACTTTTCCCTGAGGATTTGAGAAGGTGGGAATAACGTAGATGAATTTAGGACGGTGGGTTACGATCTTTTCTTCGAGATCTTCAGGAATCATCCCGTCTGCATCGCTTTGGACCGCAATGATGTTGGCTTCGTATATGTTGAAAGCTTGCAATGCTGCCAGATATGCCGGATCTTCTACCAGAACAGTATCCCCAGGTGAAAGAAACACCTTTGCCACCAAATCGATGGCTTGTTGCGATCCTGTCGTAACCAGAATGTTTTCATGAGACGCCGCAATCCCTTTTTCTTTTAATCTCTCCGAAATGAGCAGCCGCAGCTCACTGTCCCCTTCTGTCGGGCCGTATTGAAGACTTTTTCCTCCTGAAAGGAAGACCTTTTGATAGGCTAGCTCCAATTCCTGTACGGGAAACAGTCCTTCATCGGGAAGACCTCCGGCAAAGGAAATCACGTCTCTTGATTGAATAATGCGGAGCAAATCTCGAACCGCTGATGAGGTTATTGACTGAACACGCGTTGCAAATGGATATACCACTTTGACCACTCCTTACCTACTCATATATTTTAGAGCAAGCATACGAAGCTGCCAGCATAACAGTAAACATCACATTATAACACTTTTCAAAATATTAAAAATCACCATACCCTTTTGCATCCTCTTACGTTACACTGTTTGTAATCATTTTCGGAGTACAAAAGGGATAACCAAACAAATCGATAGACAAGGAGGTTTACTATGCATATCGATTTAGATAGGCACTCAGGCATAACACTTACAGAACAGATTAGATCATCGATTGCCGATCGCATTCAGTCTGACTTGTTGCAGGAGGGGGAAAAGCTTCCGTCTGTAAGAAATCTTTCTCGTCTCTTGGACGTGAGCCTGATGACGGTCTTCCATGCTTATGAAATACTGGAGCAAGAAGGGCTCATCAATCGGATTCAGGGAAAGGGCACATTTGTTCAAGGAAAATCAATCCGATTCAAAGCTCAGCAGACACAAAACCGATCGGAGAAACCATCACTGGACTGGCAAAACACCGTAGCCGACTACCTTCCCCGTGCCCAATATTGGAGGATGATGCAGACGCCTCTTTTGGATGTCGCCAAATTATCAATGGCCGCACTACACACATCCCTTATCCCCACCGAATGGATCTCCAAGCAATTTTTTCAATCTGCTCAGGCTGATAACACGCTCTTGACCGAATATGGGCCTGTCCAAGGAGACAGCAAGCTACGCGAGGCGGTTCTCCCTTACTTTCGGAAAAAAAACATGATTACGAGTCCAAATGAGATCATGATTCTGAATGGCTCTCAGCAAGGCATCGATCTAGTGGCCTCTACCTTCATTGGTCCTGGTGATTGCGTTGTGCTCGAGGAACCTGTCTATCCCTGCACGATCGATGTTTTCAGAAAGCGTGGGGCCACCATTTATACCGTCCCGATTGACGAGGAGGGAATGCAGGTCGACCGCTTGGCGACGCTGTGCGATTCTCGTCCCCCCAAGCTGATCTACACCAATCCGACCTTTCAGAACCCTACAGGCACGGTTATGAGCGCGAGGCGCAGAGCACAGCTGCTGGAGCTCGCCCAAAGCTACAATTCCATTATTCTCGAGGATGATGCGACCAGCGATATTTACTTTGGAACAGAGCCCCCGCCCTCAATCAAAAGTATGGATACACACGGGCATGTCATCTATCTCAAAGGCATCAGTAAATTTATTTCACCCGGTTGTCGCATTGGTTTTTTGATTGCAGACGGCACATTCATCGCTCGCCTCGTCGGTTCCAAAGGAATTAGCGACTTGGGAACGCCGCTGATCACGCAAAAGGCCATTTTACCCTTCTTTTCATCAAACCAACTAAAGAAACACTTGCCTGTACTGCGGGAAAAACTAAAAGAACGGAGGAACTTAGTCCTGCAAATTTTGAATCGCCAAGCACCAAAGGGCGTTCATTGGACCAAGCCTGATGGAGGGTTAAATATTTGGCTGACATTGCCACATGTTCTGAATGCAGAAGACTTGCATGCATGCGCCCTAAAAGAGGGGATCTCCTTTTTACCTGGCCATGTTTGTTTTCCTGCCCAACAGCAATACCACCATTTCCGCATCTGTTTTTCCTATCTGGATATTCATCTGCTCGAACAATCCGTTACCACGCTTTGTCGTCTGCTGCATGACTTTATTCAATCTGATCGGCACACACAGCAGTTTATGCCTATGTAATAGACAGCAGTTCCCCAAGCACAAGTCCACATTCATTTGGCTGAAAAAAACGAAAAAATGAGTAACACATAGAGGGGGTATCCCCTCTGCATTACTCATCCTTAATCAGACCTCTACTCTGCTCTATTCGTTTATCCCTTTACGGCCGCAACTGTCGCCAATGCCGCCGCGAGGTCATCATAAACCACATTGCCCACCACCACGGTATCCGCGATAGCTGCCATCTCTTTTGCCTGCTGCGGTGTTCGAATGCCGCCTCCGTAAAAGAGGTGCGCCTCATCCGCTCCCGCCTTGCAAGCACGAACGACATCCGGATCGCCGTATGTCCCGCTATACTCCAGATAGACGATAGGCAATCGGCAAATCCGGGTCGCCACTTGTGCGTACGCTTTGGCATCCGCCGCATCAGTAATCGGACGTGCCCGTGTCAGCTCCGCTACACCCGCATCAGGGTTGGCAATCAAATAGCCTTCCGTAATAATGTCGTCCCAATGAATGTAGGCTCCATACGCTTTGAGTCCCGACACATGTGGGGTAAACATCCAATCCGGATCACCCGCATTGAGAACAAGCGGGATCAAATAAGAATCAAATCCCGGCACCACCGCATCGAGCGACGAAATCTCCAGTACGGCTGGAACAGCGTAACGCCTTATGCGGGACATCAGGTCCAATGTGTTGTCGTACGTCACGCCATATGTACCGCCAACGATGATCCCGTCTGTGCCCGATTCGCAAATCGCTTCCAGCGCGTCATCATCAATGGCTTTGTCCGGGTCTAGTTTAAACACATGGCGCCAGCCACGATAGTCAATCAACGTTGCCTGCCTCCTACCTATTTACCGATCCGCTCCAGCGCCATCTGGTACCCGTCGTTACCGTAATTCAGGCAGCGTTTTACACGGGAAATCGTCGCTGTGCTGGCTCCTGTTTCTGCCTCGATCTGGTTGTAGGTGAACCCCTTGCGGAGCATCCGCGCCACTTCCAGACGCTGAGCAAGCGACTGCATTTCATTTACTGTGCAAAGATCGTCAAAAAATTGATAGCACTCTTCAATTGTTTCCAAGGAGAGAACTGCTTCAAACAGTTGTTCAATCCCTTTACCCTTCAATTTTTCCAATTGCATATCCGTCACCCCGTTATATGATCCGTCTCCGGTTTCCCACTGTGAAATTTTTAAGCGTTAAAGCCCTACTAATTATCTTAGAAGAAACCGTCTTCATCCGCAAGCCCTATTCCCTAATGGAACTTCAGGGATTGAGACAATCCGGGGGTGCTCGGCAGTATTTCTACCCATGTATTTCCTGGCAGGAGCCCTGCTTCCTGGGTCAAGGTAGCATCCTCATAAGCGCGGATGACGCCATTGCTGCGCTTCCATTTGATTTTGCGTACTTTGCCTTGCTGGAACAAGTAGCCGTCACCAGGACCGACGACATCGACTTGAAGCCTGCCTTCTTTGTCGAGCACACGGTGCTTGGTGGATATGACCAACAAATTTGTCGCAGCCAGCTGTTTGTTATCGCTCAAATCCACGTGTGGTTTACCCGCCGTGAACCGCATGTACTTTTTTTGCTCAGCGTCGTAGGTAAACGCCGCTTTGTTCAAGGAATGAAAGGTAATATCTACCTGAGTAGCAGGCTCCCCTTCCTGAGTGACAGCATCTGCAGGCAAGAAAGCAAAATGAGGGACCTGGGCTGTGCTGCGCATCCCTTTATCCTTCATCGCCTGATCTAAAAGCTCTGGCTTTGTATACAGGTTGTGCGGCTTTTTGCGGAAGCTCTCGCGCCAAAAATAACGACCATTAGGGATTTCGTCTAAATGGCTGTAATCGGAACGTGCCAGGGTCTCCAGCGCATCCTGACTGCCCCCCGCATGGACGAGCACGGCATCAAAACCGATACCCAACTGGATAAAATAAGGTCGGATGCTGCGTACAGGTCCGATTACCTCCGGCTTTTGACTTTGGAAAATGGTAAGGAAACGGGTCATTTCCCCCTCTGCCATCACTTCATAGATCATGTCCGCCTTGTTCAGACCGGTCTGTGGACGTGCTTGCGGTGCATTGTTGATCATCACCATGATCGGGCGCTTGCTATCCAGACGTTCCTGGCTGCCAAGACCAGTCAAAGGAGCCTGATACGGATACTGGACGGGTTGGTTCGTATCAGGTGGCGTTTCTACAATCGGAGCGGTTGGCTCCGGTGCCGGGGTTGGCTGGGTATCAACCGGCTTAGGGCTGCACGCTGAGACGAGCAGCAGCACCGATAGTAAGATGAGAGACGATTTTACGAGTCGTTGCATAGAATCGCTCCTTTCTATGTTTTTCTCGTTGGTATTTCCTTACTTCTTTTTCGAGAGGATAAAAAGGATTCCTGCTTTCACATGTTTTCCACGATTCTCTTACGCCCCTGCCACACATCCCTTTTTTTCCTGTGCTACAATGTAGAAAAACAGATGCAAAGCGAGGGCGAACACCTATGAACACTCCCTACCTTGTCTATCTGGTGGACGATGAAACCAACCTTTTAGAGCTGCTGCAATCCTACCTGCAGAGCGCAGGGCTACAAGTAAAAGCATTTTCCAGCGGCATTGATGTACTGTCGCTTCTCGATGAACAAAACCAGCCTCATCTGTGGATCCTCGACATCATGATGCCTGATATAGATGGCTACGAGCTGTTAAGACTGATTCGCGAAAAATCCAATGTGCCGATCATCTTCATCTCCGCTCGTGATCAGGACGTCGATAAAATTATCGGCCTGGAATTGGGCAGTGACGACTATCTGGCCAAGCCTTTCCTTCCGCGAGAGTTGGTCATCCGTGCGAAAAAATTGCTGCAACGCACCTATGAAAAGCCAGGTGTAGCAGCCACACCCGCGCAAACGTTTCAGGACTGGGTAAATGTGGGTCCTTATATGATCTCAGAAAAAGGGCGGCAAGTAAAAGAAGGAGACGAGCTGATTGATCTGACCACAAAGGAATTCGAGCTGATCGTGTACCTGCTCCACAACCAAGGGCTAGCCCTCAATCGCGAGCAAATTCTGACCTCCATCTGGGGAGAAGACTACATCGGCTCGGACCGGGCTGTGGATGACCTGGTGAAGCGAATCCGCAAGAAAATGCCAAAATTCCCGCTGGAAACTGTCTATGGATTTGGCTACCGGATGACTCGCATATGAGCAAGTTCCGTTTGAAAAACTTGCCACTCTCCCGGCAAATTCTCATTTTGTTCATGATTTTGACCATGGTTCTGGGCATCGGACTCGGGATTGGCTATCCGCTGGCTGTGAAGCAGTACCTGGTTTCCAACACCTACTCGCTTTTAGAAGATGAATTCTACACCTTGTCAGAGCATATTTCATTTAATGAACATAACGAGCTCCTTCCTGTTCCTGCAGCTGCCCCCTACTTTTTACAGCTGCTGCTGTCTCGCTACGAGTACTCGTTTGACATGATCGTGTACGCGGACAATGGGCGGGAGCTGGGCAGCCGAAGCAGTGAACGCATTCCGCTAGAAGACATTCGGGACTTATATGTAAAAGCTGCCTCCCATCCAACCTCGCAGCTACAGCACGGCACATTGGATCGGGGCAATGAAAATTATTTGTTTGTCAGCAAAAAAATGGACTATCATGGCTTTCCTTACTATATGGTTCTGTTCTCCAAGGAGCAGGAGCTCAATCAGATCAATTCGATTTTGACCAGACAATTCTTGTACATCTTCAGCCTGCTTCTTTTGGCAAGCTGGCTGCTGGCAATCTGGTTTAGCGGATATTTGAGCAAGCCGCTGCGCAGTCTGGACGAGCTGTGCAAAAAGATTGCGCGTCGCCAGTTCGATATCCCGCTCACTATGGACAGAGGAGACGAAATCGGTCAGTTGGCACGGTCTTTCGATACGATGAAAAATCAGTTGAAGGAATACGATGAATCTCAGCGCCACTTTGTCCAAAACATCTCCCATGAGCTGAAAACACCGATCATGGCGATCCAGGGCTATACGCAAGGACTGATCGAAGGGGTCTTTCAGGGACCACAGGCAGAAAAGGGTCTGACCATTATCATGGAAGAGAGCAAGCGACTCGAAAAGGTAGTCGGACAGCTTCTCTATTTGACCAAAATCGAATCCGTCTCCCAAATGATGCAGATGGGACGGGTCGACCTGTCCGAAATGATGCAGCTCTTAAAACAGAGGCTTTCTGTGCTGAATCCCCAAATCGAATGGGAGCTGAATGTACCGCCCACCCTGATTTTAGAAGGAGACGGCGAGCAGCTCAGCACCGCGTTCGTCAATATTATGGAAAATCAACTGCGCTACGCCAAAAGCCGTCTCTCCATTACAGGAAGACAGATTGGAAGAAATGTGGTAGTGAGTATCGCCAACGACGGACCTCCGATCGAAGAAGCACTCCTCCCCCACCTGTTCCAGCGATTCCGCAAAGGGAAATCTGGCAAGCACGGGCTGGGACTTGCGATTGCCCGGGCGGTGTTCGAAGCGCATAAAGGAACGATCGTGGCGCGCAATGATCCCGACGGCCCTTGCTTTACCATGACCATTCCGATTGAGTTCAAAGGATAGGCTGTCCAAAGCTCGTGCAGAGTCTCTAGACACCTCCACAATACGATGGCGATTTTATCAATGAGTGCCTCTTTCTACTAAACGATTAGGAGTGAGGCACTCCTTTTAAGCAATCATTCCGAGCTGCTCTGCCTGCATCTATCAGTTCGTAACAAATTGCAACGCTTCCTCCAATGAAATCCGTTCTTTCCATCTCATATGTTCATCACCTGTTCGCAAACTCAGCATAGAAAAACACCTCATCTTTCAATTCCCTATTGACGTTCCTTCTCATGGCGGTTAACATGATAAAAATTTCTCTAATAAAAATCACACAGGAGGAGAAAATTGTGGCTTTCTATTACACAGAACCATCCCGGACGTTTAACGAGTTTTTGTTGCTTCCGAACCTGACCACAAAAGAATGCACGCCGAATAATGTGGACTTGTCCACCCCGATTACCAAGTTTAAAAAAGGTGAAAAGCCTGCCATCTCTCTAAACATACCGTTCTCATCCGCAGTCATGCAAGCAGTATCCGACCATCATATGGCGGTAGCTTTGGCTCGATGTGGCGGTATTTCCTTTATTTTCGGCTCCCAATCCATTGAAAGTCAGGCAACAATGGTTCGCAAAGCAAAAGGATACAAAGCCGGCTTCGTAGTCAGCCGTTCCAATCTGACACCTGGCCATACCCTCAAAGACATCCTGGAGCTAAAAGAACAGACCGGCCACTCCACTGTAGCGATTACAGAAGATGGCTCCGCCAAGGGCAAGCTGCTCGGAATCGTTACTGGCCGCGACTACCGGATCAGTCGCGACTCGTTGGACAAGCCTGTCAGCGACATCATGACACCTTTCTCCTCCCTGATCTATGGAAAATCCGGTATTACTCTCTCCGAAGCAAACGATCTGATCTGGGAGCATAAGCTGAATTGCCTCCCGCTCGTGGACGAAAATCAAAACCTGGACTTCCTCGTTTTCCGCAAGGACTATGACTCTCGCAAAAACAACCCGCTGTCCCTCTTGGATGCAAAGAAAAGCTACATTGTTGGGGCTGGTATCAATACCAAGGATTACAAGGAACGGGTACCTGCATTGGTGGAAGCAGGCGTTGATATCCTGGTGATTGACTCCTCTGACGGATTTAGCGAATGGCAGCGCGAAACAGTCCAGTATGTAAAAGAAAACTTCGATGTACACATCGGTGCCGGAAACGTAGTCGACAAGGAAGGCTTCCGTTATCTGGTTGAGTCGGGAGCAGACTTCATTAAAGTAGGAATCGGCGGCGGTTCCATCTGCATCACCCGCGAGCAAAAAGGGATTGGACGCGGACAAGCATCGGCTCTGATCGAAGTTGCCGAAGCGCGCGACGAATATTTCAAAGAAACCGGCATTTACATTCCGCTCTGCTCGGATGGCGGCATCGTGCATGACTACCACGTGACTTTGGCTCTGGCCATGGGCGCAGATTTCGTCATGCTGGGCCGCTACTTCGCTCGTTTCGACGAAAGCCCAACCAAAAAGGTGAAAATCGGGAACAACTTCGTAAAAGAATACTGGGGTGAAGGCTCCAATCGTGCACGCAACTGGCAACGTTACGACACCGGCGGAAAAAGCGGCCTCGTATTTGAGGAAGGCGTCGACTCCTATGTACCATACGCAGGAAGCCTGCGCGAAAATATGGATCGTACCCTCAGCAAAATCAAATCGACCATGTGCAATATTGGCTCGCTCTCTATTGCAGAGCTGCAGCAAAAAGCACGTATCACTGTCGTTTCCGCTACCAGCCTGGTCGAAGGCGGCGCACACGATGTAATATTGAAAGAAAGCAGCATGGCTGCAGAATAAGCAAAAAAAAACCAGTCTACCTCGTGTAGGCTGGTTTTTTCATGTCCTTTTTGCTTCGCCTATTTCAGTCAGTTACGATAACCGATAAACCGCGAACGGCTCTACATGACGGTACGCATCACTGAGGCGTTCCAGCTCTGCGAAACTCGCTTCGTCCAGATTCAGCGAAGCGCTTTGCAGATTGTCTGTCAGTTGCTTAGCGCTGGTTGCCCCTACAATGACGGAGGAAACGGCTGGTTTGTGCATCAGCCAACTCAATGAGAGCACACTAGCGGATACGCCCAGCTCAGCCGCCAAATTGCTGACTTGTTGCCCAAGCTCCAGCTTCTCGGGACTCAGCATTTTGACGAATCGAGGCTCCTTATCCGCTCTGGAGCCTTCTGGTGCCTGCTCGACAGATGTATATTTGCCTGTCAGAATACCTCCTGCCAGCGGAAAGTACGGAATGATTCCCACACCCTGATCGAGACAAAGCGGTACCAGTTCACGCTCTGGCGTCCGGTCTGCCAAGGAATAGCTGACTTGCGTGGACACATAGCGATTTAGCCCCTCGCGTGCGCTAATACCAAGCGCTTTCATCAATTCCCAAGCCGCGTAGTTGGATGCCCCGATATAGCGCACTTTTCCGGATCGGACCATGTCATCCAACGTCCGCAGTGTCTCATCCAAAGGCGTTTCCGGATCAAAGGTGTGAATTTGGTACAGATCTACATAGTCTGTACGCAGTCGTTTCAGGCTGTTCTCCAGCTCCTGCATCAAATGGTAGCGGGACGAACCCTTTTGATTCGGTCCTTCTCCCTTCACCAAGCCAGCCTTCGTTGCGAGCACAACTTCGTGCCGCTTCCCTTCCAATACTTGTCCAATGATCCGCTCCGATTCCGTATTGGTGTAAATGTTTGCCGTATCAATAAACGTGATTCCGTTCTCAATCGCCGTGTGAATAATCGCGGTAGATGTTTGTTCGTCGGCACGCCCGCCAAATGAGTTGGTGCCCAAGCCCAAAGCCGAGACTTTTAACCCGCTACTTCCTAAACGATAGTACTTCATACGTATTCGACCTCTTTTCTATGAGAAATGGCGTATACAGACCTTTCCATTATCTCGCAAAATAGTGGCGTTTGGCACCCTCATTAGTAATCAAACTGTAGTGAGGGAAAGGAAAAAGGAGAAAATGCTCCAGGTTCTTGGGATACTAGCTTGGGGCATCCTATAAGAAAATATTTCTGATTGCAAAACAATAACGTTTACGTTAAGGTTATAGTTGTGAATAAACGATTCGTGATGATGAACTTACAAAATGAAAGGAGAGACGTGATGTATCGAATTGAGGAAGTGGCACAGAAAACCAAATTGACCAAAAGAGCCCTACGCTATTACGAAGAGCTGGGCTTGGTTTCCCCTTCTGGTAGGACCGACAGCGGATACCGGATGTATACGGATAGTGACGTCGAACAAATTTTACACGTAAAAGACATCCGTGATTTGCTAGGTGCTTCGCTGGCGGAGATCAAGGACATGGTGGAGCTTGGCCGCTTTTACGAGGAACAACGTGATTACTATAATCTGCACTACAAAGACCGGGAGCTTGAGGGACCGGAATTGCTGAGGCGCATCGACATGCTGCAAACATTGGAAGATACGCTGACAACCCAGCGCACTTTTCTCCAAACGAAAATGGCGCGAATGGAGGAACTTCTGAAAAGCTACGATGAAAAATTAGAGCGTATCGTAGGCAAGAAACATGAATTGGAATCAAAACACCAGGGAGGGAACAACTAAATGTCTGCGGATTCACATTCATTACGCACCATTCTAAAACAACCCAAGTCGGCCTATGCTGTGGCTTTTGCCTGTGTCGTGGCCTTCATGGGGATTGGTCTGGTAGACCCGATATTACCAGCCATTGCTGCCAAACTAAATGCAACACCGAGTCAAGTATCCCTTCTGTTCACCAGCTACATGCTGATGACCGGGGTCACCATGCTCATTACCGGTTGGCTGTCCAGCCGCATCGGCCCAAAACGGACCATGCTGTTCGGCTTGCTCGCCATCATTCTCTTTGCCTTTTTAGGCGGCATGGCTAATTCCGTCAGTGGAATCGTTTGGTTCCGCGCAGGCTGGGGGATTGGGAATGCCTTCTTTATTTCAACTGCTCTTGCAGTAATCGTGAGTGTGGCGAGCGGCGGCACAGCCTCTGCCATTGTCTTGTACGAAGCCGCGATTGGACTGGGGATGTCTGTTGGCCCGCTTTTGGGCGGTTTGCTCGGCGGAATTAGCTGGCGTGGTCCTTTCTTCGGGGTTTCCGTGCTGATGGCCATTGCCTTTCTGGCTGTTTTTGTCTTACTGAACGACATACCCAAACCAAAGAAGCGCACTTCTCTTCTCGACCCGTTCCGTGCACTGCGATTTCCCGGACTTTTTACGATGGCCGTTACGGCTCTTCTTTATAATTTCGGTTTCTTTACTTTGCTTGCTTATTCCCCATTTGTTTTGCATATGGATGAGCACAGTCTGGGCCTTGTCTTCTTCTTCTGGGGTGTTCTCCTGGCGATTACATCCGTGATTGTCGCGCCTAAACTTACAGATCGGTTTGGGTCCGTTCCTACCCTTTATGTCATGCTGCTCTTGCTCGCCATCGATCTGGCTTATATGGGCTTTGCGGTGTCATCCCAAACAAGTCTCGTCATCGCGATTGCTGTTGCGGGTGCCATTTTGGGCGTGATCAATACCATTTTGACCACCGTCGTGATGGACGTGGCGCCTGTAGAACGGGCGGTTGCTTCCTCTGCTTACAGCTTTGTCCGCTTTGTAGGCGGAGCTATCGCGCCTTGGCTAGCCGGAAAGCTGTCGGAATGGTACGGCTCAACCGTTCCCTTTTATGTCGGAGCATTCGTCGTCCTGATCAGCATCTTGGCTCTGTCTATGGGACGACGTCATTTATCTGAGGTGAACTAAAACACAAACAAAAGCACCTGCACAGATGCAGTATGAAACGCATCTGACAGGTGCTTTTTCTCTTTATACTTCTTCGATCAATCGCGCCAATAACGCAGCGCGGACCGGTATTTCCCCCAGTTCGATCCATTCTTCCGGCGAGTGCGCGTAGCCACCCTTTGTCCCGAGTCCGTCAAGCGTTGGAATACCGCAAGCAGCGGCGAAGTTCCCGTCGCTTACTCCTCCTGTACCTGACTCCTCCAGCTCCAAACCTAGCTCGCTACTGCTGATCGATTGCGCCAACGAGAATAATGCCCCTGTCTCCTCCGTCCTCTCCATTGGTGGACGGCGAATCCCTCCAGTTACGCTGATCGTTGTTCCCGTGAGCGTAGGTGTGAGCCCCTTAATCACCTTTTCGATCCGTTCTGCTTCTTCCATAGAGACAATTCGCACATCGACTCCCGCTTCTGCGTAATCCGCCACCACGTTGGAGCCTATTCCGCCCTTGATCACTCCGACATTCACAGTGGTTCCCTTCGTGTAGTCGGTCAAGGAATGCAGAAACTGAACTTGCCGGGCGAGCTCTTCAATCGCAGAAACACCCTTTTGGTGATCCACTCCAGCATGAGCAGAGACCCCTTGTACGGTGATGGTAAAATGAGCACTGCCCTTACGCCATGTTTTCAAGGCGCCAATCGGCTCTGTCGGAGGCTCCAGTACGAAGCTGGCAATGGAGCGTGGCGCTTCCTCCTCCACCAATTGCCTCGAGGTGGGACTGCCTATCTCCTCGTCACTGTTCAATAGCAATACAATTTTTTTGTTCGCAGGCAAGCGATCCAGCTTGACCAAAGCCCGCATAGCAAACATCGCTTGCAGTACGCCCGCTTTCATGTCGTAAACGCCAGGACCGTATGCTTTTTCATTACGGATAGCAAATGGCCTGCGCGCCGCCTCTCCCTCCAGCCATACCGTATCATAATGACCGATAATCAGGATCTGCTTGTCTCCATCACCAAGCGTACAACGCACCTGGTCCCCATAAGTAGCATTCGGGATCAGCTCTGCCTTTCCACCAGTCAGTCGTTGAAATTGAAGGGCGAACCAACCCGCCATCCGGTCGCCTAAAGATTTGTCACGCGAAGGCGAGTCCATGTTGACCGCCTCTTCGAGCAACTGAAGATAGTGAGTCATGTTGTCTTGCAAATAAGTGTGAATTGACATAGTGCCTCTTCCTTAATGAGATTGTGAATTGAGTCCGAACAGGCGCTCTAGTCCGTACACTTTTTCGAGGAGCACGATAAACACCAGGCTCAACAGGATGACAACCGCTGAGATGGAAGCAACCAACGGATCCAATGTCTCCTGCATGTAAGTAAAGATCGCGAGTGGCAGTGTCGTTGTGTCCGGTGCCACCAAAAAGAGAGAAACCGTCACATTATCAAACGATGTCAAAAATGAGAAAATCATTCCCGACACAATCGCAGGACGCAACAGTGGCAGCGTAATGTCCCAGAACACCCGAAACGGATGGGCGCCCAGCATGTAACCCGCTTTTTCCAGTGTGTAGTCGAATGTGCTGAGACCAGTCAAGACCAACCGCACGACATACGGGATGGAGATCAGGATATGGGCCAAAAGCAGTCCGGTAAAGGTTCCCGCGATACCGATTCGGGTAAAAAACAGCAGCGCCGAAATCCCGATAATCAGCGATGGAACCGTGAGCGGGGAGAGCATCAACGCATTGATGACTCCGCTCCCGCGAAACTTGTACTTCGATAGCGCAAAGGCGGCCAGCGTTCCTAGCAGTGTAGCCAAAATGGCAGTAACGGTTGCCAATTTGAGACTCGTCCAAAGTGACTCGATAAACTCCGGCCGCTCCAAAATCATCGAATACCACTGCAAGGAAAAGCCTTCCGGTGGAAAGGCGAGATAGCCAGCCGCAGTAAACGAGCTCGGAATAATGACCAGAAATGGCAGATTGACGAGAATGAGCACAAAGAATGTGATGAGCCCGAGCACGTTGATCTTTTTCATGACGCAAACACCTCTTTATACCTCTTCGTTTCAATCAGCCTCGTATAGAGGGTCACTAGCAAAATGGTGCTGCCGAGCAACAGGAAGGCAAGTGCGGCACCCAGCGGCCAGTTCAGTGTAGCCATGATTTGCTCATATGCGATGACCGGCATTACTTTCACCGACGTTCCCCCCATGAGGGCTGGCGTGACAAATGCACTCATCGACAAGCTGAAGACTAGTGTGGTACCCGCGATAATCCCCGGCAAGCTCAGAGGCAAGGTCACGGTGAAAAAAGTCCTCGCCCTCGACGCTCCCAAAATAGAAGCTGCTTTGGAAAGCGAAGGATCAATCGCATATAAGCTAGTGGCAACGGCAAGAACCATGTAGGCAACGAACGAGTCGGTGAGACCAATGACTACGCCGAGCTCGTTGTACAACAGTCTAAGTGGCTGATCAATGAGACCGAGCTTGATCAAAGTCTCATTGATCCAGCCCTTCTCTCCCAGCACAACCACCCAGCCAAAGTTGCGAATCACGACACTGATCAGATGGGGTGCAAGGATAAACATCGTAACAATTCCGCGCATTTTTCCTGTCGCCTGCGCCATGTACATCGCCACCGGGAATCCGAGCAACAATGTAGCCAGCACAGTCCAGAGACTGACGCGGATCGTCCGCCAGAGAATCTCCAGGTAAAACGAGTCTTGGACAAAAAGCGCATAGTTTTTCAAAGTAAATGCCTGATTGTCATCCTGAAAGCTGAGCATGAGCATGAGCATGAGCAGCATCGGCAGGATAAAGACACCTAATAGCACAATCATCGCAGGTGCAGTCAAAAGTGTGATCGAGAGACGTTTGTTCATCCGTCATCCCCTCTCTGCAGGCATGATCAGCACGTCTTCTGCATTCCACTGACAGTAAACTGCTTCTCCCGCTTCTCGTTCTGCTGATTTATCGGTCATTTGGACTTTGACAGAAAGCGTATGCTCTCCCACCCTAACTTCGCATTCTGTGTACGAGCCCAGGAAGGAGGCAAGCTGCAAATGTCCTTCTACCCGATTAGCGCCCGTATCTGCTACTGTATCCGATAGCGTAATCTTCTCCGGCCTCACGAAGACAATCACTTTTTGCTGGGGAGAGAACGTCCGTTGTTGCTTGGCAGCCTGAACGAGCAGACCGCCTGTGGTCCGTACGGTGATCTGATTGTCGTCCATTCCGATCACTTCCCCCTCCATCCGATTCGTTTTGCCGATAAAGGTATGTACGAATTCAGAAGCAGGCTGATTGTAGATTTCCAGTGGCGTGCCGATCTGCTCTACAAATCCGTGATTCAAAACGACGATGCGATCAGAGAGCGCCAGCGCTTCCTCTTGGTCGTGGGTCACGAAGATCGTCGTTACCCCGATTTCCTGATGCAACCGTTTCAGCTCATCGCGCAGCTCATCGCGCAATTTCGCGTCCAAGTTACTGAGCGGCTCATCCAGCAGCAAGAGCGAGGGCTCGATCACCAGCGCACGTGCAATCGCAATTCGTTGACGTTGTCCACCGGAGAGCTGCTTCGGATAACGGTCTGCGACATTAGGCAGCTTGACCAGGTCCAGGACACGCTTTACCCGCTCTTGCATCTCCTTTTTGCCTACCTTTCGCAGCTTCAAGCCGTAGGCGATGTTTTCGGCAACAGTCATGTGTGGGAACAGCGAGTACGTCTGAAACACCATCCCCAGCTCCCGCTTATAAGGAGGCACTCTGTTCATCCGCTGCCCCTTGATCAGCAAATCACCGCCATCCGGGTCCAGAAATCCAGCGATCATATTCAGTGTCGTGGTCTTCCCGCAACCAGATGGACCTAGGAATGCGATGAACTCCCCTTGCTCCACCTGCAGGTTGAAGTCTTGAACCACGACATTGCTTTGAAATTTTTTCATGATGCCGCGTAGTTCGACGTCAATCACCTTGGTCACGTGCATACCTACTTTCCTGTTTTAGGTGCAATTTCTTTATTGAAGCGATCCAGCCATGCCGATGTTTCTCTACTGATTACGTCATAGTCAAAATTCACGACTTTGCTGCGGTCAAACTCCAGTGTTTTGGCTACATCATCGGGCAATTTCACAGCGGTTGCCGGGTTGTAATACAGCTTGGTCGCATACATGGTCTGAACTTCGTCTGTCAACAAGAAGTCGACAAATGCTTTTGCTGCCTGCGGATGCTTTGCCCCTTTTACCAAAGTAGCTACGTTCGGTACAATATTACCGCCCTCTGCCGGGAAAACGAATTCCAATGGCAGACCTGCTTCTTTTTGTGTCAGGCTGCGAGCCATCGTCCATGTCGTATAGGCAGCGCTTTTACTTTGCAGGTTTTGCTGCAACTGCGCGGCACTCTTTGCAAAAGTAGGCATGTATCCTGCAATCGTTGCCATTTTCTCAAAGCCCGGCTCAATCACTCTCTCCGAACCGCCGTTCGAATAAGCAAGCATGATCATCGCGGAACGGCCAAAGTTGCTCGCCACATCGGTCATCGTGATATTGCCTTTCACCTCTGGCTTGGTCAGGTCATTCCAGGACACAGGGACAGGCAATCCTTTTTCCTTCACCAGCTCGCTGTTGTAAGAGATTCCCATCGGCGTAAAGTTCACCACGACACCGCTATCCTCGCTCACACGCAAGTCGTCTGGAACATTCTTCATATTGGGGATGTCTGCCGCGGAAACCGTTTCCCACAAGCCTTCTTGACGTCCCTTTTCCTGCTCGCCACCCTCTACGATGGTCAGGTCGATTTGCGGAGAATTTTTCTGCGCTTTCACTTTGGCTACGATTTCTGTTGATACGCCGGACACATACGTCAGCTTCACGTTGGGGTACTTCTCGTTAAACTTTTTGAAGACCTCATCCTTCATCAGCTTTTCAACAGTAGCGCCGTTACCTGCGACAACCAAAGTGTCTTCGAGTTGTACCTGTGGTGCCCCGCTGCTTGTATTGTCAGCAGTAGGAGCAGGTGCAGCTTGCGGTGTGGAAGAGCCGCAACCAGCTAACAAGGAACCAGTTAAAGCAAAAATGGACAGTACAGCTAATGCCTTTTTCTTCACGTAAACTCGACCCCCGATTTATCTAATTTGTTCACGAATAGAGAACGCTGTTTGCTATTCGAGAACGATAGAGTTATACTATCATAAAGAAACTGACTATTCAAGGTAGTCATATTAAAAGCATCATTTCCTCAATTAAAGGGACAAGCTTATGATAGAATAACCTCTATCGAGGCAAAACCTTAATGCGTGTAAAAGGAGACGTTTTCATGGATCAAGTGTTGTCTTCTGTTCGAAATAGTTGTCGGCTGTTAAAAATATTTCTGGATTCTCCCAAAGAACTCGGAGTAACCGAACTAAGTAAACGGCTGCAATTGTCAAAAGGAGCCGTTCACAAGCTGCTTTCCACCCTGGAATCAGAAGGCTTTATTCGTCAAAATGAAAAAAACAAGCAATATACGCTTGGCTATACGCTGCTGGAGCTTGGCACCAAAGTACTGACAAACCACGATATTGTCGATTTCTCCAAGCCATTCTTAAGTGAGCTTGTCTCCCGGACCAATGAATTGGCTGTACTGTGCGTGCAAGACTCCAAGGACGCCATTTATGTAGCCAAAGAAGATTCCCTTCATCCGATTCGTTTTACCGTCGAGTCGTTCCGGCGTTTTCCGCTTTACTCGACGACAGCGGCACGAGTGCTGCTTGCCTATCAGCCAGAGTCGTTTCAAGACGAGATTTTGGAAGAACCGCTGAAAAGCTATACACCGCATTCGTACACTTCCGTCGAGGAAATAAAAAAGGACCTCATTGCCATCAAAGAGCGAGGCTATGAAATCAGCTCGAATCGCCGCAATAACGGAGTAACCGGAATCGCAGCCCCTATTTTTGATTCAACGGGGCACGTGACGGCATCGATTAGTGTCATCGGACCAACCGATCGCGTCTTCCCGAAGAAAGAAGAGATTTTGCAAGAAACACTGGATACTGTCCGCGAAATGTCCGTTCAGTTGGGATACCGTCTATCGTAAAAATGAACATAAGAAAACCTCCAGAACTGATATGCTCCCTTTCGGGT
>NZ_JBITPN010000026.1:0-63580 GCF_050467985.1 Brevibacillus sp. NRS-1366 | reverse complement strand
CCACACTCTTAGCAATCATGCGTATTCAGTTTTCAGGGAATGAAATGAACCTCTTTACCCCAGAATGGGTAAGGAGGTTTTTCGTTTTTCATAAAAACGTCGAAAATCGCATTTACTTTGTCGATAAGTTAGGACGAATGGCCGACAAGATACCTCTTGCAGATACGTCAGGGGGTAGACTAACATGAGAAGGTACCTGATTCTGGCGTTGGAGTAGGCAAGGCAAGGTTATGAAGGAGAAGAATTCATGAAAAAAATCCTCATCTTTTCTGCTTCCATCGGCAACGGTCACAATCAAGCTGCCAGAGCTATGCAGGAGAGCTTGGCTGAGAATGGTTGCACGTCTATGATCATTGATACGTTGGAATACATTAGCCCCACGTTTCACAAGATCTTGTTGGAAAGCTATATGAACCTGTTGCGATTATCACCTAAAATGTGGGGTAGGATTTACCACAATACGGAAAAAAGTCGTTTCTTTGATATGAACGTTCTTATGAATAAATTGCTAGCAAACAAATTGAAAAAGCTAATTAATAGTGTCCAGCCCGACGCCTTCATTGCAACACACCCATTTGCAAGCTGCATGCTCTCTGTATTAAAAGGAAGAAATGATTGGAAGGAACCTATTTACACGATTATAACGGACTACACCATTCACCCGTCCTGGATTAATCATCACATCAATTACTACTTCATTGGGCATGAACAATTGTACTATCTAGTAGATATTTACCGGCAGGATCACCGTAAATTTATTCCGATGGGCATACCGATCATGAAGAAGTTCAGTTTGCCACTAGATACGGAGCAAATTAGGCAAAATCTCGGTCTATCACCCGAACAAAAGAGCATTATTCTTTCAGGAGGCGGATTAGGTCTGGGTTCCATGGAAAAAGTGCTTGACGGTCTTGAGGTCATCAACCTTCCACTGAAAACCTTTGTGTTGACAGGAACGAATGATAAGCTGTATAAAAAAGTCTCGAATCGCAGCTACAGGCACGAGGTAGTACCATTGAAATTTATTAGCAATTTCCATGAGTACCTAGAAACGGCTGATCTGATTGTAACCAAATCAGGTGGGCTGACATCTGCTGAAGTCATGAGTAAAAGAGTTCCCATGATCATTTATAATCCCCTGCCGGGACAAGAAGAGCGGAACAGTCACTTTTTGTTAAACAACGGTTGCGCGGTCCATGCTAATCTGTCGGAGCAATTAATTTACTTCATTGACGAATTATTGCACAGTCCGTCAAAAGTAGAGTACATGAGAAGAATGGGTCAAAAAATATCGAAACCGGATGCGGCCCAGCGAATCGCTGAATTTATTCGAGACGATATGCAAATGGTGCTAGACCAAGGAGAATGACGATCAAGAGGAGACAATTGAGGAGGAACACATGAGCATTCCTTTTGCCATATTGTTTGACATGGATGGTACTTTGCTCCAAACAGAGAAGCTGTCCACACCAGCCTTTACCAGAACGTTTAAGAAGCTCCAGGAAAAGGGGCTATGGGATGGACCTACCCCAGATGAGCCTGAAATAACGAATGTGCTCGGGATGACCATCGAACAGGTTTGGAACAAACTTTTACCAGGTGCGAGCAAAGAAACAGTACATGCAGCAGATACGTTGTTACTAGAAAATGAAATTCAATTAATTAATGAACGGATTACAGAGTTGTACCCAGGTGTAAAAGAGACGCTGCAGACTCTTCACGCACAGGGATTCGCGCTGTTTGTTGCAAGCAATGGTCAAGAAGCTTACATTGATGCTATATGCGAAGAATACGGTTTAAAGCCGCTTATGACCGATCTATATTCAGCAGGTCGATTTTCCACAAAAACAAAGAATGATCTAGTGGCTAAGCTGTTGGCCGATTATCAGGTGAAGCAGGCGATTATGGTAGGAGATCGCCACTCTGACGTGGAGGCAGGAAAGACCAATGGATTGTTTACCATCGGCTGCGATTTCGGTTTCGCTGAGCAAGGTGAACTGGATGGAGCAGATGTCGTCATTACAAATTTCTCGGAATTACTGGATACACTTTCAAAAATCGACACCATAACGCTAAAACAATCATAAACCATTCCGTCTGGAGTGGTTTTTTCCTTGGTTTCAAGCGACCCCTTTTTGCCCACAATAGAAAGTGTATTCACCACTTGCATGGACGTAGTAAAGGCATTATAATCAAAGTCAAAGATAGTCAAAGTCAATAGTCTAACACAGGGGAATAGGAGGCGATGACTTGCGTAACATCTCGGACATCATTGAACATCACTTAAAAAACATCATTACCGAGAGTCCCAATGGCGCTATCGAGATTCAGCGTAGTGAGCTTGCCGACCTTTTTCAATGTGTACCGTCCCAGATTAACTACGTCATCAACACCCGGTTTACCGTGCAAAAAGGGTATATCGTGGAAAGTAAACGTGGAGGCGGCGGATATATTCGAATTCGCAAAGTGCAGATTGTCAGCAAAGCCCGTTTGCAAGAATTGTTGACCGAGGAACTGATTGGCGAGAGCATTACACAAAATGTGGGTAATGCGATTGTAGAAAGATTGTTTGAAGAAGGCTTGGTCAACATTAGGGAAGCTACTTTGATGAAAATTGCCACTTCGCGAAACGTGTTGACTGTAGAAACGGAATTGCGGGATCGTTTGCGGGCAAATATTTTAAAGCAGATGATCGCGGCCATCTTATTGAAGTAACTGGAAAGCCAAGCGCTAGGAGGGGATGATGTGATGAACTGTGAGGAATGCGGAAAACGACCGGCGACACTTCATCTGACGAAAATCGTCAATGGCGAAAAAACCGAATACCATATTTGTGAGCACTGTGCTCAGGAAAAAGGGGACGTCTTTACCGGCTTTCACAATTTCAGCATCAATAATCTCCTGTCAGGACTATTGAAATTTGATCCCATGCAGAAAAACGGACGCGAATCGGCATCGAGCAAGCTGCTTCGGTGCGAAACCTGCGGACTCACATACGCCCAGTTTAGCAAAAGCGGGCGATTCGGTTGCAGCGATTGCTATACCTTCTTGGGGGATAAGCTTGATCCGTTGTTCCGTCGTATTCACGGCAATACCCAACATAGCGGGAAAGTGCCAGAGCGTACAGGGGGGCAACTGAAAATCCGCAAAGAGCTGGAGCAATTAAAGCAAGCCCTGCAAAGTCATGTTGCCAGTGAAGAGTTTGAGAAGGCAGCAGAGATGCGTGACCGGATACGCGCATTGGAACAAAAAATGGCCCAATCGTAGCAAGGGGAGGTAAAGCTGGTTATGAGCCAACAGCAGTTTATGCAAAACCCGTGGAGCAATTGGATGAAAGGAGAAGGTCCCGATTCCGATATCGTTATCAGCACACGGCTGCGTATCGCCCGAAACCTGCGCCAGCACCCTTTTCCGTTATTGGCAACGGACTCTCAAGGAGAGGAAGTAGTCAGGAAGGTAACGGAAGTATGCGATTCGGAGGCCATGCGCAAACGGCAGCCCCTGCAGATGATTCAAATGGATCAGGTAAACCCGTTGGAAAAGCGGGTTCTGGTGGAAAAGCATCTGATCAGCCCTCATTTGGCAGAGGAGTCGCGAAAAGGGGCCGTTTTACTTAGTCCAGACGAGTCGGTCAGCATCATGGTAAATGAAGAGGACCATATTCGGATTCAAGTTCTGTTGCCTGGGTTTCGATTGAATGAAGCATGGGAAATAGGTACAAAATTAGACGATATTTTCGAGAAGCACCTTAATTACGCGTTTGACGAGACCAGGGGCTATCTCACCAGCTGTCCAACCAATGTAGGAACAGGGATTCGAGCCTCCGTTATGCTTCATCTGCCGGCATTGGTTATGACGCAACAGATAAGCCGAATTCTCCAGGCAATTAATCAAGTGGGCTTGGTTGTTAGAGGAATTTACGGCGAAGGTAGCGAAGCGTTAGGTAACCTGTTTCAGCTCTCCAACCAGGTGACATTAGGAATGTCGGAGACAGATATTCTCTCCAACCTGTATGGAGTAGCAAGGCAAATTATTGAGCAGGAACGTGTAGCACGCACTTATTTGCTTGAGCATACGCGCATATCTTTGGAGGATCGTATTTTCCGCTCGTACGGCATTTTGATGTACGCACGTACGGTAGAGTCCAAAGAAGCGGCCCAACGTCTATCCGATGTGCGGCTAGGAATTGATCTTGGTGTAATTCAGGGTGTCTCGCCGCTGGTTTTAAACGAACTGCTCGTTACGACCCAGCCAGGTTTTCTTCAGCAGCACGCGGGACAAAAGCTGACGCCCGATCAGCGAGACGAACGCAGGGCTCGGCTGATTCGAGAACGGATTGCAGACACGGAGTCATCCAATTGATCGTAAATAAAGCAACACGCAACAGTTAACCCATAGAGAAAAAACACGGTTATACGGAGGTGTACGATATGATGTTTGGACGTTTTACAGAACGAGCACAAAAAGTACTGGCGCTTGCCCTGGAAGAGGCAGTGCGCCTTGGACACAAGGATATTGGGACAGAACATGTACTGCTGGGACTGATTCGAGAGGGAGAGGGCATTGCTGCCAAAGCATTGCAATCACTCGGGCTTGGCCTCGACAAAATCCAGAGTGAAGTGGAGTCGTTAATCGGGCGCGGAACAGAACAGTCCGGTAGTAATTACACACCAAACTATACACCTCGCGCCAAAAAGGTAATTGAACTGTCCATGGATGAGGCCCGCAAGCTGGGTCATACCTACGTGGGCACAGAACACATCCTGCTTGGTCTGATCCGTGAAGGGGAAGGCATTGCGGCACGCATCATGAACAACTTGGGTGTCAGTTTGAACAAAGCACGCCAGCAAGTGCTGCAGCTTTTAGGCAGCTCGGAATTAATGGCATCCCATCAGCCGTCTGGCGGAAATCCTGCAGCGAATACTCCTACCTTGGATGGATTGGCTCGCGACCTGACTGCCATCGCACGTGACGGCGGACTAGATCCGGTAATTGGTCGTCAAAAAGAAATTGAGCGCGTGATCCAGGTGCTAAGCAGACGCACCAAAAACAACCCAGTATTGATCGGGGAGCCTGGTGTAGGGAAAACAGCCATTGCTGAGGGCCTCGCGCAAAAAATTGTAAACAACGAAATCCCGGAAACACTTCGCGATAAACGTGTGATGACACTGGATATGGGTACAGTTGTGGCAGGCACCAAGTATCGTGGTGAATTTGAAGACCGTCTGAAAAAGATTATGGACGAAATCAGGCAGGCAGGGAACATCATCCTGTTCATTGACGAATTGCATACATTGATTGGCGCCGGTGGAGCAGAAGGTGCAATTGATGCCTCCAACATTTTGAAGCCGGCTCTTGCCCGCGGTGAATTGCAGTGTGTAGGGGCGACAACCCTGGACGAATACCGCAAGTACATTGAAAAGGATGCAGCGCTGGAGCGTCGTTTCCAACCGATTCAAGTCGACGAGCCGTCGGCAGAAGACGCTATTAAAATTCTGCATGGCCTCCGCGACCGTTATGAAGCGCATCACCGTGTCAAAATTACCGATGAAGCAATCGAGCAGGCAGTTAAGCTGTCTGACCGCTATATCCCAGACCGTTTCTTGCCGGACAAGGCAATTGACTTAGTAGATGAAGCAGCTTCCAAAGTGCGTTTGCAGTCCTTTACGGTTCCGCCGAATCTCAAGGAGCTGGAAGGGCGCTTGGAAGAGGTACGCAAGGAAAAAGACGCTGCAGTGCAGTCTCAGGAGTTCGAAGAGGCAGCAGCACTTCGTGATCAAGAACAAAAGCTGCGCGAAGAACTGGATAAAACCAAAAAGGACTGGAAAGAGCGCCAAGGCCAGCTAAACATGGAAGTAACTCCAGAGGATATCGCAACAGTGGTAGCGAGCTGGACCGGAATCCCTGTCCTCAAGCTGAAGGAAGAGGAAACCGAGCGTCTCTTGAAAATGGAAGAAATCCTGCATGATCGGGTTATTGGTCAGGATGAAGCGGTCAAATCCATCTCCCGTGCTGTTCGCCGTGCACGTGCCGGTCTCAAGGATCCGAAACGCCCAATTGGCTCGTTTATTTTCCTCGGCCCTACCGGTGTAGGGAAGACTGAATTAGCCCGTGCTGTAGCAGAGACGCTCTTTGGAGACGAGGACGCGATGATTCGGGTAGACATGTCCGAGTACATGGAGAAACACTCGACAGCTCGTCTGGTGGGTGCTCCTCCAGGATACGTCGGTTATGACGAAGGCGGTCAATTGACAGAAAAGGTACGCCGCAAGCCTTACTCTGTCATCTTGCTGGATGAAATCGAAAAAGCGCATCCAGATGTGTTCAATATCTTGCTGCAGGTCCTAGATGATGGTCGTTTGACCGATTCCAAAGGCCGCACGGTAGACTTCCGAAACACAGTAGTTATCATGACCTCCAACGTAGGGGCAAGCATGATCAAGAAAAACACGACGCTTGGCTTTACCACTGGAGATACTGAAAGAAAATATCAGGACATGAAGGATAAAGTTATGGATGAACTGAAAAAGAGCTTCCGTCCTGAGTTCCTGAACCGGATCGACGAAGTCATTGTGTTCCACTCGCTGGAGCAAGAGCATATTGAGAGAATCGTCACCTTGATGACGGATGAGCTGCGCAAACGCTTGAAGGAACAAAGCATTGACTTCCAATTGACCGACGATGCTAAGAAAATATTGGCAAAGGAAGGTTTCGATCCCGCGTACGGTGCACGTCCATTGCGTCGTGCCATTCAGCGCCATATTGAGGACAGATTGTCTGAAGAGCTGCTAAAAGGCAACATCAGTAAAGGGGACACCGTCAATATTGAGTCCGATGAAGGTAAGCTGGTGGTCAAGCGCTTGGAAAAAACCAAATCGTAAACGAGCAAAAATCTGCAGAATGCCTCCAGTTTTAGGAGGTGTTCTTTTTTTAGGTGCGTATCTATGATAAAAATAGAGGAGAAATTCCAAGTGAGGGTGCGAATATGTCAAAGTATAAAACGAAATACGCGTGTCAAGAATGTGGCTATGAATCACCGAAATGGATGGGAAAATGTCCTGGCTGTAATAGCTGGAATACATTAGTCGAAGAAGTAACATTAAAAACTGCGCATCGGCACGAAGGAATGAGCGGCGGACAGCGTCAGGCCGCGATTCCACTGACTGAGGTAGCCAGTAATGAAGACCCGCGGATGGATACGACTATCGGGGAATTAAACCGTGTTCTAGGTGGTGGGCTCGTTCCTGGTTCACTTATTCTGGTCGGGGGAGACCCGGGAATCGGCAAATCGACACTTCTTTTGCAGACCTCCTTTACATTAGCTCACCAGGGGGCAAAAGTGCTTTATGTATCAGGTGAGGAATCTGCAAAACAAATCAAATTGCGTGCAGATCGTCTCAATATGAAAACTCCTCCCATGTTTGTCTTAGCAGAAAATGATTTGGATTTGATCGAACAGCATATTAATCAAGTAGACCCCCATGTATTGATCATCGACTCGATCCAGACGGTTTTCCACCCAGCGGTTCAATCGGCGGCAGGAAGCGTTGCTCAAGTCCGTGAAGCCACCGCACAACTGATGAGAATCGCTAAAGGAAAAGGGATTGGAACGTTCATTGTGGGCCACGTGACAAAGGAAGGCTCCATTGCCGGACCCCGAATGCTGGAACACATGGTTGACGCTGTGCTTTATTTCGAGGGAGAACGACATAATACGTTCCGAATTTTACGGGCAGTCAAAAACCGCTTTGGTTCGACAAATGAAATCGGAATTTTTGAGATGAAGGATCGCGGTCTGGAGGAAGTAGCAAATCCTTCAGAGATTTTTCTGGCAGAGCGTCCATTTGGCGTAGCTGGCTCGACTGTCGTAGCAAGCATGGAGGGTACCCGTCCTGTCTTGGTTGAGTTGCAGGCACTTGTGGCACCGACAAGCTTTGTGACACCGAGGAGAATGGCGACAGGGGTCGATCATCAGCGCGTGGCGATGATTATGGCCGTACTCGAAAAGAGAATGGGCATGATGCTGCAAAATCAAGACGCGTATGTCAACGTGGCAGGGGGAGTACGATTGGATGAACCTGCTGTCGACCTGGCGATCGCGGTCAGCATTGCCAGCAGCTTTCGCGACCACGCTACCAACCCGCACGACGTGGTGATTGGAGAAATCGGTCTGACCGGAGAGGTGCGAGGAGTATCACGAATTGAACAACGTGTGCGCGAGGCACACAAACTCGGCTTCAAGCGTGTCATTATACCGGAGAAAAACATTCGTGGATTAGATGCACCGGACGATATTCAAGTAATTGGCGTAAATAATATTGCAGAAGCTTTGAACGAGGTGATAAGGGGGTAGGGGCGAAGGATGCAGGAGAACACCAAAAGAAATCCGCTTTTTAGTGATGTGCTTCGCTTGGTCGCTCCCGGTACACAGCTTCGGGAAGGGCTGGAAAATGTTTTGCGGGCCAAAACCGGCGGACTGATCGTCGTCGGTTACGGTCCGGAGTTGAAGTCGATCGTAGATGGCGGTTTTTCCATCAATTGTGACTTCTCTCCTGCCCATTTGTATGAATTGGCGAAGATGGATGGGGCGATTATAGTAAGTGAAGACGCAAAACGTATCCTGTATGCCAATACCCAACTCTTTCCTCCTGCCTCCATTTCTACAAGTGAAACAGGAACACGCCATCGAACGGCCCAACGGACGGCAATCCAGACCCATTATCTGGTCATTGCTATTTCCCAAAGGCGAAATGTCATCACCCTGTACCAGGGGAACTTTCGCTATGTCTTAAATGAAATCAGTGTCATCCTGGCCAAAGCCAACCAGGCAGTCTCTACCTTGGAAAAATACAAGGCCGTATTGGATCAGGCGCTGACCAATCTCGGTGCGTTGGAATTCGAGGAATTGGTAACCTTGCACGAAGTTACCTTCGTTTTGCAACGAATTGAGATGGTATTACGTATTAAGACAGAAGTCTCCAAGTACATATGCGAGCTAGGGGTAGAGGGCAGGCTTGTCAGCATGCAGATGGAGGAACTGGTTTCCAATATTGAGGAAGAAGCTCATATGCTCATTCGGGATTATTGTCGAGACGTGTCACAAACTCCCGAAAATGTATTGCGTGACATGAAAAAATTAAGCTCGGAAGAAATGCTTGAATTGAGCTCTTTTTTGCGTGTATTAGGGTTTTCCTCCAATGTCAGTATGCTTGAAGAATCTGTCTCCCCGAGAGGTTATCGTATTCTGCAAAGGATCCCGCGATTGCCCATTTCAATCATTACGAAACTGGTTGCGTATTTCCACAATTTACCTCGAATTATGATGGCGACTATTCAAGAACTGGATGAGGTTGAGGGGATCGGGGAAGTTCGAGCGAGGGCCATCAAAGACGGCCTGAAACGGATTCAGGAACAAGTGTTCATTGACAGGCACATTTAAAGTAGATAGGATTAAGGCATTATTTGTATTAAACATTTGCCTAGGAGACCACCAAATCTTCTTAGCAGAAGAAATCAGGAGGTAAGTCTATGTTCGTGAAATCGTTACCGAACATACTAACCGTAAGCAATTTGTTTTTGGGAGTTTTAGCAATTATTCTCGCGTTTCAAGGCGATCACTACGTCGATTATGCGGCCATTACAGTGATAATTGGTATGCTGGCAGACGGACTGGACGGACGCGTAGCCCGAATGCTGAATGCACAAAGTGAATTCGGTAAAGAACTGGATTCTCTTTCTGACGTCATTACTTTCGGGGTAGCGCCAGCGTTCATTATGTATGTAGTCGTCCTGCAAGACTTCAATTTGCTCGGTATTTTCGTTACAGCGATTTTTCCAATCTGTGGAGCGTTGCGCTTGGCTCGTTTTAACGTTCAAGCCGGAGTTCCGGGATACTTCATCGGTTTGCCTATTACGGCAGCAGGTGGCGTACTTGCCACGCTTGCACTGTACCACCAAGTGTTTAATCCGATACTGCTTGCAGTAAGCATGCTTCTTCTCGCTTTTTTGATGGTATCTAAGGTCAAATATCCGAATTTCAAAAAAGTCGGGATTCCCAAGTCAGCGTACTGGATTACACCCATTATCATCGCCATTGTGGTCGTGGTAGCAATCAAGTACCCGCAGCAATTTCCCAAGATTGTCTTCTTGCCACTCGCATTCTATGCTCTTTACGGAATAAAAAAAAACGTTGACTTTCTCGTCAAAAAATTACGTAAGAGAAAAAACAAAGAAGAAGAATCGGTGCCGTTTGAATAAGCGGCTTGATGCAAAAAACCCGCCAACCAAAGTGCGGGTTTTTCATTTTTCTATGCAACTTTTTTGGGGGGTGGTTCGTAATACGAGTGTGAGACTAAGAAAGATTGAATACACCTAGGGTGTTCAGTCGTTTCGACTCTTTCTCCAAGACGTCCTCTAGCTTGATGTCCGTGATATTGCACAAGGCAGTGAGATAAAACAGGTTTTTTCCGAGCTCGGCTGTAACTACGTCGCGGCAATGCTCGCACAGGGGTCCGGTAAAGTGGGTGTCCAATTGAGACTTGTTTTCCTCCAAGTTTTTATTGGAATCGTACGTTTGCTTTTTGGCAACCACTTCGACACAGCCGCAATCGGTGATAGCTTTTGTCAGTGAACGGTTAATGCGGGATGCCGTTTCCTGAACTTTGGACATGACGTCCAGTACGCTCCGATGTCTGATCAAGAGTTCCGATACTTGCGTTTGAAAGTCACCTACATTTCGATTGTCCATATGATTCACCTCTGCTTTAGGCTGTTGATATCGTCATAATTTTCGCGCATTCGTTATTGCCATTATAAGAAGGGAGTCTGCTCTCTGTCAATTTGCATCCGAAGGAAACAGGTGTTTGAGGTTGACGGGAAAATGACAACTATGTTAAAATTTTTGGCTATTTGACATGGTAAAATCATTTTTGCTATAGTGGGGGAAAGTGGCAATGAAGCAATTTAGCCATTTGGAAAGAAACAGGGTTTTACTCAAAGCTTTACGTCTATATTAATAAAAGGAGGTGAAGGCATGGTACGCCGCATAGGAAAAATCTTTTTTGTTTTGGTTGGCGGTGGCTTAGGGTACCAATATGGTGCTGACCTATTTGCGCTGCTAAATCCGCTTTTGAATTTCGGTGTAGTAGCTGGAACGCAATATATTGGAGCGGTACTTGGTGCCATCTTGTTCTTCTTTTTAGCCAATTGGTTATTGGATTATATTTTGAGAGTAGTTCGTTGGGGAGAAGAGACGCTCGTCAAAATGCCAATTGTCGATGTTATGTTCGGAGCGATGGGGTTGATTAGTGGTCTTATTGTTGCCTTTTTATTATTCCTGCCCATCAGTAAAATTCCGATCCCAGTGATAGGAGATCTTTTGCCGTTGGTTGTTTCCGGGTTGCTTGGCTATTTGGGGTTCCAAGTAGGTTTTCGCAAGCGGGACGAGATTATGTCCGTTTTTTCAATCGGACGCAAGGATAAGAAAAAAGACAACGCAACGACCATGACGAACGTAGAAAACAAGATTTTGGACACAAGCGTTATCATTGATGGACGCATTGCAGATATTTGTCGCACCGGCTTTCTGGAAGGTGTGCTGGTCATTCCGGGGTTTGTGTTAGAAGAGCTGCAGCATATCGCTGATTCCTCCGATGTATTGAAAAGGAATCGCGGCCGCCGCGGTCTGGATATCTTGAATAAGATTCAAAAGGAAATGAAAGTAAAGGTTCAGATTTGGGAAGGCGATTTTGAAGAAGTCTCTGAGGTCGACAGCAAGCTGATCAAGCTGGCAAAAGTGATGAACGGAAAAGTCGTCACAAACGACTTTAACTTGAACAAGGTATGCGAGCTGCAAGGTGTTGCGGTACTGAACATCAACGACCTGGCAAATGCAGTGAAGCCAGTAGTCCTGCCTGGTGAAGAGATGAATGTACAGGTGATCAAGGACGGCAAAGAACACGGTCAAGGAGTAGCCTACTTGGATGACGGCACCATGATCGTCGTAGAAGGCGGACGTGAATATATCGGCAACGATGTCGATGTACTTGTGACCAGCGTGCTGCAAACATCAGCAGGACGGATGATCTTCGCCAAGCCGAAGCTTTTGGAAAGAGCTTTATAGAAAAGACGGGAGAGGAACTATCGTGAGTACGGGTGTCGTCATCGTTGCAGCTGGTTCTGGTAAACGAATGCGCGGGCAACGAAACAAGTTGTGGTTACCGCTTGCGGGAGAGCCGATTTTGGCTCATACGGTGCGACTCTTTACCACTCATCAAGACGTGGATCAGATCGTGCTGGTAGTAAGCGAGCAAGACCACGCCGATGTATTGACCTGGCTCCAGAAAGAAGCGATCCAGCTTACGGTCGTACTGGGTGGAGTGGAGCGTCAGGATAGTGTGCGAAATGGTCTCGCTGCACTATCGGCGGATTGCACGTACGTACTTGTCCACGATGCTGCCCGGCCATTTATTACTCGCGAACAGATCAGCGCTATGATCAGACAGGTAGAGCACGATCAGGCAATGATCATGGCTGTGCCTGTCAAAGACACGATAAAAGTGGTGGGGCCCACAGGAATTGTGGAATCAACTCCGGCACGGGAAAGCTTGTGGGCGGTACAAACCCCACAAGCTTTTCGTATGTCTTTGTTGCGAGATGCGCATGAGGCAGCGCAGCGGGCTAGGAAAATGGGTACAGATGACGCGATGCTGGTAGAATGGCTCGGTCACCCTGTAAAAGTCATGCCAGGAAGCTATGAAAACATTAAGATTACTACGCCAGATGATATATGGCTCGGTGAAGAGATATTGCGAAAGCGAAAGGGAGAGTAGCTCATGCGTATTGGACAAGGCTTTGATGTGCATCAACTGGTGGAGGATCGTCCTTGCATTATCGGAGGCGTCACCATCCCGTACGAAAAAGGTTTGTTAGGGCATTCCGATGCAGACGTGCTCCTGCATGCCATCAGCGACGCGATCCTCGGTGCAATTGGAGAAGGGGACATCGGTCGTCATTTTCCCGATACGGACCCAGCATTTAAAGACGCGGACAGCGTGAAACTCTTGGAGCATGTATGGAAAATGGTCAAAGAACGCGGATACCGATTGGGAAATGTAGATGCTACCATTATCGCCCAAGCGCCAAAGATGGCTCCGTACATACCGCAGATGTGTGAGGTCATCGCGCGCGTATTGGAGGCGGATGATCTGTCCCAGGTAAATGTGAAGGCAACAACCTCGGAAAAGCTCGGCTTTACGGGGCGGGGAGAGGGAATCGCGGCTCAGGCTGCATGCTTGCTTGTCAAGTAGAAGGGCAAGGTGTAACATAGAGCCTTAGAAACATGTATCAATGAGAATTTATTCCCTTTTACATTCATAAGGATGGTGCTACCAATGGCGAAAGAAATCCGCACGCGTTATGCGCCCAGTCCTACGGGGCATTTACACATCGGCGGTGCGCGAACTGCACTTTTCAACTATTTGTTTGCGAAACATCACGGAGGTTCGTTCATCGTTCGGATTGAAGATACGGACCAGACGCGGAATAAGGAAAATGCTGACGAAGAGCAGATGAAAAATCTGAAATGGCTCGGAGTCGAATGGGTAGAAGGCACAGATCTTGGCGGGCCGTATGGGCCGTATCGTCAAACCGAACGACTGGACATTTATCGCACTTATATTGATCAGCTTTTGGCAGAAGGCAAGGCGTACTACTGCTACGCTACCAAAGAAGAGCTGGACGCTGAGCGTGAAGAGCAGATTGCCCGCGGTGAAACGCCGCGCATTCTGGAAAAGCATCGCCATGTAACAGAAGAACAGCGAGCACAGTATGAAGCAGAAGGACGCGTTCCGTCCATTCACTTCCTCGTACTAGAAGACCGAGAGTACGTTGTCGATGATATGATTCGTGGACAAGTAACGTTCAATTCCAATGAGATGGGTGACTTCGTTATTTGTCGTCCTGACGGGATTCCGACATACAACTTCGCGGTAGTTATTGACGACTACCTGATGAAGATCAGCCACGTCATTCGCGGGGAAGAGCATCTCTCTAACACGCCTCGTCAATTGATGATTTATGAGGCATTTGGTTGGGAAGCACCGCAGTTTGCTCACTTGGCGCTGATCCTGAATCAAGACGGCAAAAAAATGTCCAAGCGCGATGAAAGCATCTTGCAGTTCATCGAGCAATATCGCGACCTTGGCTTCTTGCCGGATGCCATTGTGAATTTCCTTGTTCTATTGGGCTGGTCTCCAGGTGGAGAAGAAGAGATTTTCGGCATGGAGGATCTGATCAAGCTGTTTTCCGCAGACCGTGTGAGCAAATCTCCTGCCGTTTTTGATGCGACCAAAATGAACTGGATGAACAACTTCTACCTGAAGCGTCAACCGCTGGATCTGATTACACAGATGTGCGTACCGCATCTGCAAAAAGCGGGCTTCATCGAGGAATCACTTTCGGATGAAAAGCGAGAGTGGGTTCGCAGTATCGTTGCCCTCTATCAGGAGCAGATGTCGTACTGTGCACAAATCGTTCCGCTTGCGGCTCTTTTCTTCCTGGACGAAGTGGTGTACGATGAAGAAGCAGCATTGGTATTGAAAGAACCACAACTGCCAGAGGTGCTTTCCTCTTTTGTGAAACACCTGTCGGCTATTGACGCATATAATGTGGATGTTATCAAAGCAGCGCTGAAAGACGTACAAAAGGAAACAGGCCACAAAGGAAAAGCATTGTTTATGCCGGTCCGTGTGGCAGCTACCGGCCAGGCGCACGGTCGTGATCTTGCCGAGACGCTGTATCTCTTAGGACGTGACAAAGTAATTGCACGCACCGAAAATGTGATTGCAAACGGAAAGTAGGCTACCGCCTCAACCGTGAATAGAGATTGAATGCGACGATCAGGAGAAGTACAGCAGGAATATACGTCTACAGAGAGGATGGAGAGGTGAGAGCCATCCGGCGTGTACTGTATGGAAATGCGCCTGTGAGCAGTGAGCCGAACAGGTCTGTCCAAAGTAGGATAGACGCAAGTAGGTGCCATCGGTGCCCCGCCGTTATCGGGATTTGAGCGAGATTGTTTGGGCTGTTTGTTCAGCCATTTTGTGGAACAATCTAAGCAGAGTGGAACCACGGTTAAACCGTCTCTGTCCCTTCGTAATTGAGGGGGCAGGGGCGTTTTTCATTTTTAGAGGATGTTCACAGGGTTTTTTATCGCAGGAAAATCAGGCAGGAGGTGCCACTCAAAATGTTTGCACAGATGAAAGATGACATTCAAGCTGTATTTGAACGAGACCCGGCTGCGCGCAGTACCCTGGAGGTTGTGATGACCTATGCTGGTCTGCACGCAATATGGGGGCACCGGATTGCCCACAAGCTATGGAAGGCCAAATGGTGTACGACGGCTCGTGTTGTTTCTCAAGTGACCCGCTTTTTTACCGGGATTGAGATTCACCCGGGCGCGCGGATTGGCCAAGGTTTGTTTATTGATCACGGAAGTGGAGTCGTCATCGGAGAGACTTGCGAAATTGGTGACAACGTGACGATTTACCAAGGTGTTACGCTTGGGGGAACAGGCAAGGAAAAAGGCAAACGTCATCCCACGGTGGGTAATGATGTGATTATTGCTACGGGAGCAAAGGTGTTGGGTTCCTTCAAGATTGGCGATAATTCAAAGATAGGGGCCGGTGCCGTTGTTTTGCAGGAGGTACCACCCAATTCGACCGTAGTCGGGATTAAAGCACGTATCGTCATACAGGACGGCAAACGCGTCAAAAACGATTTGGATCACGTTAATATGCCTGACCCGGTGGCCGATACCATTCGTTTGATGCAAAAAGAAATTGACCACTTGCGAAAAGAATTGGACCATTTGAGGGAGGATAAAAAGAACAATGGGCATTCAACTGACTAATACGATGACACGTCGAAAGGAACCGTTTGTTACATTGGAGCCAGGAAAGGTAAAGATGTACGTGTGCGGTCCGACCGTGTACAACTACATTCACATTGGAAACGCCCGTCCTGCTATTGTTTTCGACACACTTCGCCGATATTTGAAATATCGCGGTTACGAAGTGACGTTTGTGCAAAACATTACGGATGTGGACGATAAATTGATTCGAGTCGCGAATCAAGAAGGAACCACTGTCAAGGAAGTAGCGGATCGGTATACAGATGCATTCAATGAAGATTTGCGCTCCTTACATGTACTGCCTCCTGACATTCAACCGCGCGTGATGCAGACCATTCCGGAAATCATAGAGTTTGTGGAAGGACTGATCGACAAAGGCTTTGCGTACGAGAGCGAAGGCGATGTCTATTTCCGTACAGGACGTTTCAATGAGTACGGAAAGCTCTCCCATCAACCGCTCGATGATCTGCAGGCCGGTGCTCGCGTAGAGATTAATGAGAAAAAGGAACATCCGCTCGACTTTGTTCTATGGAAAGCGGCGAAGACGGGTGAGGTTACGTGGAGCAGTCCTTGGGGTGAAGGTCGTCCGGGCTGGCATATTGAGTGCTCGGCTATGGCTTTGAAGTTTTTAGGTGAGGAAATTGATATCCATGCAGGCGGTACCGATCTCGTGTTCCCGCACCATGAAAATGAAATTGCACAGTCAGAGTGCTTTACGGGCAAGGTATTTGCTCGCTACTGGTTGCACAATGGCATGCTCAATATCGACAACGAAAAAATGTCTAAATCACTGGGGAATTTCCTCTTGGCACGTGACCTGACGAAAGAATATGGCGGCCAGCTGATCCGCTTTTTCATGCTTCAAGGCCATTACCGCAACCCGATAAACTTTAGTGAAGAGCTACTTACACAAGCGGCGAACGGTCTGGAACGAATCAAGACGGCCTACACCAATCTGTCTCACCGATTGGAGACGTCTCGAGATGAAGAGCCAAACGGTCAGGAAGCTCAGCAGGCTAAAATCATTAGCGAACTGCGCGAACAGTTCATTGCCGAGATGGATGATGATCTGAATACAGCCAATGCGATCACGGTATTCTTTGACATCGTGAAAGAAGCCAATCTGTACATGCGCAATCAAAATGTGGGCACCAAGGAAGTCCGCGCATATATGGATCTGCTTGTAGAGTTGACGGGCGTACTTGGACTTGAACTTGAAGAAGAGCAGGAACTCGTGGACAGTGAAATTGACGCGTTGATCGAAGAGCGAACAGCGGCTCGCAAAGCACGTAATTTTGCCCGTTCAGACGAAATCCGGGATTTGCTCGCAGCAAAAGGAATCGTGCTGGAAGACACTCCTCAGGGTGTTCGCTGGCGCCGTAAGTAAGGGGCCGAAGAGAAACGATGCAAAAAGAAGAACTAACCCGAGATCCTAATCTGACCAATCCACTGGTGCTAGCCTTTCTCGGCGACGCTACCTATGCTCATTGTGTGAGGTATCATCTGATCGCCAAGGGGCTGGTTAAACCAAACCAGCTCCACAAAACAGCTAACCGGTACGTTTCAGCCAAAGCGCAGGCGAATATCTTATTGACGCTCATGCCCACGCTGCCGGAAGAAGAGCTGAATGTGGTAAAACGGGGGCGGAATGCCAAGTCTGGCTCCACCGCGAAAAATGCCGATATTATCGATTATCGGCATGCCACGGCGTTTGAAGCATTGATCGGATACTTGTATTTGAGCGGAAGAGAAGAGCGGATCGCTGAAATTGTGCAGCAAGCTTTTGCTATTGTGGAAGGAGAATAAAGCATGAGTGAAGAGTGGATTGTTGGGAAAAACCCTGTGATCGAGGCGCTCCGTGCAGGGCGTACGATCAATAAGATTTGGATTGCAGAAGGAACAAACAAGAACCTGATGGGACCTGTTTTTTCCCTTGCAAAGGACCAGGGCGTGATTGTAACAACAGCGAATCGCAAGAAGCTGGATCAGCTTGCGTCGACGGACAATCATCAGGGGGTTATCGCCTCTGTAGCGGCCTACGACTATGTAGAAGTGGACGATATTTTGAAGCGGGCTGAAGAGAAGAACGAGCAGCCCTTCCTTCTTTTGCTGGACGAGCTGGAGGATCCGCACAATCTGGGCTCCATCATGCGTACGGCAGATGCGGTGGGAGCACATGGAGTCATTATTCCAAAAAGGCGTTCGGTGAGCCTGACTGCAACGGTTGCTAAATCATCCGCCGGGGCTATCAACTACGTCCCTGTAGCACGTGTGACTAATCTAGTTCGGACCATGGAAGAATTAAAAGAACGCGGTGTCTGGATTGCAGGTACTGATGCGAGTGCCAAGCAAGACTTCCGCCAAGGAGATTTTACAATGCCGCTTGCCATCGTTATCGGCAGTGAGGGTAAAGGAATCAGTCGTCTCGTTCGGGAAAATTGCGATTTTCTCTACAGCCTTCCAATGGCGGGCAATGTGACCTCTCTCAACGCCTCGGTAGCTGCGGCATTATTGATGTATGAAGTATACCGTTCCAGGAGTCCACTTCCGACGCGGGTGAAATGAGATGGCCAAAAAGAAAGCCAAGCAACTGCTGATCGTTGACGGTTATAATATCATCGGTGCCTGGCCTGACTTGCGTGCATTAAAAGATCAGGATCGTATGGACGAGGCGCGCGATCAGCTCATTTCCAAAATGGCTGAATATCAGAGCTATACGGGGATGAAAGTAATCATCGTTTTTGATGCATACAACGTACCTGGCATTGGCCGTCAAATGGAAGACTACCTGGTCGAAATTTATTTTACGAAAAAAAAGGAGACGGCTGACGAAAAAATTGAGCAGTTAGTCTCCGAATTTCACCAGAAAAATCGACAAATCTATGTAGCGACTTCTGACTACACTTCCCAGCGGGTCATTTTCGGCCAGGGAGCACTGCGTAAATCCGCGCGGGAGTTGTTGCTTGATATGGAAAATGCAGGCAAGGAAATCAAACGGCAGGTCGATAAAACACAGGAAGAACGCTTCTCCACACGCATTACTTTGAATGATGAAATAGCGAAAATATTCGAAAAATGGAGAAGGGAATAACTTGGATTCGGTTGACGCTTTTTTACGGCATCATGTATAATAACGCTATCTATGGAGAAACCGGTTGGCGGAGGGATCATTTGTGAGTGTTGACCTCAAGGAGTTAAAACATGCCCAATATGAACTAATGACCGACGAAGAAGTAGTCGACCTGGTTCGCGATAATGACGCCGAAGCCTTGGAGTACTTGATTAACAAGTACAAAAACTTCGTGCGTGCCAAAGCGAGATCCTATTTTCTTATTGGGGCTGACCGCGAAGACATCGTCCAGGAAGGGATGATCGGACTGTACAAGTCTATTCGCGACTTCCGAGGAGACAAGCTCACTTCTTTCAAGGCATTTGCCGAGCTGTGCATTACGAGACAAATTATCACAGCGATCAAGACGGCTACCAGACAAAAGCATATTCCGCTTAATTCTTATGTATCGCTGGACAAGCCGATCTACGATGAGGATTCTGACCGTACCTTGCTCGATGTGATATCGGGAACAAAGGTGACGGATCCCGAAGAGTTGTTCATCAATCGTGAAGAGTTCGATGATATTGAGGGGAAAATGAGTGAAATCTTGAGTGACTTGGAACGTCAGGTACTCATGCTGTATTTGGATGGGCGATCCTATCAGCAAATTGCTGTTGAGCTGAAGCGTCACGTCAAGTCTATTGATAATGCCTTGCAGCGAGTCAAGCGCAAATTAGAGCGTTATTTGGAAGGTAGAGAGATTCATCTGTAAAAGAGAATCTTTTTTTTTCTTCTCGCTACATCCAATCTGGTTAGGCATAAGCGCAAAAAAGGGAAATCCCGGGTTTTATATGGAAGCAAAATGCTTTCCGCTTGTCAAGTCGTTTTGTTTGACATGGGTATTTCGGTATGATAAATTTATTTAGGTAGCCATAGACTCTTATCTCTCTGTTCTATGGTTACTTTGGTGAATGAAATGGTCAGGAAAAAGTAGCGGTTTTCCCGTACTATTTATCATCGGGGTACTTATAACTAATAGCAGGTTTGAAATGAGATGGAGGTGGCAATAAATGCGAGTAAACATCACGTTGGCGTGCACCGAGTGTGGCGAGCGTAACTATATCTCCACAAAGAACAAACGCACCACTACTGAACGTGTTGAACTGAAAAAGTATTGCTCCCGTGACAAGAAGCAAACCCTTCATCGCGAGACGAAGTAATGGTTGATGCGACGAAGTCAGGGGGTGGCAAAGTGGGTTTTTTAGCACGAATCGGAGCCAGTTTTCGCCGTACCGGTGGCTTCTTTGGCGACGTAATGTCCGAACTGAAGAAAGTCCGTTGGCCTAACCGTAAAGAACTGACAACCTATACGATTGTTGTTCTTGTTACGGTTGTGCTGTTAGCACTTTTCTTCTTCGTCGTTGATTTGGGGATCTCGCGCTTGATCGATTTGATTCTAGGAACGTAATTTTGCAAGTCTTAGGAGGGACGGACGGTTAACGTCCTGTTGGATATGGAAAAAGCATGGTATGTACTTCATACGTACTCAGGTTACGAAAACAAGGTTAAAACCAATCTAGAGAAGCGCCTCGAGTCGATGGGCATGGAAGACAAGATCTTTCGCGTTCTCGTTCCCACTGAAGAAGAAGTGGAGACTAAGGATGGCAAAAAGCGCACCGTCACGAAAAAAGTGTTTCCTGGATACGTCCTTGTTGAAATGGTGATGACGGACGACTCTTGGTATGTCGTGCGCAACACTCCTGGGGTTACCGGCTTTGTCGGATCCACGGGCGCCGGTTCTAAGCCGACAGCGCTGCGTCCTGAAGAGGCCGATACGATTCTCAAGCAAATGGGAATCGAAATTCCCAAAATCAGAGTCGATTTTGCTCTCCGCGATATGGTGCGCGTCACAGATGGTCCATTTTCTAATCGCACCGGGGAGATTATCGAGATTCACCCGGACAGACAGAAGGTTCGCGTATTAGTGGACATCTTCGGTCGCGAAACACCGGTAGAGCTAGACTTTACACAAGTTCAAAAATTGGATTAGGATACAACTTGAAAAGTATCGAGCTATATGGTACATTTCATCTTGTTTTAACAATCCCACAACAATATCTGGGGTTTCTTGCACTCTCACTATAGATCGAAAGTCTTTTACGAGACTTTCACCAAACAGTGGGAGGGGGCATTCCCCCGTAATAACCACATGTGAAGTAAGGAGGTGTCTTACGTGGCTAAGAAGGTTATCCGCGTAATTAAATTACAAATCCCAGCAGGTAAAGCGAATCCTGCACCTCCAGTAGGTCCGGCTCTCGGTCAAGCTGGTGTGAACATCATGGGGTTCTGTAAAGAATTCAATGCTCGTACAGAGAGCGAAGTTGGTATGATCATTCCGGTGGAAATCACCGTGTTTGAAGACCGTTCTTTCACTTTCATCACGAAGACTCCACCAGCTGCAGTTCTTCTGAAAAAAGCTGCTGGCATCGAGTCCGGTTCTGGTGTACCAAACAAAACAAAAGTTGCTACGCTGAAACGTGATAAAGTACGTGAAATCGCAGAACTGAAGCGCCCTGACCTGAATGCAGCAACCGTTGAAGCGGCTATGCGCATGGTTGAAGGTACTGCACGTTCTATGGGTATCGTAATCGAAGACTAATTGTCTTAAGTGCAAGGGGGCACGGACGCTGTGCCCCCCTGTCTGTGGGAGGATTAACCGCTACGACCACATTGAAGGGAGATTTAATCATGGCGAAAAAAGGTAAGAAATATCAAGAGGCTGTAAAGCTCGTTGATAAAAACAAAGTATACGAAGTAGCAGAAGGTATCGAGCTGGTTAAAAAAGCAGCTACTGCTAAATTCGATGAAACGGTTGAAGCAGCTTTCCGTTTGGGCGTAGACCCTAAACGTGCTGACCAACAAATCCGTGGCGCTGTTGTATTGCCACATGGTACTGGTAAAGTACAACGTGTTCTCGTATTCGCTAAAGGCGATAAAGCAAAAGATGCTGAAGCAGCTGGCGCAGACTTCGTAGGCGATGCAGACATGATCGCGAAAATTCAAGGTGGCTGGTTCGACTTTGACGTTGTAGTAGCTACTCCTGATATGATGGGTGAAGTAGGTAAATTGGGTCGTGTACTCGGTCCAAAAGGCCTCATGCCAAACCCTAAGACCGGTACAGTTACATTTGATGTAACTAAAGCGGTTAACGAAATCAAAGCAGGTAAAATTGAGTACCGCGTAGACAAACAAGGTAACATCCACGCTCCGATCGGTAAAGCATCCTTCGATGCTGACAAGCTGGTTGAAAACCTGGCTGCATTGACTGAAGCGCTGAACCGCGCGAAACCAGCAGCAGCTAAAGGTGTTTACATGAGAAATGTAACCCTGAGCTCCACTATGGGCCCTGGCGTACGCGTTGCTGTAAAATAATGACACTTGACTTCCTTTGTGGGAGTTGTTAAGATAGTTCCTGTTGATGAAAAGAATATGCCGTAGACAGAAGGTGCGGTGCTTGTAAAAGCAGTGCTTAATATCCCTCCGAGGCGTGTAATGTACGAATTAGGAATGTTGATTCCTTTGACGATATAGCATTATGCCCTCGTGAGTCTGCGAGGGCATTCTTCATTTTCTAGGAATTGAGCACGGGAGGTGTAAACAATGGCAGAAATTCGTCCAACCGTTATTCGTGAAGAAAAGGTACAAGCGATCAACGTGATCGCAGCCAAACTGCGCGAAAGCCAAACAACAGTGGTGGCTGACTATCGCGGTCTGACAGTAGCACAGGTAACCGAGCTGCGCAAACAATTGCGTGAAGCAGGTGTTGAGTTCCAGGTGTTGAAAAACTCCCTGACTCGTTTGGCTACTGAGAAGGAAAGCCTGACTGAACTGGATCAATATCTGACTGGCCCGAACGCTCTGGCGTTCTCCAAAGATGATATCATCGCTCCAGCGAAAGTTATCGCTGAATTCGCGAAGAAAAATGACAAGCTGGAAATTAAGGGTGGCGTTATCGAAGGTAAAGTAGTTGGTGCTGATCAAATTAAAGAATTGGCATCCCTACCATCCCGCGAAGGTCTCCTGTCCATGCTTCTTTCCGTCCTGCAAGCTCCAATGCGCAACGTTGCACTGGCAGTCAAAGCAGTGGCAGAACAAAAAGAAGGTCAAGGCGCGTAATCGCCTGATCGGTTAATGATTCAACTATACTTTTCCTTGAATGGGAGGATTTCAAAATGTCTAAAGAGCAAATCTTGGAAGCCATCAAAGGCATGTCCGTTCTCGAACTGAACGACCTGGTAAAAGCAATTGAAGACGAATTCGGTGTAACTGCTGCTGCTCCTGTAGCTGTAGTTGCTGGTGGCGGCGCTGAAGCAGCTGCTGAGCAAACTGAATTCAACGTAACTTTGGTAAGCGGTGGAGCTTCCAAAATCAACGTTATTAAAGTTGTTCGCGAGCTGACTGGCCTTGGTCTGAAAGAAGCAAAAGACCTGGTAGACAACGCTCCAAAAACACTCAAAGAGGGCGTTTCCAAAGACGAAGCAGAAGCTCTCAAAGCAAAACTCGAAGAAGCTGGCGCACAAGTAGAAGTAAAGTAAGTTAGCTTCCTAATGGAAATCCCCTTGCCTGCGGCAGGGGGTTTTTCTGTAGGGGTGAGGAGTTTGATTTCTATCCGATGCGAAAAGGGTGAATCACACGTGACAGATCACTACTACACCAGTCGACCGGGCGTCGCGCATGACGAACAACAATTTTCGTTTGTGCTTCGTGGAAATGAACTGCGTTTTTGGACGGATGCAGGCGTTTTTTCCCGCGATCGGATTGACTTTGGCAGTGTATTGCTCATCGAAAACATGGAGTTTGCCAGTCGTGCGCGTGTACTGGATGTGGGCTGTGGTTACGGTCCAATCGGGCTGACTGCTGCTAGACTTGCTGAAGAAGGTCAGGTCACGATGATTGACGTGAATGAGCGTGCGGTCAACCTGGCTCGACGCAACGCCGAGTTGAATGGCGTGAAAAACGTCGAGATCCTGGTAAGTGATGTTTACAGCGGGGTGCAGGGGAGAGAGTATGACGTCATCCTGACCAACCCACCGATTCGAGCGGGCAAAGAGATCGTCCATCGCATTTTTACGGAAGGGTACGAGCTTCTGGCTGAAGGCGGCGAGATGTGGGTAGTGATTCAAAAGAAGCAAGGCGCCCCATCGGCATTGAAGAAGCTCCAGGAAACCTACCGGGAAGTGATAGAGGTAGATCGAACAAAAGGCTATCACATTTTTCGGGCGATAAAATAAGCAAGAAGGAAAGTTTTCTTGACGAGAATATTTCATTGTGGTAGCATTATAAAATGTCAATATGGGATAAATGTCTATTTTTCAGTAATTCCCTGTCTGTCAAGTGTTTCTTTCTTTTTCTGAAGAGGGAAGGAATGTTTGTGTAAAAACATGGGAATTCTTTTAAAATAGAGTTTCTCTGGGTTAAAAGTGGTGTTACTGATTTAACCCATTTTTATTTTTGAGGCATTCGTCTGCTCTCTTAAAGTTGCCGAATGCCAAGTTTCTATGTGTGAAAACACAACCTGAGGGGTGAATAAGTTGGCAGGTAAAGTGATTCAAAGTGGCCGACACCGCCAGCGTCGTACGTATTCACGTATTAACGAAGTGCTGGGCCTTCCAAATCTCATCGAGATTCAGCAAAAGTCCTACCAATGGTTCCTTGATGAGGGGCTCCGTGAGATGTTCCAAGACATTTCGCCAATCCAGGACTTCACAGGTAATCTCGTGCTGGAGTTTATCGACTACAGCTTGGGAGAGCCGAAGTACGATGTTGACGAGTCGAAAGAACGTGACGTCACCTATGCGGCGCCTCTGCGTGTGAAGGTACGTTTGTTGAACAAAGAGACGGGAGAAGTGAAGGAACAAGAAGTCTTCATGGGGGATTTCCCGCTCATGACTGAAACGGGAACCTTCATTATTAATGGGGCTGAGCGCGTTATTGTCAGCCAGCTTGTTCGTTCCCCCAGTGTATATTACAACACCAAAGTGGACAAAAACGGCAAGCAGATGTTCACAGCTACTGTGATTCCGAACCGGGGCGCATGGCTGGAGTTGGAGACTGATGCGAAAGACGTAATCTATGTCCGCATCGACCGTACGCGTAAAATCCCGGTAACGGTCCTTTTGCGTGCACTGGGCTTTGGTTCTGACATTGAGATATTGGGCTTGCTGGGTGAAGATGAATACATCAAGAACACGCTGGAAAAAGACAATACGGACTCTACCGAAAAAGCGCTGATCGAGATTTATGAGCGTTTGCGTCCGGGTGAGCCACCGACAGTTGATAATGCGAAGAGTCTCTTGGTCTCTCGCTTCTTTGATCCAAAGCGCTATGATTTGGCTTCTGTCGGTCGTTACAAAATGAACAAGAAGCTTCATCTGAAGAATCGCCTGTACAATCAGCGTTTGGCAGAGACGTTAGTAGATACAGAAACCGGTGAAATGTTTGCCGAAGCGGGTCAAATGATTGACCGTCGCATACTGGATCGTATCCTGCCTGCTCTGGAAGGGAACATCGGCGGTATTGATGTTCGTACACATGGCGGTGTTTTGGAAGAGGAAGCGATTCATCTGCAATCCATTAATATTTTCTCTCCGATTGAAGATGGCAAGATCATCAAAATCATCGGAAACGGAAACGTAGATAAATCCGTCAAGCATATTACGCCGGCAGATATCGTTTCGGCGATCAACTATTTCATGAACCTCCTGCATAGCGTTGGTTCCACTGACGACATCGACCACTTGGGTAACCGTCGTCTCCGTTCCGTGGGTGAGCTCTTGCAGAACCAGTTCCGTATCGGTTTGTCCCGTATGGAGCGCGTGGTTCGTGAGCGTATGTCCATCCAGGATCAAAACCAGATTACACCGCAAGCTCTCATTAACATCCGTCCAGTGATTGCGTCACTGAAGGAGTTCTTTGGTAGCTCGCAGTTGTCCCAGTTTATGGACCAAACAAACCCGCTGGCTGAGTTGACTCACAAGCGTCGTCTCTCTGCACTCGGACCTGGTGGTTTGACCCGTGAGCGCGCGGGCTTTGAAGTGCGCGACGTTCACCATTCCCACTATGGCCGTATGTGTCCAATTGAGACACCAGAGGGTCCGAACATTGGTTTGATCAACTCGCTTTCTTCCTTTGCTCGTATCAACGACTACGGCTTTATCGAAACGCCTCGTCGTAAAGTCGACCCGGAAACAGGTTTTGTTCTGACGGATATCAGCTATTTGACCGCTGATGAGGAAGACGTGTTTAACGTGGCACAGGCGAACCAGCCGCTCGATGATGTTGGTCGTTTTGTGAACGACATGGTTATTTGCCGTCGTAAAGGCGAAATCTTGAGCGTACCACGCGACAAGGTTGACTTCATGGACGTATCGCCTAAACAGGTAGTGTCCGTGGCGACTGCATTGATTCCGTTCCTCGAAAACGATGACGCGAACCGCGCATTGATGGGTTCCAACATGCAGCGGCAGGCCGTTCCGCTTTTGATTCCACAAGCACCGTTTGTCGGTACGGGTATGGAGCATAAAGCAGCGCAAGACTCCGGGGTAGCGATCGTTGCCAAACATCCGGGTCAGGTAGAGCGCGTAACGGCTCGCGAAATCTGGATTCGTCGTTACAAAGAAATCGACGGCAAGAAAGTGGCTGGCGATATTGATAAGTACAAGATGCATAAATTTATCCGATCCAACCAAGGTACTTGCATCAACCAGCGCCCGATTGTAAGCCGTGGCGATTGGATTGAAAAAGGCGATATCATTGGTGATGGTCCATCCACCGAAAAAGGTGAATTGGCTCTCGGTCGTAACGTCATCGTCGCGTTTATGACATGGGAAGGGTACAACTACGAAGATGCGATTCTTCTGAGTGAAAAACTGGTTAAAGATGACGTATATACGTCTATCCATATTGAAGAATACGAGTCCGAAGCCCGTGACACCAAGCTGGGTCCAGAGGAAATCACACGCGATATTCCAAACGTGGGTGAAGACGCTCTGAAAAACCTGGACGAACGCGGTATTATCCGGGTTGGCGCGGAAATTCAGGATGGCGATATTCTCGTTGGTAAGGTTACACCTAAAGGCGTGACTGAGCTGACTGCGGAAGAACGTCTCTTGCATGCGATCTTCGGTGAAAAAGCTCGTGAAGTTCGTGATACATCTCTGCGTGTACCGCATGGTGGTTCCGGTATTATCGTAGACGTAAAAGTCTTTACGCGTGAAAACGGCGACGAGCTGCCTCCAGGCGTAAATCAACTGGTACGTGTTTACATCGCCCAAAAACGGAAAATTTCCGTGGGTGACAAGATGGCTGGACGACATGGAAACAAAGGGGTTATTGCCCGAATTATGGCAGAGGAAGACATGCCGTTCTTGCCAGATGGCTCCCCGGTAGAGATCGTTCTCAACCCGCTCGGCGTTCCTTCGCGGATGAATATCGGTCAGGTATTGGAGACTCACCTCGGTATGGCAGCGAAGCTTCTGGGTATTCACGTGGCAACACCAGTATTTGACGGTGCCCGTCAAGCAGAAGTATTCGAGACTTTGGATGAAGCTGGCTTGGATCGCGATGGTAAGACCATCCTGTTTGATGGTCGTACAGGTGAACCGTTTGATCGTCGTGTAACAGTCGGTTGTGTATACATGTTGAAATTGGCTCACTTGGTTGATGACAAAATCCATGCCCGTTCTACTGGTCCATACTCTCTCGTTACCCAACAGCCATTGGGTGGTAAAGCTCAATTCGGCGGACAGCGTTTCGGGGAGATGGAGGTTTGGGCACTGGAAGCATACGGTGCAGCCTACACCTTGCAAGAAATTCTCACTGTCAAATCCGATGACGTTGTAGGTCGTGTGAAAACGTACGAAGCGATCGTCAAAGGTGAAAACGTTCCAGAGCCAGGCGTTCCTGAGTCCTTCAAGGTATTGATTAAGGAACTGCAAAGCTTGGGTATGGACGTGAAGATCCTTTCCGGTGATGAGCAGGAGATTGAAATGCGCGAAACAGAAGACGAGGATGAAGGTAATAGTGAAAAACTAAACCTCGTACTCGAAGGCGGAAGCTCGAACGAAGAGTAAGATTCCGGTACAAAGGGAGGTAACGCCCTGTGATTGACGTGAATAACTTCGAATATATGAAGATCGGCTTGGCTTCCCCCGATAAGATCCGTTCGTGGTCTTTCGGGGAAGTAAAAAAGCCGGAGACGATCAACTACCGCACACTGAAACCGGAAAAAGACGGCTTGTTCTGCGAACGCATCTTTGGACCGACTAAGGACTGGGAGTGCCACTGCGGTAAATACAAGCGTGTTCGTTATAAAGGTGTAGTGTGCGATCGTTGTGGCGTGGAAGTGACTCGCGCCAAAGTACGTCGTGAGCGTATGGGGCACATTGAACTGGCTGCCCCAGTTTCTCACATCTGGTACTTCAAAGGGATTCCAAGCCGTATGGGCTTGGTGCTCGACATGTCCCCGCGTTCCCTGGAAGAAGTTATCTACTTTGCTTCTTACGTAGTAACCGATCCAGGCGATACACCTCTCGATAAAAAGCAATTGCTCTCCGAAAAAGAGTACCGCAACTATCGGGAAAAGTACGGCCACTCTTTCCAAGCGATGATGGGTGCAGAAGCGATCAAGCGTCTGCTCGCTGAAATTGATCTGGATAAAGATGTGGAGACGTTAAAAGAAGATCTGAAAACGGCACAAGGCCAACGTCGCAACCGCGCGATCAAGCGCTTGGAAGTGCTCGAGGCATTCCGTAACTCCGGTAACCACCCGGATTGGATGGTCCTAGACGTACTGCCAGTGATCCCGCCAGAGCTTCGTCCGATGGTTCAATTGGATGGTGGACGTTTTGCCACTTCTGACTTGAATGACCTGTACCGTCGTGTAATCAACCGGAATAACCGTCTGAAGCGCCTGCTAGAGCTTGGTGCGCCTGACATTATCGTACAAAACGAGAAACGTATGCTGCAGGAAGCAGTAGACGCGCTCATCGACAACGGTCGTCGTGGACGTCCGGTAACAGGACCAGGTAACCGCCCATTGAAATCTTTGAGCCACATGCTCAAAGGGAAACAAGGTCGTTTCCGTCAAAACCTGCTCGGTAAGCGTGTTGACTACTCCGGTCGTTCCGTTATCGTTGTAGGACCAAACCTGAAGATGTATCAGTGCGGTTTGCCAAAAGAAATGGCACTGGAACTCTTCAAGCCATTCGTGATGAAAGAGCTGGTGGCAAAAGGTCTCGCTCACAACATCAAGAGCGCAAAGCGCAAGGTAGAACGCGTTCAACCTGAAGTTTGGGACGTTCTCGAGGACGTTATCCGCGAGCATCCAGTTCTATTGAACCGTGCCCCCACCTTGCACCGTCTGGGTATCCAGGCGTTTGAACCAGTACTGGTTGAAGGTCGCGCCATCCGTCTGCATCCGCTCGTATGTACTGCGTACAACGCGGACTTTGACGGTGACCAAATGGCTGTTCACGTTCCGTTGTCTGCTGAAGCACAGGCGGAAGCCCGTATTCTCATGCTGGCAGCGCAAAATATCTTGAACCCTAAAGACGGTAAGCCGGTAGTTACACCATCCCAGGATATGGTGCTTGGTTCCTACTACCTCACGTTGGAACGGGAAGGCGACAAAGGCGAGGGCACGATTTATCGTGATCCACACGATGCGATCGCTGCGTATCAGCAAGGTTATATTAGCTTGCATACGCGTATCGCTCTGCCAGCGAAACGTCTGAACAAAACGAGCTTTACTGAACAGCAAGAGAACGCGCTTCTCGTAACGACAGTAGGGAAAGTGATTTTCAACGAAATTTTCCCTGCAGATCTGCCGTTCATCAATGCACCAACCAAAGCTAACCTGCAATTTATGGTTCCAGACGAGAGCTTTATCTTTGATAAAGGTACAAACGTTACGGAGTTCATTAAGAACCTCCCGGATCCAGGTGCTGTAAAGAAAGGCTTCCTGGGAACCATTATCTCCGAGTGCTTCCGTCGCTTCGGTACAATGAAAACGTCTATGATCCTCGATAAGATCAAGGAACTGGGCTTCACGTACTCGACGAAAGCAGGTATCACAATTGCCGTAGCGGACATTGCTGTACCAGGTAAGAAAAAAGACATCCTCGACGGAGCCGATGAAAAAGTTGCAACTGTCATGACGCAATTCCGTCGCGGTTTGATTACAGAAGATGAGCGCTATGACCGCGTTATCTCCATTTGGTCCAAAGCCAAGGATGAAGTAACCGACGTGCTCATGAAGTCGATGGATAAGTTTAATGCGATCTTTATGATGGCAAACTCCGGTGCCCGTGGTAACGTATCCCAGATCACTCAGCTTGCTGGTATGCGCGGCCTGATGGCCAACCCATCCGGTCGAATCATCGAGTTGCCGATTAAATCCAACTTCCGTGAAGGTCTGACTGTATTGGAGTACTTTATCTCCACACACGGTGCGCGGAAAGGTCTCGCCGATACGGCACTGCGTACTGCGGACTCAGGTTACCTGACCCGCCGTCTCGTAGACGTTGCCCAAGACGTGATCGTCCGCGAAAGAGATTGTGGTACGGATAAAGGTATTCGTGTTACGGCAATTAAAGATGGTAAAGAAGAGATCGAAAAGCTGTCTGACCGTCTCATTGGTCGTACATGTTTTGAGACTTTGCGCCACCCTGTGACCAAAGAAGTCATTATTGGTCGCAATGAGGAAATCTCTGAAGAGATTGCCGAGTACATCGAAAAAGAAGGCATTACCGACGTCTACATCCGTAACGTACTTGCATGCCGTACCAGTCATGGTGTCTGCAAATTGTGCTATGGACGCAACCTGGCAACAGGTGCCGAGGTGGAAGTAGGGGAAGCGGTTGGTATTATCGCTGCTCAGTCCATTGGTGAGCCGGGTACCCAGCTGACCATGCGTACTTTCCATACAGGTGGGGTTGCGGGAGATGATATTACCCAAGGTTTGCCGCGTATTCAAGAGTTGTTTGAAGCGCGTAATCCGAAAGGTCAAGCCGTTATCTCCGAGATTGATGGTGAAGTTGTCGATATTCGCGAAGGTAAGGATCGTCGTGAAATCGAAGTTCGTGGTGAAGCGGAAAACAAAGTGTATGCAGCTCCGTACGGCTCTCGCATCAAGGTATCTGTTGGTGTCAAGCTGAACGCAGGGGATGAGCTCACGGAAGGTTCCGTTGACCCGAAAGAAATGCTGAAGGTTCGTGGTATGCGCGGCGTTTCCAACTACATTTTGCAAGAGGTACAAAAAGTGTACCGTATGCAGGGTGTGGAAATTAACGACAAGCACGTTGAGGTTATGATTCGTCAGATGCTACGCAAGCTGCGAGTCATTGACAGCGGCGATACCGATCTCTTGCCAGGCTCCTATGTGGAGGTTCCTGAGTTTGAGCAAGCGAACACCAAGGTTCTTTTGGAAGGCAGAAGCCCAGCAGTAGGTCGTCCAGTTCTTTTGGGGATCACCAAAGCATCCCTCGAAACGGACTCCTTCTTGTCGGCGGCATCCTTCCAAGAAACGACTCGCGTTCTTACAGATGCAGCGATCAAAGGAAAAGTGGACCGCTTGCTAGGTTTGAAAGAGAACGTAATTATCGGGAAGCTGGTTCCAGCCGGTACCGGTATGTCGCGTTATCGCAATATTAAAGTGGCAAGTCAGATTGATTACGAAGCAGAGCTTGAAGCAGGGAAAGCACAGCAAGAGGCTGTTTCTGTGGAGTAATGAAAGGAAGTGCGCCCATCACTATCGGTGGGCGCTTTCCTAAATAAAAAATATGATGAGGGCGTTGACAACTTGTAGCCCACCTGATATTATATTCAAGTGTGCCTGACATCTGTACTTTGGAGGATATGAAAATCATGTCTTATGAAAAAGTAGAGCGGGCCAAGGAGTTGACGATCGGTATCAAACAGACGATCAAAGCTGTGGAACACCAACAGGTAGAAGCAGTTTACATCGCTGTAGATGCTGATAAGCGTTTGACCCAAAAAGTCGAGCTCCTTTGCAAAGAGAAGGGTGTTCCAGTCATCCACGTAGATTCCATGCGGCGATTAGGCAAAGCGTGCGGTATCGAAGTGGGAGCAGCTACTGCTGCGATTAAAAAAAGTGGTTAATGATGTTTTTGTCTGTTGTTACACGTTGCGTAATGCTGGACAAGGACTTTCTATTTGGCCTAAAAATGACTCACCTGGATCTGTGGTCTTGAAGATTGGGTATTAAGAAGGGAGGTAACATCATGCCTACAATTAACCAATTGGTGCGTAAAGGTCGCGAGGATAAGGTTGTGAAGTCGAAGTCCCCAGCTCTTCAAAAGGGGTACAACAGCTTCAAGAAAAGCCAAACCAACCAAAGCTCTCCTCAAAAACGTGGTGTTTGCACTCGTGTAGGTACCATGACTCCGAAGAAACCGAACTCCGCGTTGCGTAAATACGCTCGTGTGCGTTTGACTAACGGTATCGAGGTAACTGCTTACATCGGTGGTATTGGCCACAACCTGCAAGAGCATAGCGTCGTGCTTGTGCGCGGCGGTCGTGTAAAAGACTTGCCAGGGGTACGCTACCATATCGTTCGTGGTGCACTTGACACTGCTGGTGTGAACAACCGTAAACAAGGTCGTTCCAAATACGGTACTAAGCGTCCGAAGCCAGGTCAAGCAGCTGCAGCAGCGAAAAAGAAATAAGAAAAACGCCTATGAAGTGGCGTGAATTTATATCGAAAAGAAGGAGGGAATACGATGCCTCGTAAAGGTCCTGTAACCCGTCGTGACGTGCTGCCTGACCCTATTCACAACAGCAAGCTGGTTACTCGCTTGATTAACCGCCTGATGTTAGATGGTAAGCGCGGTGTAGCTCAGAACATTCTCTACAACGCATTTGACATCATTCAGGAGCGCACAGGTCGCAACCCGATGGAAGTGTTTGAAGAAGCACTGAAAAACGTAATGCCAGTACTGGAAGTAAAAGCTCGCCGTGTAGGTGGTGCTAACTACCAAGTACCAATCGAAGTAAAACCAGAGCGCCGTACCACTCTTGGTCTGCGTTGGATGGTTAACTACTCCCGTAACCGTGGAGAGAAAACCATGGAACAACGTCTAGCTAACGAGATCATGGACGCTGCTAACAACACTGGTGCAGCAGTTAAAAAGCGTGAAGACACACACAAGATGGCTGAAGCGAACAAAGCGTTTGCTCACTATCGCTGGTAGGATTTTAAAATGGGTATCCTTTTTGGATACCCGTATATTCTCACACACGAGTTATGGAAGGAGCATACCTAATGGCTCGCGAGTTCTCTCTCTCGAATACGCGTAATATCGGGATCATGGCTCACATTGATGCTGGTAAGACGACTACCACAGAGCGTATTCTGTTCTACACCGGTCGCGTTCACAAAATTGGTGAGACACACGAAGGTGCGGCTACCATGGACTGGATGGAGCAAGAACAAGAGCGCGGTATTACGATCACTTCCGCCGCTACTACTGCTCAATGGAAAGGCCACCGTATCAACATCATCGATACGCCTGGTCACGTAGACTTCACTGTAGAAGTGGAGCGCTCCCTGCGCGTTCTTGACGGTGCTGTTACCGTTTTTGACGCAAAGGGTGGTGTAGAACCACAGACTGAAACCGTATGGCGTCAAGCTGACAAATACGGTGTTCCGCGTGTTTGCTACATCAACAAAATGGACATCATCGGTGCTAACTTCGACATGTGCTTGGAGCAAATCCGCACTCGTCTTGGAGCTAACCCGGTAGCAGTTCAATACCCAATTGGTGCTGAAGATCAGTTCAAAGGAATGGTTGACCTCATCGAGATGAAGGCAATCATCTATACTGATGACCTGGGTAAAACATCTGACTCTGTTGAAATTCCTGCTGACCTGAAAGAAAGATGCGAAGAACTGCGTCTCCAATTGGTTGAAGCGGCTGCAGAACAAGATGAAGAACTGATGATGAAGTACCTCGAAGGCGAAGAGTTGACTAACGATGAAATTCGTACAGCTCTGCGTAGAGGTACTATCGATGTTAAACTCGTTCCAGTAATGTGCGGTTCTTCTTACCGTAACAAAGGCGTTCAACCTATGCTGGATAACGTAGTAACCTTCCTGCCATCGCCAGTTGACATTCCGGCGATCAAAGGTACTTTACCAGATACTGAAGATGAAGTATCTCGTCCAGCTGACGACAATGGTCCGTTCTCTGCTCTTGCTTTCAAGATCATGACTGACCCGTACGTTGGTCGACTGACCTTTTTCCGTGTGTATTCTGGTGTATTGAATGCTGGTTCTTATGTACTCAACTCTACTAAAGGCAAGCGTGAGCGTGTAGGACGCATCCTGCAAATGCACGCAAACCACCGTGAAGAGATCCAAACGGTTTACTCCGGTGATATCGCTGCTGCAGTAGGTTTGAAAGATACAACAACTGGCGATACACTGTGTGATGAAAAGTCTCCGGTAATTCTGGAGTCCATGACATTCCCAGAACCAGTTATCTCCGTTGCGATCGAGCCTAAGTCCAAAGCAGACCAAGACAAGATGGGTATTGCCCTGTCCAAATTGGCTGAAGAAGACCCTACGTTCAGAACGCGTACGGATGAAGAAACAGGTCAAACGATCATCTCCGGTATGGGTGAGCTTCACCTGGAAATCATCGTTGACCGTATGAGACGTGAGTTCAAAGTGGAAGCGAACGTAGGTGCTCCACAAGTTGCTTACCGTGAAACATTCCGTACAGCAGCTAAAGTGGAAGGTAAATTCGTCCGTCAGTCCGGTGGTCGTGGTCAATTCGGTCACGTTTGGGTAGAGTTCGCTCCACTCGAAGCAGGTGCTGGATTCCAGTTTGAAAACAAAATCGTCGGTGGTGTGGTTCCAAGAGAATACATCCCTGCTGTTCAAGCGGGTATCGAAGAATCAATGAAAAATGGTGTTATCGCCGGCTTCCCGCTGGTAGATATCAAAGCTACTATCGTTGACGGTAGCTACCATGACGTTGACTCCTCTGAGATGGCATTTAAAGTAGCAGGTTCTCTCGCTTTGAAAGAAGCTGCGAAAAAATGTGGTGCTGTTCTCCTTGAGCCAATCATGAAAGTAGAAGTAATCATGCCTGAAGAGTACATGGGCGATGTAATGGGTGACCTGAACTCCCGTCGTGGTCGTATCGAAGGTATGGAAGCTCGTGCAAATGCACAAGCGATTCGTGCGATGGTACCACTGTCCGAGATGTTCGGATACTCCACAATTCTTCGTTCCCGTACCCAAGGTCGTGGTAACTACTCCATGGAGATCGATCACTACGAAGAGGTACCAAAATTCATCTCCGAAGAGATCATCAAGAAATCCAAGGGCGATTAATCGTTGCTGCTGGCTTTATCTTCAAAGGAGAAAGGTTTACAATAGTAAAGGGACAACCATTAGTAGGGTAAACCTTTCTTTCTCTAATATAACCCTTATCTTTAAGGAGGCTTTTCTCTCATGGCAAAAGCGAAATTTGAGCGGAATAAACCGCACGTAAACATTGGTACTATCGGTCACGTTGACCATGGTAAAACTACCCTGACTGCTGCTATCACTACTGTTTTGGCACAATCAGGTCAAGCACAAGCAATGAACTATGCTTCTATCGATGCTGCTCCTGAAGAAAAAGAGCGCGGTATCACAATCAACACTGCTCACGTTGAGTATGAAACTGACAACCGTCACTACGCTCACGTTGACTGCCCTGGTCACGCGGACTATGTGAAAAACATGATTACCGGTGCTGCTCAAATGGACGGCGCTATCCTGGTTGTTTCCGCAGCTGATGGCCCTATGCCACAAACTCGCGAGCACATCCTGCTCTCCAAACAAGTAGGCGTACCTTACATCGTAGTATTCATGAACAAATGCGACATGGTAGACGATGAAGAGTTGTTGGAACTGGTTGAAATGGAAATCCGTGACCTGTTGTCTCAATATGAGTTCCCAGGTGACGACACTCCAGTAATTAAAGGTTCTGCTAAAGAAGCTTTGGATAACCCAACTGGTGAGTGGGCTGCTAAAATTGTTGAGTTGATGGAAGCTGTTGACACTTATATCCCAACTCCTGAGCGCGCAACTGACAAACCGTTCCTGATGCCTGTAGAGGATGTGTTCACGATCACTGGTCGTGGTACTGTTGCTACTGGACGTGTAGAACGCGGTGTTGTTAAAGTTGGTGAGCAAGTAGAAATCATTGGTCTTGCTGAAGAAACAAAAACTACTACTGTAACTGGTGTTGAGATGTTCCGCAAATTGCTGGATTCCGCTCAAGCTGGTGACAACATTGGTGCTCTGTTGCGCGGTGTTGAACGTAAAGACATCGAGCGTGGACAATGCTTGGCGAAACCAGGTTCCGTTAAGCCTTACACAAAGTTCAAAGCAGAAGTTTACGTTCTGTCCAAAGAAGAAGGCGGACGTCACACTCCTTTCTTTGCTAACTACCGTCCACAATTCTACTTCCGTACAACTGACGTTACAGGTATCATCCAACTGCCAGAAGGCGTTGAAATGATCATGCCTGGCGATAACACTGAGTTTACCGTTGAACTGATCGCTCCAGTAGCGATGGAACAAGGTACTCGCTTCGCGATCCGCGAAGGTGGCCGTACTGTAGGCGCTGGCGTTGTAGCTTCCATCGAATCTTAATCGATTCGGATTCATGTACAAAACCCGACAGCATTTTGTTGTCGGGTTTTTTCTGTTTTCTTATCGTCCATCATCGAATTTATGAATGGCTCCCATCAAAATGATTCAATAAGCACCGTCTGAGGATGTGCTACAATACCATCAGGTTTGGATGGGGGATATTATAAGAATGAAAATGAATGAGCGTTTGATGTACTTGATGCTAGCTGGGGTTGTGATGTTATGGGGATTGAATGTGGTCATGGTTAAATATCTGACAACGTTTCCCTCTATTTACGTTGCAGTGATCCGGATGACGGTTGCCGGAGCATGTCTTGCGCCAATTGTATATATGTATCGAAAAAACCTGAAGTTCAGTAAAATGGATTGGTTGTTGCTGGCAGGTGTAGGGGCAAGCTCCATTGCGCTTCATCAAATTACGATGGCAACGGGGGTCCAGTATACAACAGCAGGTAATGCGTCACTTATTTTAGCGTTGAATCCACTTGCTACCGCTTTACTTGCGATGTTGCTTTTAGGTGAGGGCATGTCGTGGAGAAAAGGGATTGGCATCGGAATCGGTTTTGCAGGTGTTCTGATCGTTGTCGTTTCGCAGTATGGGGGAATAAATATGAACGGCTGGGGAGATGTCATTATGTTTTTCTCCATGCTGATGTATGTGACAGGTGGCCTGCTCATACGTAAATTGGTAGTGCGAGGAGTGCCGGTATTATTAGTTACGGCTTTATCCCAAATATTTGGGGTCGTGTTTTTGTGGGTGACCGCTTTAACGATGAATCCTGCTTCCTATTATTTCGAACTGGATGTTTCAGCTTTTCAATGGCTGGTCATCTTTGTTTCAGGCGCGCTTTCCACAGCACTCGGAACAATTGGATGGAACTTTGGTATTCGTCAATTAGGAGCGAGCAGAACAGCCATTTTCTTGAATGGAATGCCGATGGCGAGTCTGTTATTTGCAGCTTTGTTTTTAGGAGAGCGACTGCAGCTTGTTCACGCCGTCTCACTTTTGATGATTGTAGGCGGCGTATATTTGGGATCACGTACACTGCCAAAATCAGTATCTGCGTCTGGTACTTCGGAAGTCACAACAAAAGCGTAGGGGGTTATCCCTACGCTTCTTCTTTTTGTTCCCATTGATTGACCATGTGATGGGCGGTAAGCCTCAATCGGTCGAAAATCTGTTGCCGCAGCTCTCCTTCGAGCCCAGTCTGATCCATGGCTTCTTTCATACACCCGAGCCACGCTTCTGCTTGCGTCACGCCAATTGGAAAGCGCATGTGACGAGCGCGAAGCATGGGATGACCATGTTGATCCGTATATAAGGTAGGGCCACCAAGAAACTGGGTTAAAAACTGATACTGCCTTTCTTTCACCTCAGTGAAATCCTCGGGAAAGAGGGGAGCAAGATCGGGGTGTTGTTTGACTAAGTCATAAAATTTATCGACAAGACGGGCCAGTGTATCTGCACCGCCAATCATTTCGTAGGGAGTACGAATCGACTCGGACATCACAAGTAGCCTCCTTTTTGAGAACATTCCACTACCCTAGTATAACGTTTTCCTTCTATTATATATAGCGTTGCAAGGAAGTTGGTAGGGAATCCCGCTTGCCTTTCTGGTAAGAAATCAGTATGATGTTCAAGGTGAGCCTAGAAACACGGCTTGCTTTGTATAAAAAAATGTGTGGGAACCTAAGAAATAGCTTGCGTTGCCCAGAATTTTTTAGTACAATATTGAATGTTGGTCATGGACTTGCGATGATGTGGGAGGTTGCTGACACACCCGGGCCCTTTGCCATGACCGGGGTGCAGGATATTTCCACGGAGAAATGTCTGTTTAGAAAATGGGCGAAAAAGGAGGGACTTCAATGGCAAAGCAAAAGATTCGTATTCGTTTGAAGGCGTATGATCACAAAATCCTCGATCAGTCCGCAGAGAAAATCGTGGACACTGCGAAGCGTTCCGGTGCAAATGTATCCGGTCCAATCCCGCTTCCTACTGAGAAAGCAGTTTATACGATCCTGCGTGCGGTTCATAAGTACAAAGATTCTCGTGAGCAATTCGAGATGCGTACACATAAGCGTTTGATCGATATCTTGAATCCAACACCACAAACAGTAGATGCTTTGATGCGTCTGGATCTGCCATCTGGTGTGGACATCGAGATCAAGCTGTAAGGTCCCAAAAAGCGATACACGCGCAGACGTTGTCTTGATAAGCGTGTTACACCAAGCAACAAACCCTTAAAATGGCACCCCTGCGCATCGATGGGGACTTGATACAACATAAAACGTTTTACTGAAATGAGCACAGGAGGTGGCACAAATGACCAAAGGAATCTTAGGGAAAAAACTTGGAATGACTCAAGTTTTTGGTCCGAACGGAACAGCGATCGCTGTAACGGTCATCGAGGCTGGTTCTAACGTAGTTCTCCAAAAGAAAGACCTGGAGAATGACGGTTACGAAGCGATTCAAATCGGCTTCGAAGACAAAAAAGAACAGCGCGCTAACAAGCCGGAAAAAGGCCATGCAGCAAAAGCAAACACTGCTCCTAAGCGCTTCGTTCGCGAAATTCGCGGAGTAAACCTCGCTGACTTTGAGGTTGGTCAAGAGTTGAAGGCTGATATTTTTGCTGAGGGAGACGTCGTTGACGTAGCTGGCGTATCCAAGGGTAAAGGTTTCCAAGGTGCGATCAAACGTCACAATCAATCCCGCGGTCCAATGGCTCACGGTTCGCGCTACCATCGCGGCCCAGGTTCTATGGGTGCAGTTGATCCAGGACGCGTATTCAAAGGCCAAAGCCTGCCAGGTCAAATGGGTGGCGACAACGTTACTATCCAAAACCTGGAAGTAGTGAAAGTAGTGGCAGAACGTAACCTGATTCTCGTTAAAGGCTCCGTGCCTGGTCCGAAAAACGGTTGCGTACTCGTTTCCACGGCAGTCAAGAAGAACTAGTAAGGAAAGGAGGAACTGACATGCCGAAAGTAGCTCTTTATAACCAAACCGGTTCTCAAGTTGGCGAAATCGAATTGGCAGATAGCGTATTTGGGATTGAACCTAACAACGCTGCACTGTACGATGCGATCGTGATGCAACAAGCATCCCAACGTCAAGGTACACATGATGTAAAGAACCGTTCTGAAGTACGTGGTGGTGGCCGCAAGCCATGGCGCCAAAAAGGTACAGGTCGTGCACGCCAAGGTTCCATTCGCTCTCCGCAATGGAAAGGTGGCGGTGTTGTATTCGGTCCAACTCCGCGCAAATACGGTTACAAACTGAACCGTAAAGTTCGTCGTTTGGCACTGAAATCTGCACTCTCCACGAAAGTACAAAACAATGAATTCTTGGTATTGGAAGCTCTGAACATCGCAGCTCCTAAAACCAAGGAAATGACTGCTGTACTCAGCAGCTTCAAAGTAGATCGTAAAGTTCTGATCGTAACTTCCGAGTACGACCAAAACGTAGCGCTCGCTTCCCGTAACATCCCAGGTGCAAAAATCGTAGATGCTGCAGGCATTAACGTTCTTGATCTGGTAGCGCATGACAAAGTAATCGTGACGAAAGAAGCGATTGCGAAAGTAGAGGAGGTGCTCGCCTAATGAAGAGCCTTCATGATGTCCTTAAACGCCCTGTCATTACCGAGCGCACCACTGACATGATGGCTGAGAAAAAGTACGTTTTCGAAGTACCTCTCAAAGCCAACAAGACAGAAATCAAACAAGCTGTTGAAAAAGTATTTGGCGTAAAAGTAGAAGCAGTTAACACCGTTCGTGTTCCTGCAAAACCAAAACGCTACGGAAAATACTCCGGTTACACATCTGAGTGGAAGAAAGCGATCGTTAAGCTGACTGATGACAGCAAAGACTTGGCCTTCTACGAGGGAGTATAACCTCGACGACTACCGAAAAGGAGGGTATTAACATGGGTATCAAAAAGTTTAAACCGACTTCTCCTGGTCGTCGCCAAATGACGGTTTCTACTTTCGAGGAGATCACCACGTCGACTCCCGAAAAATCCTTGCTCGCACCTCTTTCCAAAAAAGCTGGTCGCAACAACCAAGGTAGAATCACCGTTCGTCATCAAGGTGGCGGTCATAAACGTAAATACCGTATTATCGACTTTAAGCGTAACAAAGACGGCATCGTAGGTCGCGTAGCTACCATTGAATACGATCCAAACCGTTCCGCTAACATCGCACTGATCAACTATGTTGACGGTGAAAAACGTTACATCATCGCTCCACACAACCTGAAAGTGGGCGACGAGATCGTATCCGGTGCAGATGCCGACATCAAAATCGGTAACGCTCTGCCTTTGGAGAAAATCCCGGTAGGTACAACCATCCACAACATCGAGCTGAAGCCTGGTAAAGGTGGCCAACTGGTTCGTGCAGCTGGTACTTCCGCTCAATTGCTTGGTCGTGATGGAGAGTTCGTAATCGTACGTCTTTCTTCTGGTGAAACACGCCGCATTCATAACGTATGCCGTGCTACCATCGGTCAAGTAGGTAACCAAGATCACGAACTGCTGAACATTGGTAAAGCAGGACGTTCCCGTTGGTTGGGTATTCGCCCGACAGTTCGTGGTAGCGTAATGAACCCTAACGATCACCCACACGGTGGTGGTGAAGGTCGCGCTCCAATCGGTCGTAAGGCACCTGTTACTCCTTGGGGTAAACCAACTCTGGGTCTCAAGACTCGCAAGAAGAAGAACAAGTCCGACCAGTACATCATCCGCCGCCGCAAGAAGTAAGGTAGGCTGATACAATAACCGAACGCCTTTGGCGAAGGGAGGTTCACTAATGGGACGTAGCTTAAAAAAGGGTCCTTTCGTGGATGACCACTTGATGAAAAAAGTTGACGAGCAAAATGAAAAGAACGAGAAACGCGTGATCAAAACATGGTCTCGCCGTTCCACCATTTTTCCTGATTTCGTAGGACACACGTTTGCAGTTTATGATGGCCGCAAACATGTACCAGTTTACGTATCGGAAGACATGGTTGGTCATAAATTGGGTGAATTCGCACCAACTCGTACCTTCAAGGGTCACGTCGACAACGACAAGAAATCCAAGAAGCGCTAATTTTCTCTTGACAGAGAGGAGGTACAAAGATGGAAGCAAAAGCAGTTGCTCGAAATATCCGCATCGCGTCTCGTAAAGTCCGCCTGGTGGTTGACTTGATTCGAGGCAAGCAAGTAGGTGAAGCATTGGCGATCTTGAAACACACGCCAAAAGCAGCTTCTCCAGTTGTTGAAAAGCTCCTGAAATCGGCTATTGCAAACGCTGAGCACAACTATGAGCTGGATCCAAACAGCCTGGTAGTGAGCAAAATCTTCGTAGACCAAGGTCCAACGTTGAAGCGTTTCCGTCCGCGCGCTATGGGTCGCGCTAGCCGCATCCATAAACGCACGAGCCACATCACTGTGGTACTAAACGAGAAATAAGGAGGGATTACGTGTGGGTCAAAAGGTAAGCCCGGTAGGTCTTCGGATCGGTGTCATTCGTGACTGGGAGTCCAAATGGTACGCTGACAAGGACTTCGCAACTCTGTTGCACGAAGACTTGAAAATCCGCAAGTATGTAAAAGGGCGTCTGAAAGATGCTGCTGTATCTACTATCGAAATCGAACGCGCAGCTAATCGCGTGAACGTTACGATTCACACCGCTAAGCCTGGTATGGTAATTGGTAAAGGTGGGGCAGAGGTTGAAACTCTGCGCAAATCCTTGACTGAACTGACTGGCAAACGCGTTCATATCAATATCAACGAAGTAAAACGTCCGGATCTGGATGCTACTCTGGTAGCTGAAAATATTGCACGCCAATTGGAAAACCGCATTTCTTTTCGCCGTGCGCAAAAGCAATCGATCACTCGTTCGCTGCGCTCAGGTGCTAAAGGTATCAAAACCTTGGTAAGCGGTCGTCTTGGCGGCGCGGACATCGCACGTTCTGAAGGTTACAGCGAAGGTACTGTTCCGCTTCACACATTGCGCGCTGACATCGACTACGGTACTGCTGAAGCACATACCACTTATGGTCGCATCGGTGTAAAAGTGTGGATCTATCGTGGAGAAGTCCTTCCGGCGAGAAAGAACGTCGCTACTGAGGAAGGAGGCAAGTAATCATGTTGACGCCAAAACGCGTGAAACACCGTAAACAACACCGCGGGAAAATGGCAGGTAACGCAAAAGGCGGTACCACTGTTGCGTTCGGTGAATACGGATTGCAAGCAGTTGAACCATCTTGGGTAACGAACCGTCAAATCGAGGCAGCTCGTATTGCGATGACTCGTTACATCAAACGTGGTGGGAAAGTATGGATTAAAATTTTCCCTGATAAACCAGTAACACAAAAACCGCTCGAAGTACGGATGGGTTCCGGTAAAGGTTCTCCTGAGAAATGGGTAGCGGTAGTGAAGCCAGGCAAGATCATGTTTGAACTTGCTGGTGTTCCTGAAGAAGTCGCTCGCGAAGCTATGCGTCTGGCTATGCACAAACTGCCTATCAAGTGCAAGTTCGTGAAGCGTGAAGAAGTGGGTGGTGACGCACATGAAGGCTAATGAGTACCGTAACTTGACCACTGCCGAGATCGAACAAAACGTTACTTCTTTGAAAGAAGAATTGTTCAACCTTCGTTTCCAGCTGGCTACGGGTCAACTCGAAACCACATCTCGTATTAAACAAGTGCGTAAGGATATTGCACGTGCGAAAACCATCCTGCGCCAGAGAGAATTGGGAATCGGCTAATTAAAGGAAGGAGGTTTGAACGATGACCGCAGATCGCAATATGCGTCGAACCGTTGTAGGTCGCGTCGTTTCCGACAAGATGGATAAGACCATTGTTGTTCTTGTTGAAACTTACAAGACACACCCATTGTACGGTAAACGCATGAAATTCTCCAAAAAGTTCAAGGCTCATGACGAGAACAACACGGCAAAAGTGGGCGATATCGTAGAAATTATGGAAACTCGCCCATTGTCTAAAGACAAGCGTTTCCGCTTGGTGCGTATCGTCGAAGAGGCAGTAATCGTATAAGTCAGATTTTCGGATATTAATTCCGAAAGGAGGAACAGTAAATGATCCAAACTCAGACGAGATTGGCTGTTGCTGACAACTCCGGTGCTAAGGAACTCATGTGCATCAAGGTTCTGGGTGGTTCCGGTCGCAAAACGGCGAACATCGGGGATGTTATTGTGTGCTCCGTTAAATCCGCTACACCCGGCGGCGTTGTCAAGAAAGGTCAAGTAGTTAAAGCGGTTGTAGTACGCACAGTAAGCGGCGTTCGTCGTCAGGATGGTTCTTACATCCGTTTCGATGAAAATGCAGCTGTAGTTATCAAAGAAGATAAGTCCCCTCGTGGTACCCGTATCTTTGGACCTGTGGCTCGTGAGCTCCGCGACAAGGATTTCATGAAGATCATCTCTCTGGCTCCAGAGGTTATCTAATTGAACGGCAAAACTCAGGCAGTTTGTTCGATAGGAGGTGCACCAAGCGATGCACGTTAAAAAAGGCGACACTGTTATCGTAAATGCGGGCAAAGATAAAGGCAAAAAAGGTCGCGTTCTCGCTGCTTATCCAAAGAAAGAACGCGTTCTGGTTGAAGGTATCAACCTCGTGAAGAAACACAGCCGTCCGTCCCAAGCTAACCCGCAAGGTGGCATTGTGACTCAAGAAGCAGCTATCCACGTATCCAACGTATCTTTGATCGATCCGAAGTCCGGAAAAGCTACTCGCATCGGTTACAAAGTTTTGGATAACGGCAAGAAAGTTCGGTACGCGAAAAAGTCTGGCGAAGTACTCGATAAGTAGTCAGGTTGGAAAGGAGGATGTCCTAGATGGCAACAAGATTGAAAGAAAAGTATTCAAATGAAATCGTGCCTGGCTTGATGAGCAAGTTTAACTACTCTTCCATCATGCAAGTGCCGAAAGTAGAAAAGATCATCATCAACATGGGTGTTGGCGAAGCTGTTGCTAACGCTAAAGCCTTGGATACTGCAGTCGAAGACTTGGCTCTGATTGCTGGTCAAAAGCCTGTAGTAACTCGCGCAAAGAAATCTATCGCAGGTTTCAAATTGCGTGAAGGTATGCCGATCGGTGCGAAGATTACTCTGCGCGGCGAGCGTATGTACCACTTCCTCGACAAGTTGATGAACGTATCTCTTCCGCGTGTTCGTGACTTCCGTGGAATCTCTTCCAAGGCATTTGACGGTCGCGGTAACTACACACTTGGTCTGAAGGAACAACTGATCTTCCCTGAGATCGAGTACGATAAAATTGACAAAGTACGCGGTATGGACATCGTAATTGTTACTTCCGCGAAAACGGATGAGGAAGCTCGTGAGTTGCTGACTCAAATGGGTATGCCATTCCGTAAATAAACCCACTCGTAAGGAGGGAAGAATGTGGCAAAGAAATCTATGATCATCAAGCAACAGCGGCAGCCGAAGTTTGCAGTACGCGCGTACACTCGTTGCGAGCGTTGCGGACGTCCTCACTCCGTATTGCGCAAATTCAAACTCTGCCGTATTTGCTTCCGTGAACTTGCTTATAAAGGTCAAATTCCAGGCGTGAAAAAAGCAAGCTGGTAATTTGAAACGGGAAGGAGGTTTTCTCTCATGGTTATGACTGATCCAATTGCAGATATGTTGACTCGCATCCGTAACGCCAACATGGTTCGCCACGAGAAAGTGGAAATCCCGGCGTCCACCATCAAGAAGGAAATCGCGCGCATTCTGAAAGAAGAAGGCTTTATCCGCGACGCTGAGTTTGTTGAAGACAACAAACAAGGCATCATCCGTGTATTCTTGAAATATGGTGCGAACAACGAGCGTGTAATCACAGGTCTGAAACGTATCTCCAAGCCAGGTCTTCGTGTATATGCAAAAAACACTGAAGTACCTAAGGTATTGGGTGGCCTCGGTTGCGCGATCATCTCTACATCCACTGGCGTAATGACTGACAAGCAAGCTCGTCAAGCAGCTGTTGGTGGAGAAGTACTTGCATACGTTTGGTAATTCACAGATTGTAAATAGCACAGGAGGTGCACCACATGTCTCGTGTCGGTAGAAAACCGATCGTGGTACCTGCAGGCGTTACCCTCACTCTGAACGGAACTGAGCTGACGGTAAAGGGCCCTAAGGGTCAACTCGTTCGTAGCTTTCATGAAGATATCAAAATTAACATCGCTGATAACGAAGTAGTAGTAGAGCGTCCAAGCGATAATAAACTTCACCGTTCCCTGCACGGTACGACTCGTGCGCTGGTTGCCAACATGGTAAAAGGCGTATCTGAAGGCTTCACTCGTACCCTGGAATTGGTCGGTGTAGGTTACCGTGCTGCCAAAACTGGCAACGGCATTACTCTCTCTCTTGGTTTCTCCCACCCAGTGGAAGTTAATCCAGAAGCGGGTATTGAAATCGACGTACCAAACCAAACCACTCTGGTGGTTAAAGGGATCAACAAAGAGCGCGTAGGCCAAATTGCTGCTGAAATCCGTGCACTTCGTAAACCTGAGCCTTATAAAGGTAAAGGTATCAAGTACAGTGATGAAGTGGTTCGTCGTAAAGAAGGTAAAAAAGGTAAATAAGCTTCTAGCTTCATGAGAAAGGAGGCCGCTTAATGTTTACGAAAGCTGATAAAAACAAAGCTCGGAAAAAACGTCACCTGCGTATTCGCAAACGCGTGATTGGTTCTACCATTCGCCCGCGTCTGAACGTATTCCGTTCTTCTAAGCACATCTACGCTCAATTGATCGATGATGCAACTGGCGTAACACTGGTATCTGCATCTTCTTTGGATAAAGAGCTGGGCCTGAAAAATGGCGCTAACGTGGAAGCTGCTACAGCTGTTGGCACACTGATCGCTAAGCGTGCACAAGAAAAAGGTGCGACTGAAGTGATTTTTGACCGCGGTGGATACATCTATCATGGACGTATTAAAGCACTGGCAGAAGCAGCTCGTGAAGCTGGTCTGCAATTCTAACAACAAGGAGGGTAAGGAATGCGTATCGACCCTAGCAAATTAGAGCTCGAAGAAAAAGTAGTCGCAGTTAACCGCGTAGCTAAAACGGTTAAAGGTGGACGTCGCATGAGCTTCAGCGCCCTGGTTGTTGTGGGTGACCGTAACGGCCATGTAGGTGCTGGTATGGGTAAAGCTCAAGAAGTTCCAGACGCCATTCGCAAAGCGATTGACGACGCTAAGAAAAAATTGATCCGTGTACCGATGAGAGGAACGACTGTTCCGCACGAAGTTATGTGCCAATTCGGTGCAGGTAAGGTTCTCCTGAAGCCTGCTTCTGCGGGTACAGGTGTTATCGCCGGTGGACCTGTTCGTGCCGTTCTCGAACTGGCTGGTGTAGGCGATATCTTGAGTAAGTCTCTTGGTTCCAACAATCCTATCAACATGGTCAACGCTACGCTGGAAGGCCTCGGCCGTCTGAAAACAGCGGAAGATGTCGCGAAATTGCGCGGTAAGACTGTTGACGAGTTGTTGGGTTAATAAGGAGGGAATGAACATGGCAAAATTGCAAATCACCCTCAAACGCAGCTTGATCGGACGCACTGTCGATCAACAAGACACTGTAAAAGCTCTGGGTCTTCGCAAATTGAACTCTACCGTAGTGAAAGAAGATAACGCTGCGATCCGCGGTATGGTTTTCAAAGTGAAGCACTTGGTCGAAGTTAAAGAATTAGAAGCATAACCACACATCTCAATTAGTTAGGAGGTGCAACGTATGAAATTGCATGAACTGCAACCTGCAGAAGGATCCCGTCACACTCGTAAGCGCCTCGGTCGCGGTATTGGTAGCGGAACTGGCAAAACTGCCGGTAAAGGTCACAAAGGTCAAAAAGCTCGTTCCGGCGGCGGTGTACGTCCTGGTTTCGAGGGTGGTCAAAACCCATTGTACCGTCGTCTGCCTAAGCGTGGTTTCACTAACATCAGCCGCAAAGAATTTGCGATTGTTAGCCTGGACGCGCTGAACCGTTTCGAAGAGGGCACTGTAGTGACACCTGAGTTGTTGAAAGAAACAGGTGTTATCAGCGCGCTGCGCGACGGTGTTAAGGTTCTTGCTAACGGTGAACTGACAGTGAAGCTGACTGTAAAAGCTCACAAGTTCTCCGGATCTGCTGCTGAGAAGATCGCACAAGTCGGTGGAACAACCGAGGTGATCTAATGTTAGCGTCCTTAACTAACATTTTTAGGATTGGCGATTTACGTCGCAAGATCCTGTTTACACTCATGATGCTGGTGGTCTTTAGGATCGGAAGCTTCGTGCCAGTTCCTAACGTAAATGTCGAGTTGTTTCAGCAGAACACAAGCCACTTGTTGGGATTGTTGAACACCTTCTCCGGAGGGGCACTGCATAACTTCTCGATTTTTGCCATGGGTATCATGCCGTACATTACGGCTTCGATTATCATGCAGCTGTTGTCCATGGATGTTGTGCCTAAGCTGACGCAATGGGCACGTGAAGGAGAGGTTGGCCGCCGCAAGATTGCTACGGTTACTCGCTACTTTACAATCATTCTTGGTTTGATTCAGTCTGTAGGGATGACGTTTGGCTTCAATAATATGGCGCCTGGCTTGCTCAACGATACATCTGTTGGCAGTTATGCACTCATTGCGTTGACACTGACGGCCGGAACCGCGTTCATGATGTGGATGGGGGAACAGATTACTGAAAAGGGTATTGGTAACGGGATCTCGATCCTGATCGTGGCGGGTATCGTCGCTAACATTCCAACCGGTATTACGACGATTTACTCTACACAATTTGCTGATCCTTCTCAGAACATCTTCTTCAGCATCGTCAAAGTTGTGATCATCCTGCTGGTGATCCTCGCCATTATTGTCGGGGTTATCTTTATGCAGCAAGGTATTCGTAAGATTCCAGTTCAATATGCTAAGAGAGTGGTTGGACGTAAAATGTACGGTGGTCAATCTACCCACATTCCACTGAAAATCAACTCTGCTGGTGTGATTCCTGTTATCTTTGCGATCTCGCTCGTCATTTTCCCGTCAACAATTGCTCAATTCTGGGTAGATCAATCCAGAACAGGTATTGCCAACTGGATTTATGAAAACTTCCAGCCGAGTGCAGGTTTGGGAATGCTGCTCTATGCAGTGCTGATTATCGGGTTTACCTACTTCTACACCTTTGTTCAGATCAATCCTGTACAAATGGCGGAGAACATGAGGAAAAATGGCGGTTACATTCCTGGTATTCGACCTGGTAAAAACACTGAGGTGTACATTACTCGTACGTTGAACCGCTTAACATTGGCTGGTGCGTTGTTCCTGATGGCGATCTCCATCTTGCCGTTCTTCTTCAGCAAGTTGGCTAACTTGCCACAGTCGATTTACATCGGTGGTACTTCGCTGTTGATCGTGATCGGGGTTGCCCTTGATACGATGAAGCAGATCGAAAGCCAAATGATCAAACGTCACTACCAAGGGTTCATCAAGTAATACCTAGGTTTTTACAGAAAAGCCTCTGTAGCTTTTCTTTATGGGACGGAGGGAATGAACGTGAATATAATTCTGATGGGACTGCCTGGAGCCGGCAAAGGGACTCAGGCAGAACGAATCGTAGAAGAGTTTGACATTCCGCACATTTCGACTGGCGATATGTTCAGAGCGGCGGTCAAGAACGAAACGCCGCTCGGACTAGAAGCTAAGTCCTATATGGATAAAGGCTTGCTGGTTCCCGATGAGGTTGTCATCGGGATTGTGCGGGAGCGCCTGTCGATGGATGATTGCGAAAAAGGATTCCTGTTAGATGGTTTCCCTCGCACCGTTCCTCAGGCGGAAGCGTTGACAGCTACTGTAAAAGAGCTGGGACGCGAGATTGATCATGTGATTAATATCAACGTTCGTCGTGAACAACTGATTGAACGTCTGACCGGTCGCTGGATCTGCCCTGTTTGTGGAGCTAGCTATCACACGATGTTCAATCCTCCAAAAGAGGCTGGCGTGTGTGACAAAGATGGTGGTAAGCTGTATCAGCGCGAAGACGATAAGCCGGAAGTGGTAGCACAACGACTTGACGTCAACATCGCTCAGACTGAGCCGCTCATCAATTACTACTCCGCTCAGGAGCTCCTGCGAGATATCAATGGGGAACAAGATATCCAGGTAGTGTTTGCGGAAATTAAGTCTTTGCTAAGAGGGTAATTGCGAATGATTATCCTAAAGTCGAAAGCAGAACTTGAGGTTATGCGCGAAGCTGGTCGTATTGTCGCACTCACCCATCAAGAACTGGCCAAGGCGATCAAGCCTGGTGTCACGACGAAGCAGCTAGACGAAATAGCCGAGACCTTTATCCGCAGCATGGGAGCAATTCCATCTTTTAAAGGCTACGGTGGCTTTCCAGGAAGTATCTGTGCTTCAGTCAATGAAGAACTCGTACACGGGATCCCAGGACAACGGGCGTTGCAAGAAGGAGACATCATCAGCCTCGACATCGGTGCCCAGTTTAAGGGTTACCATGGCGACTCCGCTTGGACGTATCCAGTCGGCAAGATTTCAACAGAAAATCAGAATCTCTTGCGAGTAACGGAAGAGTCGTTGTTCAAGGGGCTTGAAAAAGCTGTACCGGGTGCACGACTGTCTGATATCTCTCATGCGATTCAGATTCATGCAGAAGCTGCCGGCTTCACACTCGTTCGCGAGTATGTGGGGCATGGGATTGGGCAAAACTTGCACGAAGATCCGCAGGTTCCTAACTACGGCCCTCCTGATCGAGGTCCACGGTTAAAACCAGGCATGGTGTTGGCAATTGAGCCAATGGTGAATGCCGGCGAACGTTATGTCCGCACATTGGAGGACAATTGGACGGTAGTAACATTGGATCGGAAAACTTGTGCTCATTTTGAACACACCATCGCGATTACGGAAGATGGCTATGAGATTTTTACACGGACATAAAACGGGAGTTTCGAATCATTTCGGGATTGTCGTCCAACGTGTCGACGATAAGTTCGTTGTGTGATCATTTCGCAAAACTCATGGTCCGACTGAAGAGCAGAAGAAAGGAGAGTTTACCATGGCAAAAGATGATGTAATTGAGGTGGAAGGTACGGTAATCGAGCCTTTGCCTAATGCTATGTTTCGGGTAGAATTAGAGAATGGACACAAGATCCTTGCTCACGTCTCCGGAAAAATCCGCATGCACTTTATTCGTATCCTGCCGGGGGATAAAGTAACTGTCGAACTGTCGCCATACGACTTGACCCGCGGTCGTATTACCTACCGCTATAAATAAGTAAGCAAAACCCCTAGAAAAGGGAGGCAAGAACCATGAAAGTGAGACCTTCGGTAAAACCGATCTGCGAAAAATGCAAGGTTATCCGTCGTAAAGGTAACGTAATGGTTATTTGTGAAAATCCGAAGCATAAGCAAAAACAAGGTTAAACAAGGAGGTGCTTTTTACACATGGCACGTATTGCAGGCGTTGACTTGCCACGCGAAAAACGCGTAGTAGTCGCTCTTACCTACATCTTTGGTATTGGCCGCCCCACGTCTCAAAAAATTCTGTCCGCCACTGGCGTAGATGCGAATACTCGTGTTCGCGACCTGACAGAAGACGAAGTTGGAAAACTGCGTGAGTACATCGACAAAACCGTGAAGGTGGAAGGCGATCTCCGTCGTGAGATTTCCCTGAACATCAAGCGCTTGATGGAAATCGGTTGCTTCCGTGGCATCCGTCATCGTCGTGGACTCCCTGTTCGCGGTCAACGTTCTAAAACAAATGCTCGTACGCGCAAAGGTCCACGCCGTACTGTAGCAAACAAGAAGAAGTAAAGGAGGGTAATCTGACATGGCGAAAAGAAAACAGGCTACAGCAACTCGTACCCGTCGTCGTGATCGCAAAAATGTTGAAGTCGGCGTAGCACATATCCGCTCTACTTTCAACAACACGATCGTAACCATTACTGATCCACACGGTAACGCGATCTCTTGGTCCAGTGCTGGTTCCCTCGGCTTCAAGGGCTCCCGTAAAAGCACTCCATTTGCTGCGCAAATGGCTGCTGAAGCGGCTGCACGTGTTGCTATGGAACACGGCATGCGTTCTCTTGAAGTATCGGTTAAAGGCCCAGGTGCAGGTCGTGAAGCAGCGATCCGTTCCCTGCAAGCTACTGGTCTTGAAGTGAACATGATTAAAGACGTGACGCCAATTCCGCACAACGGTTGCCGTCCACCAAAACGTCGCCGCGTGTAACTGGTTTATATCGTTCAGAACATGTCCATACTAGAATGGTAAATTCTGATTTATAGCTTGTCATGCACGCAAACGGTAAACCGCCGGGGAAATTCCTGAGTGGGCACGTATGCGGCCCACCCAAGGATTTCGACGTTTTGAAGGAGGGTTTGTTTAATGATAGAAATAGAAAAACCAAAAATCGAGGTTGTGGAAGTTAGCGACGACAACTCGTATGGAAAGTTTGTTGTAGAACCTCTAGAGCGCGGATATGGAACTACCCTTGGCAACTCGCTGAGACGGATTCTTCTTTCGTCCTTGCCAGGCGCGGCAGTTCGTACCGTTCAAATCGATGGGGTTCTTCACGAGTTCTCTACGATTGAAGGCGTCGTTGAAGATGTAACCGAGATCATCCTGAACATCAAAGGCTTGGCGCTGAAGATCCATTCCGATGAAGAAAAAGTAATCGAGATCGATGCAGAAGGCGAAGGCGTTGTCAAAGCGGGAGATATCCGTGCTGACAGTGATGTGGAGGTCTTAAACCCTGATCTTCATATTGCAACGTTGGCCAATGGCGGTCGTCTGCATATCCGCATGACAGCTGGACGTGGTCGTGGTTATGTTCAAGCAGATGGAAATAAATCGGAGGATCTACCAATTGGTGTGATTCCGATTGATTCGATCTACACGCCGATCAAGCGCGTTAACTATCAAGTTGAAAATACCCGTGTAGGGCAAATGACCAACTATGATAAGTTGACTCTTGAGGTTTGGGCAAACGGCAGTATCAGTCCGGAAGAAGCCGTAAGTCTCGGCGCTAAAATCATGACGGAGCATTTGAACCTATTTGTCGGTTTGACCGATGAGGCGAAAGATGCTGAAATCATGGTTGAAAAGGAAGAAGACAAGAAAGAGAAAGTCTTGGAGATGACCATCGAAGAGCTCGATCTTTCTGTTCGTTCCTACAACTGCTTGAAGCGTGCCGGTATCAATACTGTGCAAGAGCTGACGCAGAAGACCGAAGAGGACATGATGAAAGTGCGCAACCTGGGACGCAAATCTCTGGAAGAAGTACAAGAAAAGTTGGCTGAACTGGGCTTGTCCCTGCGCAGCGACGACTAGAGAAGCAAACCGAAGCACGTTTTTGTTCTCTCGAGTAAGAGGGAGGTAAAGAACATGGCATACCGTAAATTGGGTCGTCGTAGCTCAGCTCGTAAAGCGCTGTTCCGCGACTTGGTAACTGACCTGATCATCAACGAGCGCATCGAAACTACAGAGATGAAAGCGAAAGAACTTCGCCCAATCGCTGAGAAAATGATCACGCTCGCGAAACGCGGCGATCTGCATGCTCGCCGTCAAGTTGCTGCTTTCGTTCGCAAAGAAGTTGCGAATGAAGAAGGCCGCGATGCTGTTCAAAAACTGTTCGATGAAATCGCGCCTCGTTTCAAAGAGCGCAACGGTGGATACACTCGTATCCTGAAAGCCGGCCCTCGTCGCGGCGACGCTGCACCGATGGCATACATCGAATTCGTATAAGACATCACAAGATAATGGTCGTTTTACCAAGGTTACGGGACCTGTTCCCTGACCTGGTAAACAACCGCGAAAAGGGTGGGGGCAGATCTGGTCATAGGCTGGACTCTGATTCAACCCTTTTTTCCTTTATTACCAGCAATAGGTCCAGTTAGTTAGAACCTTCGTGGGTACTGGGGAGGGTGTGATTGCCTCATGAAAGAGGAGAGCTTGCTAGCGTTGCGGGATGTCTCCTTTGCTTACGATGATGATGAAGGCCAGCGGGTACCCGTACTCAAAAATGTGGACATGACGATTCATAAAGGCTCTTTTGTTTCCATCCTAGGGCACAATGGATCCGGTAAGTCGACAATGGCAAAGCTGATGAACGCCTTATTGCTTCCTGCGGGAGGAACCGTTCTCGTCAGTGGTATGGATACCAAAAATGGTGAAGTGCTTTGGGAAATTCGGCAGCATGTTGGTATGGTCTTTCAGAATCCCGACAATCAGATTGTAGGGGCAACAGTGGAAGACGATGTGGCTTTTGGCCTTGAAAACATGGGTGTCGAGCCCGAGGAGATGCGTCTTCGTATTGACGAGGCACTGCTCTGTGTTGGCATGGAAAAGTATTTGCTGGCCCAGCCTCATCGCCTCTCAGGTGGACAAAAGCAGCGTGTGGCAATTGCGGGAATCATGGCTATGCGCCCGTCTGTTATCATTTTGGATGAAGCGACAGCGATGCTTGATCCACAGGGACGGCAGGAAGTGCTGCTTTTGGCACGTCGGCTCAACCGTGAAGAAGGGATCACGATCATCAACATTACTCACTTTCCCGAAGAGGCTATCTATTCGGACAGAGTCATCGTCATGCGCGCTGGCGAAGTTCTGATGGAGGGCCATCCGAGTGAGGTATTCAGCCAGGTAGAGCGTCTCAAGGGAGCAGGCTTGGACGTACCATTTGCAGTTCGGTTACGCCATGAGCTTGTAGCCAGAGGAATCGACCTACCGTTTGTACTGCACCAAGAGGAGCTGGTGGAGCACGTATGCAGATTACTTTTGACCAAGTAAGCCATATCTATGGCAAAGGCACACCTTTTGAACGGGTAGCCTTGCAGGATATATCCCTGACGATCCCATCCGGTTCGTTTGTGGGCATTATTGGCCAAACCGGCTCCGGCAAATCAACACTCATTCAGCACTTGAATGGTTTGCTCACACCTTCATCAGGCAAGATTACCTTGGGGGATGTAGTCATTACCCCATCCCGGCGGCTTCCTCACGCACAGAGACGGGATATCGGTCTAGTATTCCAGTATCCTGAGCATCAGCTATTTGAAGAGACGGTAGCGAAGGATGTCTCCTTTGGGCCTCTCAATTTCGATTTACCGGTCGAAATGGTAGAGACACGTGTAAGGGAGTCACTAGAGGTTGTGGGTCTGGACTATGAATCCATCAAGGACCGCTCTCCTTTTCATTTGAGTGGCGGACAGATGCGCCGTGTGGCCATCGCAGGGGTCCTTGCCATGCAACCAAAGGTGCTTGTCTTGGACGAGCCAACAGCCGGCCTCGATCCCGCTGGCCGCAAAGCGATTCTGGAAGGAATCCACGGTATCCATATAGAGCAGAAACTAACTACGTTGTTGGTGACTCACAGCATGGAGGAGGCTGCTCGCTATGCCGACTATTTGCTCGTCATGGCAGGAGGGCAGGTAGTCTTGCAGGGGAAACCGGACGAGGTGTTTATGCAGGCCGAGAGGTTGCGGGAGCTGTCTTTGGATGTACCGGAAACAGTAGCGTTGGTCTCTAGCCTGAATCAAATATTGCCGGACGAGGGACATCTGCCGAGCTCCCTGTATCGGGAGGAAGAGCTGATAGCCCATCTGCTGGAACGGCTGTCCGTACCGAAGGAGGGCTAAGATGCTGCAGAATATCGCAATCGGTCAATATGTACCAGGACATTCGTATCTTCACCGTGCAGATCCGCGAAGCAAACTGCTCTTTATTATTCTTTTTGCGACCTTGGTCTTCTTGGCGAATAATACGATTACTTACGCTATTCTTATCGGTTTTACGCTTTATACAGCATTACTTTCTCGTCTTTCCCTCTCCTATATCCTGAAAAGCCTGAAGCCGGTCTGGATTCTGATCCTGTTTACCGTTGTTCTTCACATTTTCATCACCAAAGGTGGGACTGTCTACTTACAGTGGGGCTGGTTTACTGTTGAGGAACAGGGTGTTCGTCAGGCTATCTTTATCTCGTTGCGGTTAGGTCTTTTGGTGCTGATTAGTTCCTTGCTGACTTTGACCACCTCTCCGATCGACTTGACGGAGGGACTGGAGCGATTGCTGGGCCCGTTTGGACGTGTAGGAGTACCTGTCCATGATATAGCGCTCATGATGTCTATTGCGCTTCGTTTCATTCCGACCCTGATGGAGGAAACGGACAAGATTATCAAGGCGCAGACAGCTAGAGGGGCTGATTTTACCAGTGGAAACCTAGTGAGACGAGCCAAAAATTTAATTCCAATTGCTATTCCGCTGTTTATTAGCGCGTTTCGTCGTGCAGAGGAACTGGCATTGGCGATGGAGGCTCGTGGCTATCGGGGAGGCGTAGGAAGAACCAGGCTGACGAAGCTGAGCTTTTCCTGGCGCGACGCTGGTATGGCAATCGTGGGAGTCACTCTGACGCTGGTGATAGGATGGTGGCGAGCGTGAGGCGCTTGCGGTGCGTTTTGGGATATGACGGTACAGATTTTAGTGGCTTTCAGGTTCAGCCTGATCAGATTACGATCCAGGGTGAAATCGAGGCTGCCCTAAATCGGATTACCGGGGAAGAGATTCAAATATACGGTTCGGGACGTACGGACGCAGGGGTTCATGCACGCGGTCAGGTGATTCATTTTGACACGAAAAGCCATATTCCGCTGGATAAGTGGCGATTCGTACTAAATAATCAATTACCCGATGCAATTGCAATCCGTTCGGTGGAAGAGGCGAATGAGTCGTTCCACGCCCGGTTTGACGTGCAGGTAAAAGAATACCGCTACTGCATTGATAACAGTCCCGTGGCTGATGTTTTTCGTCACCGATACGCTGATCATATCCGTTACCCGCTTGACGTGGAGGCGATGCAACAGGCTGCCCGCTATTTGGAGGGGGAGCATGACTTCACATCGTTCTGTTCTGCCAAGACGTTTGTAGAGGACAAGGTCCGTACAGTTTATGGATTAAACGTAGAACGTCGTGGCGATGAAGTGTGGGTGATCTGCCGAGGCAACGGCTTTTTGTACAACATGGTACGAATCATCGTGGGTACGCTAGTCGAGGTCGGGCAGGGCAAACGGGTACCTGCTGAGCTGGCAGAAATTCTAGCGGCTTGTGATCGTGAGAGGGCAGGAAAAACAGCACCAGCCAAAGGTCTGACCATGTGGGAAGTCGTCTATTAGTTCTTCGATTTCCAAGTATTAGACTTGACGAAGGCACTTGACTATGAGTCCCCTATGTAGTACGATATTCCTTGGTATTTTAACCCCGCCTAGCCCCACTCTAGCCCCGGGATTGAAAGACAAGATCGTGATTACATGGAACACCTGGAAGAGTTGCTCACCCGTTACGTAGCAATTATCTTCCATTGCAAGTTTCGGTTGTTTTGGTTATAAGTAGATCGATATGTGTTAGGTAAGATATTTAGGAGGGACAAAAATGCGTACCACATATATGGCGAAACCGCTCGAAATTGAGCGTAAATGGTACATCGTTGACGCAGAAGGCCAAACGCTGGGTCGTCTGGCAAGCGAAGTAGCTTCAATCCTGCGCGGCAAACTGAAACCAGAATTCACTCCACACGTTGACGCTGGCGATTTCGTAATCGTAATCAACGCTGATAAAGTGAAATTGACTGGTAACAAACTGCAAGACAAAATCTACTACACTCACTCCCTGTATCCAGGTGGTTTGAAAAAGACCACTGCTGGCGCTATGCTGAACAAGAGACCAGATCGTATGTTCGAACTGGCTGTAAAAGGCATGCTGCCAAAAAACAGCCTGGGACGTCAAATGTTCACCAAGCTGAAAGTATACGCTGGAACTGAGCATCCGCATGCAGCACAAAAACCAGAAGTTTGGCAAATTCGCGGTTAAGGTAAAGGGAGGAAATATACGTGGCACAAGTACAATACTACGGTACAGGTCGTCGTAAGCACTCCGTTGCACGTGTTCGCCTGGTTCCAGGTGAAGGTCGCATTGTGATCAACAAACGTGAAATGGATACTTACTTTGGTTTAGAAACACTGAAATTGATCGTAAAACAACCACTCGTTCTGACTGAAACACTTGGTCGTTACGATGTACTGGTTAACGTAAACGGTGGCGGAACCACTGGTCAAGCTGGTGCTATCCGTCATGGCGTGGCTCGCGCTCTGCTGAAAGCAGATCCAGAACTGCGTGGCGCTCTGAAACGCGCTGGCTTCTTGACTCGCGACCCTCGTATGAAAGAACGTAAAAAATACGGCTTGAAAGCAGCTCGTCGCGCACCTCAATTCTCCAAGCGCTAATTGCTTTCTACAACCCCTTGTCTGTTCGCAGGCAGGGGGTTTTCCTTTTTCATAATCGGGTATATTTGTCCAAGTTTGTCCATATGATGGAACGAGAATGGAACAAAGGGGACGATACACCGTGACACGAAAAGGAGTAGGCTGGATTTTGGCATTCGCTTTACTTATTTTGTTGTTCACCTATGAAACACCGGATCGCTCCTCCTGGATGGCCTGGTCATTGCCGCTGACGGGAACCGTCATTGCCATCGACCCTGGACACGGGGGAAAGGATGGCGGTGCCACCTCCAGTGCAGGTGATGTGGTGGAAAAAGAGGTGACGCTCGCGATTAGCATGTATTTGCGCGATTTTTTACATCAGTCAGGTGCTTTTGTCGTGATGACAAGGGAAGAGGATAAGGATCTGGCTTCACCAGAAGCTGACAAGGCGAGGAGACGAAAATCGGAGGATATCCGCAACCGGGTTAAACTCGTGAACGAAAGTGCCCCTGATTTTCTAATCAGCGTTCATGTCAATTCCATTCCTTCTCCCAAATGGTCCGGGGCGCAAACCTTTTATTCCCCAACGTTTAAGAAAAGCGAGGAAGCGTCCTACCTGATTCAGGATGAAATCAAACGAGTCATTGGCAATACCGATCGTGTACCTAAAAAAACGGACAATGTGTTCCTCATCCGTGAAGTGACTTGTCCTGCGGTTTTGGTAGAGGTTGGCTTTGTCAGCAATACAGAAGAAGCGAAGAAGCTGCAAACGGTGGAATATCAAAAGGCCATGGCGAACGCGATATATCAAGGGATTTTGCGGCAGTATTCTGGTGAGAAAATACCAGTTACACCTTGAGAGGGTGGTGGTCCGTGTCCCAGCCGCTCGAATATGCTATAATGAACCCGCAAACGTTACTGGAAGTACCAGCGGAGCAGTAATTGAAAAGAAGATAGATGAGGTGAACAAAGATGTTGACCAAAGAACAAGTTCTGGAAGCGCTGCGTGATGTGAAGGACCCTGAGATCAATCGCAGTCTGGTAGAACTCAATATGATTCGTGATATTCGCATCGAGGACACTACGGTCAGTCTCACAGTAGTATTGACGATTACAGGCTGTCCATTAAAGGCCAAGATTGAGGACGATGTCGTTGCTGCCATTCGGGAATTAGGTGCAGAAAAGGTGAACCTGCAATTTGGAGCGATGACAGACGACGAACGTGCAGCCCTGAGTGCTCAGTTGCGGGGTGGGCAAGCACAAACGCACAATATGACACCCGGACAAGCTCCACTACTCAACCCGATTTTAGCGAAGGATTCAAAAACCACCTTTATCGCGATCACATCCGGTAAAGGGGGCGTCGGTAAATCAACTGTTACCGTCAACTTGGCTGTGGCACTGTCTCGTTTGGGAAAAAAGGTCGGGATTATCGACGCCGATATTTATGGATTCAGCGTTCCAGATATGATGAATATCGACCAACGTCCAACCGTAATTGGAGAGACGATCTTGCCGGTTGAAAAGCAGAATGTAAAAGTGATGTCGATGGGCTTTTTCGTAGAAGACAATTCTCCGATTATTTGGCGTGGTCCCATGCTGGGCAAAATGCTGCGCAACTTTTTCTCTGAAGTGCATTGGGGAGAAGAACTGGATTATTTGCTCCTGGATCTGCCTCCAGGAACAGGTGACATGGCCCTCGATGTGCATACGATGATTCCGCAGAGTATGGAGATTGTTGTGACGACTCCGCACGCCACAGCAGCATTTGTAGCCGCTCGTGCGGGCGCAATGGCGAAACGGACTGGGCATGAGATTCTGGGGATCGTGGAAAATATGGCTTGGTACGAAGCCAAGGATGGTTCCAAGGAATATGTCTTTGGACGTGGTGGTGGGGCTAAGCTGGCTGAAACATTGACGTGTGAGCTGCTCGCTCAAATTCCACTTGGACAACCGGAAAACCACCCATCCGAGCCTGATTATTCGCCATCTATTTACGGAGAAAAAACAGCGATTGGTCAATTGTATCTCGACATGGCCAAACGTGTCGTAGAGAAATGTACAGATAAAGCAACAAACTAAGGGATAACCCTAGTCGCTTCTTTCCTATACGTAAAAAAGGTGAGCTCTTTCAACTGAGCTCACCTTTTTTTGTTTAGGAACTGCCGCCGCCTTGACTACTACTGCTGCCGCCGCCTTTTCCTTTACCGCCTTTTTTCTTCGTTTTGAGTTCTTTCGGCTTGGTCATATCCTCGGAGACTTTGGTTAAAAGCTTCATCAATTCTTCCTGAAACATTGGACTTTTTAACGAATCCTTCATGATTTGCATTGTTTGTTGCCGGTAAGCGGAGCTTTTCATGAGCTCCAATAAATTTTTTTCAAACTCAGGATCTCTCATGAGGCTAATCATATCTTTTTGATATTCAGGGTCTTTCATCAAGTCCTTCATCAAGGTTTTTTGTTCTGTTTTTAAGGACTTGGCCAATGTACTGGCAAACTTAGGGTCTTGAAACGCCTCTTTAATCTGAGGGCTATTTGGGTTGGTCATGCTTTGAATTAATGTTGTTCGAACAGTGGATTCATCCAGCATGATGTTCTGCTTGAACTTATCGTCTTTCATCATTTTTTCAACCGATTTTTTCGCTTCGTCAGTCTGCAAAATGTCCAGCACCATGTCTTTGACGCTTTTATAATCAGGCTGAGACGAACTTTGCACTTGTCCGCCTGCTGTGCAACTGGTCATGACCAGACAGACAATTGCGAGGAAAGAAATAGTCATTGCCTTTATTCTCATGGGGTGGACACCTCCTTCTTTACTCTGCCTACAAGTAACTTGCGCAGTTTGTTTTGTTCTTACGCTAGTATTTTCTTGCATGCATTGGTACAATCATATTCGATGTGGATTGGAGGGAATGTTTGGTGAGTTTGCGTAAGTATGGCTGGCTTTTTGTCACCACCCTGCTACTCGGAGGGTTGGGCGGTATCCTGGTCGCCTTTATTTTTGATTTGCCAAAACTGCTGGAAGGCAGCGCAGGAAACTTTTTTGTAGGCACGCTGATGTATTTGCTGTACGGAATGACGATCAGCATCGTGGCTCAAATGGGTTTTTTCGCATATATGACGATAAACTATTTTGCTAAGACAATTTTTAAAACTCCGTCTATGTGGAGAAGTGTTCAGGTGTTTCTTGTGGTCTTTGTCTTTTTTGATATGATTTACCTTCGTTACACGTCGCTTGGAGAGGGCGGAGCAATCGGTCCTTATTTAATTGAACCCATCATATTGTTAGTTGTCGCGGTGGTAACAGCCTACGGAAAGGTTAACCTGACGAATCGTACGGCCTGGGTACCTACCTTGTTCTTTATGTTTGTGGTTACGGCATTGGAATGGATTCCTGCGTTAAAGGAAAAGGACGTGCACGCAACCTTGTCTATGCTCGTCCCGCTATTGTTCTGCAACGTATGGCAAGTCATGCAATTGCATCGTCTGGTAAAAAGAGAAAGCTGACCTACAAAATGGGTCAGCTTTTTGCTTTAATGAATTTCTTTGCTTTGCACATCGGTTCCCGCCAGTAGCTCTGATACGGTGACGAATTCGTATCCTTGCTCGCGCAGCTTATCAATGATGACAGGAAGAGCCAAATGCGTCTCCTTGCAAGAGTCGCTGGCATGCATGAGGACAATATCGCCGGGATGGGCTTTCGATAACACGTTTTTTATAATGGTTTCCGTTCCTGGGTTCATCCAGTCTTTAGAGTCGGTATCCCATTGAATGACTGAATAGCCCATATTATTGGCAATCTGCAAGACTCGCTTGTCGATGTCGCCGTTTGGCATACGGATCAGCGTCGGTTTTTTGCCAGTCATTTCTGTTAAAATGGTATCGGCCTTTCCTATCTGGGAGCGGATCTCTTCTTCTGAGTACTTGCTGTAATTATCGTGTTTGTGCCCATGGGAGCCGATCTCGAATCCGTCTTCCTTAATCCTTTTGACAATTTCCGGATGCCGCTGGCTCCACGGAGAGGAGAGGAACATGGTTGCCTTGTTCACTTTTTTCTCCTTCAAAACATCGAGGATCGGTACCGTGCGAGTCTCTCCCCAACTGATGTCAAAGGTCAGGGCAATTTTTTTCTCTTTCGTATCCACTTTGTAGATGGCCTGTGGAGCTTGGGGACTGGTACTACCTGAAAATGCTGTAATCGTGTCTCGTTCCGCGTAGCCGATTCCTGCGGCTAACAGGACGGCAGTCAAGATAATTAAAATTTGTTTCAATCGTTGTGCACTCACTACGTAAATGAACCTCATGAAAAAGCACCTCCTTTGTCCGATAACAGTTTATGCATGTGAGACAAGGATATTCTTTGGTTTGTTGGCTATTGATGAGGTACAATGCATATAGATAAATTAGAGGCTGTAAAGGAGCGTGGCTCATGAAGAATCAACTGCGGCGTTTGTGGGAAGATAATAGACGCTTTTTCTTAGCCGCTTGCTTGCTATTTGTGGGAGGCGGATTGATCGGATATTTTCAGGCACCGGTCGTTGAATCCATGGTGAGCAACCTCATGGAGCAATTAAGGGAAATTGCGGAGCGAATTAAAGAAAATGGCGGCGGAGTTTTGGCTACTTTTTGGACAATACTCTCCAATAATGTTCTTAGTTCACTAATGATGATGGCTCTTGGTTTATTCTTTGCATTCTTTCCCATAATTGGAATGTTGGCCAATGGCTTGCTGCTTGGTTTTGTCATTTTCAAGTACAGCACCGTTGGGATTAGTCCTTGGCTGATTTTTAGCGCAGGCATTTTGCCCCACGGTATTTTTGAACTCCCTGCGGTCCTGTTTGCAGCGGGGATAGGAATTCGACTGGGCGTACTTAGCCTCCGGTCGGTCGGAGTTTTATTCCAACCGCATAAAATAGAGCGTGTGAAAAATGACTGGTACGATACGTTGAAACAATTCCCAGTAGCAGTACTGGCAGTTATTGCGCTACTAGTAGTGGCCGCTATTGTGGAGAGTGCAATCACACCGTATATCCTTAAGGCAACCGTAGGGGAACAACTCCAGCAATTAAACTTGCTAAAATAATTCAGATTTTGCCAACAAATTGAAGCCTTCCTAAACGGGAGGCTTTTAATTTTGAATAGGGTTGAATTTTGATGGAAAAGATAGTGGGTAGACTCGTAAGGCGGAGGGCGATAACGTTGCTGGGGTTTTTATTTAATACCAAAGAAGTACAAGAATTAGAGTATCTGTTGAAGCGAGAATTGGAAGAAATGCTTCTCGATTTTAGTGATAAGCGGATTGATTATTTGGTGAAGCGGGCTATGGAGGAAAGGTACTCGATTATGTTCCGGATGTACGCTCGCATAGCTTCCCCGAATGAGCTTTCTAAGTACGTAAGACGCAGAAAGCTGGGAGAGGAACATTTCACTTGAAAACTTTTTTAAAAAACATATTGACTCTAACGTAGGTAACATGATAGATTAGTTCTTGTCCTTAAGACAACATCACACCACGATGAAATCAAAACGGACACTGAACAACATGATTGCTCTTTGAAAACTGAACAGCGAAAGCGTTAATGAGTCTATCATTAAATGATTTGCCAGCTTTGAACCAGATACAAACTTTATTGGAGAGTTTGATCCT
>NZ_JBITPN010000025.1:0-164566 GCF_050467985.1 Brevibacillus sp. NRS-1366 | reverse complement strand
GTAAAATCTAAGACAGCTGCCCCAGAAGAGAAGCCTGTGACAGCAAAATCAAACCCTGTTCCTGTTGAGGAAAAGTCGATTAAACTTAAAGTAAAAACAGCTCCCCTAGAAGAGAAGTCCGCTACAGCAAGACAAAAAGCTACTCCTGTTGAGGAAAAGTCCGACAAGCTAAAATCTAAAAAAGAAGCCAAACAAGAGAAGCCCGCAACAGCTCGATCAAAGACAACTGCTGTAGATGAGAAACTCGCCAAAGCTAGATCAAAAGAAGCTCCAGTAGAAGAAAAATCTGTTAAAGAAAAATCAAAATCAGCTCCGGTTCAGGAAAAGGCCCCAAAATCAAAGTCAAAATCAGTCTCTCCTGAAAAGATGCCCGCATCTGTTCAACGAAACGTAGAGGCAGCCACACCTTCAGTAAAGGTCATTCCAGCAAAGCAGAAAGTTTCAACTCCCGTGACTAAAACACTCAAAAGAAAAAGAAAAAAAGTTACCCGTTCGTCAACTTATATTACCATTGCGATCGAAGTCGCACCTATCTTGAACGCGAAAAATGAAAAGGCCACAAAGAGCAAAAAAGCTGCTGATTCAAAAGCCACGAATGCCAAAAATAAGATAAAAACGAAAAAAACGCGTAACTCGTCAATCAAACCAGCGATAAAAGTCGCTTCGTCGCAAATGCGTAATGTAAAAATAGAAAGGCAAGAGGCGAAAAAGCTGAAAGGAAACCGAAAATCCACCAAGCAAGGGCAAAAATCTATATCCTCCAGAAAACCACAAAATGCAACGACTCCTAAAAAACAATCCTACTCCAAGGTTGCGGCTCCTCAGCAGCGAACAAATAAACGCCAGGCAAATAAGCTCCGTGCTAAAAAAGGTAAAAAGATTGCTTGAATCAAGAAAGAAGATTTTTGTGAATAATTCGGTAAGCTTTAGCACAAAATCAACTCTTACCGCTTTGGAAATGGATCATTTGTAAAGTACTCCAAAAAAAGCGAAGAGAAAATACTTGAAGAAAAAACGGTTCGCATCTGGGAGTAGAAAATCCAGATGGTGAACCGTTTTTTCAATCCGGATGACTTGGGTGACCGATCATATTTAGGAATTTTTTCCTTCTCCATGAATTTCGTCCTGATGCCGAAAAACTGACGTTAGCATTTCAAGAAAGCGAGACGCGGCCAGAGACAACGACATATCGAGGCGAGTGGCGATGCCGATCCTTCGCAGAGGAAGGATAGAATCGGGGCGGAGCTCAAACAGCTTTTCTTCCTCCAACTCTTTTTTCACAAACGAGCGGTTGACACAAGCGGTACCGAATCCGAGCCTCGCGAATTCAACGAGCAGGTCGATGCTGCCTAGCTCAATATCTGCCTCAATGCTGACTCCTTGAGCAGCAAACCATTGCTCTACAAAGCAGCGCGAACTGCTCCCGGGTGACAATAGAAGGAGGGGAAGCGTTCCTATTTCCCCAGCGGAAAGCGGACGACTAGCCAGCTCCCGAAAAGCTTCCCCTACAACAAAAGTATCTTGAATCGCGGATAATATTTTGACATCAATAGCGGGATCAACAATGGGCATGTGCACGATGCCAAAATCGATTAGTCCCTCTTTTAGACGATGCACAATGTCGGTAGTCTTCCCGTGGGAAAGGCGAATTCGAATTTCGGGATATTGGAAATGGTACGTATCAAGATACGGGAGCAGTAAACTTTTTATCAGTGAATCGCTTGCGCCGATCCGCAGTTCACCGTCAGTGAGGGACTTTAGATTCTGTATGGTTTTCTCCCCATCACGGAGCAAAGCGAATGACTGCTGCACATATTGATAGAGCGCCTCACCTTCCGTCGTGAGTTTTACTCCCTTGGAAAGACGATGAAACAATTTGACACCAAAACCTTCTTCCATTTGCTTGATGGCATAGCTGACGGATGGCTGGGTAATGTGCAATTCCTGTGCAGCTTTGGTTAAGTTCCCCAATGTAGCGGTATAAAGAAAAATGCGATACCATTCAAGATTGAACATGATATAAACCACCTCTATGACAAAGTGCTTTAATAATGATTTCATCTATTTGTTGATCTTCATTATAATCAGGCTGAGTGATTCAATCAATCTGAGAGGGTGGACTAGATGAAGGCGAGAAGCAAGAACCAGCCGGATTGGGAAGCACGGTCGCCGTGGTCCAAATATAACAATAAGCAAACAGTATCCGTTTTACCGCATAGTGGTGGGGTAGATGGTGATATAACAGTTTCAGGCAGTAAAAGCTTAACGAATCGAGCGCTGATTATTGCTGCTTTGGCTGAAGGGACTTCTACAATTGAGGGAATCCTGAAAAGTGATGATTCGTATTGGTGCATAAGTGCTCTGCGTGAACTCGGTATTCGGGTTGAGGTACAAGGGGAAACAGCCATCGTAGAAGGAGCAGCTGGAAAATGGCCGAACCAAGACTGTGAATTGTATGTAGGATCTGCGGGGACGATCGCCCGTTTTTTGCCTGGAGCGCTTGCAGCAGGGACAGGTACATGGAAACTTCGCGGAAGCAAACAGATGAGTGAGAGGCCACTAGCTCCGCTGCTTGATGCGCTAAAGAGTATGGGAGCAGTTATTCATTATGAGGAAATGAAAGGCTGCTTGCCATTGACATTGAAAGCAGCTGGTCTACAAGGCGGATTGGCGAATGTACCCGGCTCTACCTCCAGTCAATTTATTAGCGGTCTCTTACTCGCTTCCCCATACGCGCGAGAAGCATTGACCATTCACATCAACGGTGGTAGTGTTCAGCCCGATTATATTAAAATGACGATTGACATGATGAGAGCATTTGGTGTTGATCCGATCATAAATAATGACGGTCAGACGATCTCGGTCCACCCGGCTAGGTATAAAGCGAGCTCAGTCATACTTGAGCCTGACGTTTCGACATGTGGCTACTTCTGGGCGATCGCTGCGCTGACAAATGGCCGCATTCGGATCAACGGAATTACGGCAAAGACGCTTCAGCCCGATATTGAATTAGTAGAAATACTTGAACGAATGGGGTGCATCATTACCCGAGGAGATGGATTTGTCGAGGTGCATGGCACAGGCCAGCTCAAGGGCGGGTTTACTCACAGCATGAAGCGGTGCTCTGATCAGACGCTGACCATTGCTGCACTGGCCCCATTCGCAGACGGACCGATTACACTTACAGACGCAGCCCACATCAGGCACCATGAATGTGATCGGATTACAGCCGTTTGTACTGAGCTCGGCAAGCTCGGCGTTCGTGTGGAAGAGCACCCGGATGGATTGACCGTCTACCCAGGCGTCCCGCATGCAGCGCTCTTGGATTCTCATGACGACCATCGAATGGCGATGGCGCTTTCCCTTATCAGTCTGAGGGTGGAGGGCATCCGTATTGCCGACCCAGGCTGTGTCTCCAAAACGTGTCCGGACTATTTCGATCGTTTGCTAGCGCTCGGTATCGGGGTAGATTTTGAATAGGTGCATCTGAATTTGTTGTCTTTTCCACCATTCCGATCGAAGCTGTTGACATTTTGCTTGGAGTGGATCGGTGGAGCTTTCTCTATCTTATAGACCTCAAGCTTGAGTGGTTGATTTTTCAACGATCCAGGCTAGGGGTCTTTTCTTTTAAACGAAGCTGTACGATCCCAAGGTTATGCCAAGTGATTATTCGTGAAAGAGATGAAAATAATAATTTTTAAGAAAAGGTAAAAAATATTAAAAATTAGGTAAACATTTTGAAACTCAACTCCTTGTGCTCGCTGTACGATGAAAAAGCAAGTTCTAAGTTCGATGCTCGCCTTGATATGCGCCACAGCCATTACCTTAGCAGGTTGTTCATCTGGTCAACCAATCAAGGAGAACGCCACTGAGAGTGCTCCATCAAGTAAAAACGATACTCTCGTGGTTGTTCGTCAATCCGATATTACAGGCCTTGATCCCCATTTTTTCACCGATATTCCGACAGCAAGCATTATGAATAATAAGGGCGATGAAAGAAGGGGCTACGATCGTGGGAGGCGTAGATCCTGCTGGATTTGATGGACAGGTGGACCGCTCGCTTGATTTGATGGTGGAGCTTGCCGTCGAGACAAACACGGATATTGATTTGCATCTGCACGACTATGATTCCATTGGCTTGTACACGATGAAAAGATTGGAAGATATAACGGAAGATGCGAAGTGGCAGGGCAGAGTGGCAATCAGCGATTGGCAGAGCACTATAAATGGATGGACGAGCGTTCCCTTCCGAAACACTTGGCTTCGTTACAGGTGGAATCATCCCGCTGAAATAGTAGCAAGAAGGGCAAAACGCCAAGCGGTTATGTACAAAGGAAAAGTGGTAGCAGGAACGCTTGCTGTTTGTGAGGAGTAAGGAACATCGTCATGGAATAGCATGAACAGGTAAGGGTGACTCAAAATTGAAATTGGGCACCCTCTTCATTAGGATGTAAAATCATTAGGGAACACATGTGACGAAAGGCGATTCTTTATGGGGGATTGGACAGATGACAAAACACGAGTATTGGTTAACAAACGTGCTACTGGAGAAGGGATATGAGTACGTTAACGGTTCCGTGACAGGTACCCAGACGGAGCTTTGTCATATCCGTATCAAGGATGGCAAAATAGCAGAGATCCGATCGGCGGTTAAACCAGTGGAGACCGATTTGTCTAACATTGACGGAAAAATGAAATTATTACTTCCGGGGTTTGTTGAAAAGCACGTCCATCTTGACAAGACGTTTTTAGGTGAATCATGGCGTGCCGTCATTCAGGCCGAGACTGTCGTTGATCAATGCGATATCGAAAAACGCATTTTGACAGCATTGCCAATGACCACTGAGAAGCGTGCAAAAGCGTTATTGAACATTTTGCTTGCCAACGGCTCGACCCATGTGCGGACTCATGTGGATATTTACCCAGAAGTCGGACTAAGCAATCTGGAAGGAGTCATGCTTGCGCTGGAAAGCTTCTCTGGCAAGCTTTCCCATGAGATCGTTGCGTTTCCACAGCACGGTTTGTTGCGGACAAAATCGAAAGCCCTTTTACGCGAAGCATTGCGCATGGGAGCTGGTCTGGTTGGGGGAGTCGATCCGGCGACCGTTGATGGGGATATCGAAGCGTCACTAGTCGAAATGATCGACTTGGCGGTAGAGGCAAATGCTGGGATCGATCTTCACTTGCATGATGAAGATTACTTGGGTGTTTTTACGATGCAGCGCTTGGCGGCACTTACCATCGAGGCAGGCTGGCAAGGACGAGTGAGCATTAGCCACGCTTTTGCAATCGGCGACATTCGTGCTGACGAAGCGGATGAATTGGCGTCATTGCTGGCTGAAGCCGGCATTACAATCATCACCGCCCTGCAGCACAATGTCACGCTGCCACCAGTCCCCCTCCTTAGCTCAAAAGGTGTCAAGGTAGCGGTAGGCTGCGACAATATTTTCGATTCCTGGCGACCGTTTGGGAACGGAGATGTGCTTGAGAGAGTGGGCAGATTGGCGGAAAGATTCAGGTTGCAAGATGAGTATTCGCTCGGGCAGGCGCTTGGTTTTATAACAGATGGACGAACCTTATTGGACAAGGAAGGAAAAAGGGCATGGCCCAAGCTGGGAGACGAGGCGAGCATGGTGCTGGTGGATGCGACATGTGCCGCAGAAGCAGTTGCGCGACGTGCTGACAGAGTAGCCGTATTCTTTCAAGGAGAACTAGTAGCAGGAGGTCTAGATTGATGATCGATTTATTACTTGTTTACGGTGTTGTCATTACGATGGTTCATGAGCGGGGGTAGCAGCAAATAAGTAACAGCATGAATGATATTGAATAAAGCCCAGGGACAAGGTGACTTGATCTCCTGGGCTTCTTCTATTCGAAAGCTATACTTCTATCTGTGATTTAGGAGTTTCCCGATCAGCCTGTTTGAACAGCTTTCGCTTCAAACCAAGCTTTGTCCCATCTGAAATAAACAACCCTACCAAAGTAAGCGCGGCCCCTATCATCGCGATCCATGTGATTTTCTCATGCAAAATAAGCGAAGACGCCACGATCGTAATCACAGGCACGATATAAATATAAAGGCTAGTTTTTACCGCTCCTAAAACCCCAACAGCCCAATTCCAGCTTACAAAGCATAAGGCAGAAGCTGCTAAACCGAGAAATAGTAGATTCAATAAATTAGGGGTGGTGGCGAACCTCGCGACATCAAGGTTAAAGTCAAGCACAAATAAAGCGGGTATCATTAACAGTAAACCGTAGAAAAACACCTTGCGCGTGCTGCCAACAGTATGGTAGCCAAGCTTGCTTATTTTTCGCATTAACACGGAATAAACAGCCCAAACGATGGATGCAAAGACCGCTAGTAGGTCTCCTACAGGGTTCAGCTTTAAAAGAAAGCTGCCGTTAAAGATAATCAGTACAATTCCGAGAATCGCGATGACAAAGCCGACAAAATAGCGAAGACGTAATTTTTCCCCCTCCAGGCTAAAGTGTGCCAAAACAGCTGTAAAAAATGGGGCAATCGAAACGATGACACCGACATTCGAAGCAAACGTATAGGTAAGGGCTATGTTTTCCAGTAAAAAGAATAAGGTAACGCCACACAACCCTGCAAAAACATAAAGCAGCTCTTCGTTGAAACCTTTTGTTTTGATCCAATGCGGATAAACAACCAGCAGGGTAAGATAGCCAACGATAAAACGGTAAAGGAGAATTTCAATAGAGGTAAAATCAACTAATAATATTTTGGTGGATATATAAGTCGTTCCCCATATCAATATGGTTACAAATGCTGCCAGATGTCCGGCAGATAGCCGTTGATTCTCCATTATTGTTCTCCTCTGCCATCCAGCAAATGTGATTCTGTTACGGGTTCAAATATCTTCATATATTGCTTAGGGGTTAGACCGATCATTCTTTTGAAGAAATTCGAAAAATGGCTTTGATCGCTAAAGCCTGTCTGAAATGCGACTTCCATCGGCGGAATGCCTTGTTCCAACAGTTTTTTGGCATTTCCGATCCGAATGGTTTCAAGATAACTATAGGGGGAAATGCCTTTTTGTTTCGTAAAAGAACGAAGTAGATGATATTTGCTTACCTTCGTTAATTCGCTTAACTGGTCAAGCGTAATTGTTTTTGCATAGTTTGATTCCAAAAATTCACAGACTAACTGAATTTCAGAGGCCGGTTCTTGTGCGCAATGCTCGGGTACGGTATCGGAATATTCTTGGATGAGCTGCTCGATGAGAAATAAAAACAGCTCCTCCTTTTTGAAGTCACTTTCTTCCTTAGAAATCATCAGATGAAGCTCTCGCAAGGATGTTGCGAGTTCGCTTTGATAAAGAACGGTCTGGGTAAACCTGGGGAGATATTCTCTTCCGGTGATTTCACATACAGCTTGGCGCATAATATTTTCAGGAATGTTAAGGCTGCGATAGTCCAGTGTTTTCCCGTCCACCTGTTCACAAGTATGAGCATCGCGCGGGTTAAAAATGATCACATCTCCGGCGTTCGTGATAAATTCCTGATTTTTGCATATCAGATAGCGCTTTCCCTTTTCGATAAAGCCCAAGACGTAATAATCATGAAAATGGTTGGGGAATTTCTGCATAATCCCTTTAAAACAATAAGCTTCGATTTTAAGTTTTTTATCAAAACAGACCGTTCGAACCTCCTTAGCCATTCGGTCTTCCTCCTTAACCTGTCGATGTAGTGATAACATACCACACAAATGATAGCCGTTTCTTGCATGATGTTGCTCAAATCCTTCAAACATCAATAAGGCGGCTTTTTTGTCCATTAGACCTGACGAAAAAGCTTTTATCGAATAAAGAAACGCAATAGTATGTATTTTCAGAAATCCGTATTGTGGTTTTCCAAAACAAGGATTATAATGCAACTAGAGTTACAACTTCATATATATACCTTTTTCAAAGTATAAACTTCATTTTGATGTAATCGTGAAAATGGGAGGATGAACAGTTGATGAGAATCGTAATTGCGGAGGTCATGCACGAAACCAATACCTTCTCGAATGTTCCTACAACGCGCGAGCTATTTGAGCTTTGGGAGTGGGCGAGGGGAGACGAAATCTTGGCGGCGCACAGCGGGGTCCGGGATTTTCTTGGGGGAATGATCGATGCGGCTAGACAGCGGGGTATTGAAGTGGTAGGTGCATTTGCCGCAAGTGCTTATCCATCGGGCACAATTACAAAAGAAACATTTGATTCGTTACAGGATGAGCTGCTTTCCGGAATCGCCGAGGCGGGAAAAGTGGATGCCATTTGTTTGTCCTTGCATGGCGCTGGTGTTGCGGAAGGCTTCGATGATCTGGAAGGGGCTTTACTAAAAGCGGTTCGTAAGCAAGTCGGCTACGATATCCCTCTGATCGTAACGCTAGATTTGCACGGAAACATTACGGACGAAATGATAATGGAGGCAGATATCCTCCTCGGGGTCCATCTCTACCCGCACACAGATTGCTATGAACGAGGCCTGGAAGCGGTAGAGCTAGCAGAACGGATGGTGGTAGGGGAGTTGTTACCTCGTATGTACCGTGCGACATTGCCACTGATTATCCCCCCCTCTACGACAAATCTATCTCCAGCCAAGGACATCAATGAAGCGTGCTATAAATGGGAGCGGGAGCCCGGCATGGTTGACTGTGCTTTCTTTCACGGCTTTCCTTACACAGATATTCCAGAACTGGGTGTTACGGTCGTCGCGGTGGCGAACAACGATTATGATTTGGCAAAACGTGCGGCTGAAGACATTGCTAATTTGATTTGGGAAAAACGCGAGGAATTCGCTCCCAAGGTCCTCTCTCCACAAGAGGGGCTGGCATTAGCGAAAGCAGCAACTAAGTTCCCAGTGGTGATAAACGAAACGTCCGATAACCCTGGAGGTGGCACGCCAGGAGACGGAACGCACCTGCTGCGCGCGATGCTAGAGGCTGATTTGCAAGATGCCTGCTTTGGTTTTATCTACGATCCAGAGGTTGCTTTACTCGCTCATGAAAAAGGAGTGGGAGCGACCATCGAGGTGCAGCTCGGTGGCAAAACAGATAACCTGCACGGGGAACCGATTGCGCTCACGGCCTATGTCAAATCGCTCTCGGATGGGAAGTTCATTACCTCCTCGCCGATGGGCAAAGGGTCACCTGTCAATTTGGGGAAATCCGTCCGCCTGCAAGCGGGTGGTGTGGATATTCTGGTCTGTTCAGTAAAAACACAGGTGCTGGATGAGCAAATCTTCCTCCTACACGGAATAGATGTCACTCAATTCAAAATCGTTTGTTTGAAATCCAGCCAACACTTCCGGGCCAGCTTTGAGCCAATAAGCGCGCAGATTATTACGGTAGATTCCCCAGGACTGACAACCCTCTTATTCCAATCATTTGACTACAAGCGCCTACAAAGACCGGTTTATCCAATTGATCCAGTCACTCGCACCTAATAAAGTATTCAAGCGAAAATGATTCCACAAAGCCAATAAAGCAAAAAAGGGGGAACTGTTCATGAAGAAGAGGCGTTATACGACCTTGGCTACCATCGGACTAGGTGTTACCTTGCTACTTGCGGCTTGTACGGGTACCAACTCTACGGGTACTAGCACACCTGGGACCAATACGAATGCGACAAAGCCCCCGGAAAAATCGACAGAAGGTGGTGGTGCTCTCGTCATCGCAGCACCAGTTGAGCCGGATACATTGGACCCACATAAATCTACGTGGCTCGATAATACCAATAGTCAGCTATATGATTCAATCCTATCCCGTGATCTGCAAGGGAAATTAGCTCCCCATCTGGCTGAGTCGTGGCAAGTTTCCGATGACGGGAAAGTATGGACGCTGGTGCTGCGTAAAGACGTCACCTTCCAGTCAGGTGCACCATTGACGGCGGAATCGGTCAAAGCATCGATTGAGCGATTCGCTACCATTTCTCCAAGCAAAGATTTAGCAGGCCCGATTGACAAGATCGAGGCTACTGACCCGCATACGGTGAAGGTGTATTTCAAGGAGCCGTTTGCCCCATTCGCCAACATGCTCGTGGGATCTTTCCTTTCCCCATTTGATCCCGAACGCCTGAAGGAAAAGGGGGATCAATTCGGAGAAGCTCCGCTCGCTACTGGGCCGTTCATGAATCCCGAAATAAAGCGCGGTGCGTCTTTGACCTACGTCAAAAATCCGAATTACAAATGGGCTTTGCCTTTTGCAGAGAATCAGGGAGCGCCTCACATTGATAAGCTCGTCTTTCGTTTTCTGAAAGATGATGATACGCGAATCCTCGAATTCAAAAAGGGTACCGTTCACATTTTGCAAGAGGTTCCGAGCACATACGTACAAGAATTGCAGGCTATTCCTGGCACCAAAATCGAGACCAACATGGAGCAAGGCATGAAATATTTAGGCTTTAACAACCAAAAAGAGATTTTCAAGGATGTACGCATAAAACAGGCGATCGCGATGGCTGTGGATCGGGAACCCATTGTGCAGTATGCCTTGTCTGGTTTTGCTAAACCGATTTATGGTCCTCTACCTCCAACCATCCCGGGCTACAGCGAGAAGATCGAGAATATGGCCAAGGAAATGTACGGCTACAATGTGGAAAAAGCAAAGCAACTGCTGGCGGAAGCAGGCTACACGGACAGCAACAACGATGGCATCGCGGATAAAGGTGGCAAACCCCTCTCTTTTGAATTGCTCTTGTCGGATGACCCAGCGCTGCAGCGTGTTGCACAAATTTTACAAAGTCAATTGAAAGAGATTGGAGTGGACATCAGAATCGCCGTTCATGATATAGCCACTGTCAAAGATCGGTCAACGAAAGGGAACCATGAACTCTTCCTTCTTTATTTTGGGTTAAATGACCCAGATATCCTTTATTTGTTGATGCAGACCGATAATTCCAAGCGCGTCCACTATTCCAATCCAAAGGTGGATGAGCTGCTCGCCAAAGGACGAACCACCATGAACGAAGAGGACCGAATGAAAGTTTATGAGGAAGCAGAGGAAATCTTGGTGAAAGATCCACCATGGGTGCCGTTGTATGTGAGCGAGTCCGTAACGGCGACACGCAATATTGAAGGATACAAGCTGAATCCATTTACAGGGGATATTCCGTTTGCAGACATTCGCATTATGAAATAGCGAAAGGGAGATGAGGAGTTTTGCAACGATACCTTTATCGAAGATTGCTGTCGCTCTTAGGTACGCTTTTCGGCGTCACTATCCTCATCTTTCTGTTGGTTCATTTGATCCCAGGGGACCCCGTGCAGTATTTGCTCGGGGATTACCCCACGGAAGAGGCGATAGCAGCATTAAATGAACAACTCGGGCTGGATAAGCCATTAATTATTCAATATGCCGGGTTTCTCGGAAAGCTATTGCAAGGGGACTTGGGTACATCTTATATCACGGGGTATACGGTATGGCAAGAAATTGTGGATCGATTCCCAATCACCTTCCAACTGGCTTTGTACAGTGTCATTCTTGCGACGATCATTGGGATTTTGGTCGGTGTGGTCTCGGCGGTGAAGCAGAACACATGGGTCGATCGAGTCGCGGTCTTTTTATCTTTGATTGGGATTTCAGCGCCAGGATTTTGGATCGCCCTGTTTCTGATTTGGATATTTGCTTACAAGCTCCCGATCTTTCCGATTTCAGGTTATGATGGATTCTTTTCGCTCGTCCTGCCCACCATCACTCTCGCTTTGGGTGAAGCGGGGATGATTGCGAGGATGACACGCTCAAGTATGTTGGACGTGATCAAACAGGATTATATGCGTACCGCTCAGGCAAAAGGAGCACCTCAGCACTGGGTTATTATCCGGCATGGGCTGCAAAATGCGATTATTCCGGTTATTACGCTAATTGGTCTCGAATTTGGTGCGCTGCTGGCCGGTGCAGTCGTGACGGAAACGATTTTTTCCTTGCAGGGTCTCGGCAGCTTGGCGATCGAGGCAATAGGGAAGCGAGATTTGCCAACCATCCAAGGACTTGTTTTCTTTATCGCATTTTTGTTTGCGCTTACAAATCTGATCGTCGATTTAATGTACAGCTGGTTTGATCCACGGATTAAATACGAGTAGGAAGGAGTGAAGAAATGTGAACGGAAACTTGAGCCAACTAGAAGTGGCGCATGAATCGCAGCCTCCTGATAAAGCAGCGGAAATTTCAGTGACTCCATCACGATCCTACTGGTCGCAAGTGATCAAGCGTCTACTTCGCAACAAAATGGCGATGATTGGTGCCGTAATCTTGCTGTTGTTTACAATCGGATGTGTTTGTGCACCGCTTTTAGCCCCTTATCCGATCGATCAGATGAACTTCAAAGATCGGATGATGGCTCCTGGAGCCAAGCATCTGTTGGGTACAGATGATTTCGGCCGTGACATTTTTTCACGGCTTCTGTACGGTGGCAGAATATCGCTGCTGACGGGCTTGATTACCGTCACCATCGCATCTGTTATTGGAGTGACGCTGGGGGTTATCGCGGGCTACTATCGGCGCTTGGAAATCTACATCATGCAAGTGATGGATATTTTACTTGCTTTGCCAGCATTGCTGCTTGCGATCGCGATCATCGCTGTTTTGGGGCCGGGACTTACGAATGCCATGATTGCTATCGTCATCGCTGTCATTCCTTCCTATGTGAGGATCGTACGCGCTTCTGTTCTTTCGATTCGTGAAAAAGAGTACATCGAGGCAGAGTGGGCACTCGGAATCAAGGACGCTGTCATTTTGGGAAAGCATATTTTGCCAAATATTTTATCGCCGATCATCGTCTTGATGACTGTGCAGTTCGGTAGCAGTATATTAGCAGCAGCAGCGCTTAGCTTTCTCGGTTTGGGTGCCCAGCCACCCGTGCCAGAGTGGGGCGCCATGGTGTATGTCGGTAAAGCATTTTTGGGGCAGGCTTGGTGGATGTCCATTTTCCCTGGTATAGCAATCATGTTGGTGGTGCTCGGCTTCAATTTGTTGGGGGATGGTTTGCGCGATGCACTTGATCCAAAATAAATCGAAAATGAACATTTTAAAGCCGAGTAAAGTGATCAAAGGATAGGGGGCTATACGATGAAGCAGAACCAGACCGTGTTGGATATCGATCGGCTCTCTCTGAATTTGAAAACAGAGCGAGGGATGTTTACGGCGGTGAATCAAGTCAGCTTTCAGATCAGAGCAGGGGAAACTTTAGCGCTAGTAGGCGAATCAGGCTGTGGCAAAAGCGTTACCTCCTTGTCGATCATGGGACTCATCTCCAAAAAATTAGGTGTGCTGGAAGGAAACATCCGTTTCAAAGAAAAGGTCCTAAATCAATTGCCTGAACGTGAAATGCGCCAGATTCGCGGTCGTGATATATCAATGATTTTTCAGGAACCAATGACTTCGCTGAATCCTGTCCATAAAATCGGTAAACAGATCGATGAAGTGTTCCGATTGCATACCGCCCACACCAAGCAAGAACGGCGCGCTAAAACTATCGAAATGCTGCGAAAAGTAGGAATACCGAGGCCGGAGAGTATCGTAGGTGATTTTCCCCATCAGCTTTCAGGTGGAATGAAGCAGCGCGTCATGATCGCAATGGCGATGGCTTGCGAGCCTGACCTTCTGATAGCCGATGAGCCAACAACCGCATTGGACGTAACGATTCAGGCACAGATTCTGGATTTGATGAACGAACTTAAACAGACCGCACAGACGGCTATTTTGCTAATCACCCATGATTTAGGTGTCGTTGCGGAAATGGCTGACCGCGTGATGGTTATGTACTACGGCGAAATTGTCGAAGAAGCAGATGTCCGGACGATTTTTTCCAATCCCAAACATCCTTACACAGTTGGACTGCTCCAATCGATTCCGAGCCTGGAGACGGAGAATGACAGGTTGACTCCGATCAGGGGAAATGTGCCGATTTTGGGAGAAGTGCAGCAAGGCTGTCCTTTTAGCTCCCGTTGCATGCATGCGGTAGAAAAATGTAGGAAGCAAAAACCGCCTGTAATCAGTACGGATAAACATTCCGTCAGATGCTGGGTCTATCAGGATAAGGAGATGGCGATATGAGCGAAAATCTGCTGGTAGTAGATAACCTCAAAACATACTTCCCTCTGAAAAAAGGTCTATTTGGGCGGAGTTCCGGTCATATCAAGGCAGTGGATGGCGTTTCTTTCCAACTAAAAAAAGGGGAGACGCTAGGAATTGTCGGGGAAAGTGGGTGCGGCAAATCGACGACAGGCCGCAGCATTCTCCAATTAGTGAAACCAAGTGATGGCTCCGTCCGCTTTGGAGGGGAGGAGCTGAATTCCATGTCTGTAGAAAAGCTGCGAAGTCTGCGCAACCAGATGCAGATCATCTTCCAAGACCCTTACTCATCGCTAAACCCACGCTTGACGGTCTCTACCATATTAGCCGAAGCATTGTCTGTGGGAGCCATGCAAAAAGACCCCCGGACAATGCGGGTAAAAGTACTTGAGCTATTAAAGCTGGTCGGCTTGAATCCGCAACACGCTGACCGTTACCCCCATGAATTTAGCGGCGGACAGCGGCAACGCATTGGGATTGCACGCGCCATAGCCGTAAAGCCCAAGCTTATCGTAGCTGACGAGCCCGTTTCTGCACTGGATGTCTCTATCCAGGCTCAAATCTTGAACCTACTGAAAGAGCTTCAGGAAGACATGGGGTTGACCTACCTGTTCATCTCCCATGATTTAGGCGTGATCCGTCATATAAGTGATCGCATTGCAGTTATGTATTTAGGAAGGATTGTCGAGATCGCGGACAAAAAGAGTCTGTTTGAACAGCCACTTCACCCTTACACGCAAGCCTTGATTTCAGCCGTACCTATCCCCAATCCCGACAGAAAGAAGGAAAGGATCGTGTTAGGTGGCGATGTACCAAGCCCTGCAAACCCACCAGTCGGTTGTGCGTTTCACCCACGATGTCGCCATGCCATAGACATTTGCAGGACTGTACGACCAATCGAACTCACCATGGATAAAGACCACATCGTTGCTTGCCATTTATATGGGACCGGCGAGAGAAGCAAATGAGTAATCAAACCGGGGAAATCAAAAAAACAAGGAGGCATGACATGAAAACGAAAGAGTGGGAAGCGTCGTTTGAAGCATACGCACAGGGGCTTATCGATGAGTTTCAAGTACCAGGGGCCATCGTTGCTGTAGCGAAAGAAGGCAAACTCTTTTACGAAAAAACGTTTGGCTATCGGGACAGAGAGGAGCAAGCCCCTATTGATCTCGATACCGTATTTGGTATCGGTTCGATAACGAAGTCTTTTACATGTGTGGCGATCATGAGGCTTCAGGAGGACGGCAAGCTCTCCGTACATGATCCGATTGTTACTTATTTGCCAGAGTTCCGCACGCCGGATGAAGCCCATACGAAAAGCATCACGGTTCATCATCTCATGACTCACACCCTCGGTTTGCCGCCTCTTTCGACTCTCATTCCCGCGATGCTACGCAGCTTAAAAATAGATCCGACAGCAGAAGAGCTGTTGAAACATTTTGAAACGGATTGCAACGAACCGATCGATACTTATGAAGAGCTGATGGCGTATATCGCGGGGCAGCAATTTGAATTGCTGGGCCCCCCAGGAACCGAGTTCAGCTACTCAAACGATGCTTATGGCTTGCTCGGAGCGATCATTGAGCGTGTCAGCGGAAAAACGTATGAGGCGTATATTAAGGAACATCTTTTACAACGGCTTGACATGGAGAGGTCTGTTTTTCTTGTAGAGGAGCTGGGGGCGGATGATAATTCTTCCATGCTCTACACACCACGAATACGTGATAGTGTTCGCGAAGTGCTGCGCGCCCCTGGCTGGTGGGATTCTCCAGCGACGCGTGCAGCTGGCTTTCTCAAATCCTCTGCACGAGACATGCTCCGCTATGCAGAGCTGTTCCGTACAGGCGGTACATCCCAAGGCGTTCGGATCATCACGGAAGATAGCGTAGCGCAAATGACCGCTCCCCATGCCAAAAGCGATTCGATACGCAGCTACGGATATGGGCTAGGCATTCTTCCATTGACAGAGCAGTACACCTTGATCCAACATGCAGGAGGCTTAAAGGGCATTACCGCTTACATGTTCATTGTTCCAGAGGCGGGAATTACCGGCGTCCTACTGACCAACGTCGATGATGCGCCGATTTCGGATCTGAGCCTGGGGTTAGTAAACAGCTTGTTCAGCCGCCCCCTTGATACGCAGTTTGTCACCTTTGTCGATTACGAGGTGCCACTTACCCAGCTGCAGCAATGCCCAGGCACGTATAAATCTGGGGAAGGTGATGAGGTTACGATTCGCCTGGATGATGCCGAGAAGCAGCTCATCCTCGCAGCTGGGAGCGAAGAGCTGCCACTGCGTCCAATCGGCGAAGATGCCTTTTTGTTCAGGCGTCGCAACACAGATAATCTCGTTCGTTTTGTTCGCGATCCACAAGGTTTGATAAAACGATTCGCAATGGGTTCACGACAGTTACCCAAAGTAGAATCACACTAAAATTGGGAGGTCCATTCGAATGAAGGTTTTTATTTCCGTTGATATGGAAGGTATTTCTGGCTTAACTGAATGGGAGGATGTCATCCCCGGCCGCCGGCATTACGAGGCAGGACGGAGACTATTGACGCAGGATGTGAATGCGGCAATTGAAGGTGCGTTGGAAGCAGGAGCGACGCAGATTATTGTGAACGAGTCACACGGTCCCATGAACAATATTATTTTGGAGGAATTGCATCCACAGGCAGATGTAATTCGTGGTTTTTTCAAGCCTTTGTGCATGATGCAAGGAATCGACAGTACATGCGATGCGGCAATGTTCATCGGTTACCACGGAAAAGCCGGGACAGGGGACGCCGTGCTCAATCACACGTTGTCTGGCCTTGCCATCCATCGGCTCGTTTTGAATGGCAAGGAGGTAGGCGAGGCCGGTTTAAATGCCGCGGTTGCAGGAGCTTTTGGCGTTCCGGTCGTGCTGGTCACAGGTGATTCGCAGACCGCCTTGGAAGTGGAGGAAGATATTCCGGGTGTCTTTACTGTAGCTGTGAAGTCAGGCATTACCGGCCTCTCTTCCCAGGCGATGCATCCGGTACGCGCACGTGAGCTGATCCGTAATCAGGCAAGAGAGGCATTGCTCCATAGGGGTAATGTGCAGCCACTCGGGCAAAAGGCGGAGAATACGATTGAAGTAGAGTTTACCAAAACGCAATTTGCCACGGCGGTTAGCTGGATGCCCGGAATAGAGCTGGTCGATGGACGCACGGTTCGTTTTCATTCCAATGATGTTGTGAGCATGATGCCTGTCTTGCAGGCGATGCTGATGATTACAGGGCAAGTAAATCGGATGATTACTGGTTGAAGTGGATGATGGTCGAATAAGCAAAAATGCAGCTAATTCCTGACGAGGAAAGGCTGCATTTTTTGATTGAAGAAGATATGGGAGAAGGCAAACTCACTTAAAAGGCTTGCCCGATCTGATAAGCCTCGTTCAATAAAGTGGCAAAATGAGCCTCGATCTTTTCTTTCGAGCTACCATCAAATTTTCCATATGAATTATACATAAAGTGTACATGGGTATCTTGAACGCCGGTATATTGCGCCAAGCCTACGTTCAGGTGATGCTCCACCATCAAATGATAATTGCGTTTTTCAAATTGACTCTGAGTCTCGCCAATCATGGTGATCCATCTTATTTTTTGAACTGGCAATTTGCCTGTGCCATAGGCAAATCCATAGTTCCACACCCGATCGATGTATCCTTTCATGATGGCGGGCATGCTGTACCACCATATCGGGAAAAGAAAGGCCAATGCATCGCTTGCTCGGATCCGATCCATTTCGCGCTGCACCTCGTCTGAGTATGCTTTGTTCGGATTACTCCAATCAGGCTCATCGATTGTATGCAAGATCGGATTGAATCCTTCGGCATACAAATCGGCGATTTCGAACTCATGACCTGCCTCGGTTAATCCTGCCGTGAACCGATTCGCCATGCTCACTGTGAGCGAATCTGTTCTTGGATGAGCAACGACAACAAGTATTTTCATAAGGGTCCCTCCAAATTCATCTGAGAGTACCCTCAGTCTAAACCCTACAATGATTGTAGGGTCAAGGGGTTTATTTGAACCTGTAATTCCCACACACTGGTGTAACAAAATTCGTAGATGTCGCTCACTGTCTCGATTTCTTGAGTCAAAATATGTTGACGCAGCAAACTGTAATAGGTAGGTGAGTTTGCGTGGCTATCTTCGATAAGAAGCGTTAAATAAGTGCCTTCTGCCATGTGATGAGACCGGAATCCTTCTGGAACGACTGTCGGGTTTACCAGAAATAAATAGGAAGCATTCGTTCGTTCATCAAAGAAAGTGGGCTGCGTCACAATAAAGCCGGGTTCCGTATTGATATAATCAACCTGGTTGGAAAAGGGCAGGAATGAACGGTAATATTCCGTTTCCTGCTCCTTATATGTAGATACGTCAATTGATTTGCAAAATATTTTTCTTGCCTCGTATCGCCGAAGCGAGATCTGGTTTTTAGGCTCTGCTTGCAACGCCATGAGACGATTCCGTTTGTCTTCGAGCTCTATTTTCAACGATTGCAGCTCTCTCATTTTCTGTTCAAGCCGCTCGAGCTGGACGGTATAAACCTGGTCCATCCGGTCAGCATTCCACTGTGTCGCCGCCAACTCTTTTATTTCAGAGAAGGGAATGTCCATGCTTTTGAACTTTTTAATCCGATGCAGAAGCGGAAGCTGATACAGAGAATAGTATCGATATCCTGTTTCTCGATTGATATGGACGGGAGAAAATAAACCGATTTTATCGTAGTATCTCAGCGTTTGCAGAGGGATGTTAAACATTGCGGATATTTCTCCGATTCGAAAATAGGGTTCCATTTGGCCTCATCACTCCTCTTTTTCCATTTCTTAATACGCGCTTCGATTAGCTTTTTCCAACTTTTCCTAAAATGATATAATAAGCAGAAAACAGTTTCAAATACAAGGAGGGAACAAAAGTGGAAGCGGTGATTGAAGAGTACAGTCGCGGATACGCAATGCTCCGGGAAGCCATTGAAGGCTTGGACGAGGAGGAACTTCGTTTCAAGCCCGCACCTGATAAATGGAGCATCCATCAAATTATCATTCATGTGACGGATTCCGAAATTTTGTCCACACACAGGCTGAGAAAAGTCTTGGCGGAGGAGGAGCCGCTACTGATTTCCTTTGACCAAAACGCATGGGCTAAAGACTTGGGATACGATTTATTGGACCGTGAACAGCATTTGCTTCTGTTCCAATTGCTGCGCTCCAGTATGCAGACAATTCTGGACCATCTGACAGTAGAACAAAGCGAGCGGGTGGGAGTGTATGAGGATGCGGGGCGGTTCACTTTTAAGCAATTGCTGGAATTCCGTATCCAGCACGTCCGCGACCACCTCGCCCAAATCGAAAGGGTGAGGGAGGTGTACATAAACAGAAACCTCATTGAAAACGAAGATCATAAATCCCATGCATAAATAACGATGGTACGAAAAGATGAATCGATAAATAATACATGTATAAAGCAAAAAATCTTGCGCTTATTTTGCAAGATTTTTTGCTTTTTTTTGGCGTTCTAGCAGAAAACCTGAAACAATGGAAAGTTCATCCAAGGAAAAGCCATGGCACGTGATTTGCTTTAAGTTAAGGAGACAAAGGCCAAGAGAGGACAACTGCGTATGAAATCTGTTCAAGAGATGATCAAAGACAATAAAATTTGGGCCGGTTTGAACCTATACAATCCCGCCAACAACAGAACACTGGGAAGACCTCTCGAATCTACACATCCTTGACGTTGGGGACATGCCTGGGGAAAGTCGGGACGAGCTGTTTCAAAGTGTGGAGGAAACCGTGTATGCCAGTGTGAAGGCCGGGAAATTATTCACGATGATCGGTGGCGATCATTCCACGACGATTCCGGTATTACGCGGAGTGGATCGAGCGTTAGACAAGCCATTTGGAATTATCCATATCGATGCGCATTTTGACCTCTGTCATGAAATGGGCGGCGATCTTTTGTCTCATGGCTCCGTAGAGAGACGAGCGTTGGAATTGACAAACGTACCAGATACACAAAGCATTTACTTTGTGGGCATTCGTTCTGTGGAATCAGAAAAGCTGGCATCCATTAACGAGAACAAAATGAATATTCAGCGATGGATGTTCGCAATATCGGTGTTGCAGAAACGGTAAGCAGAATCAAGAAGGAAATGAGCCGCTTTGAATATATTTACGTCACGATCGATATTGATTCACTAGACCCGGCATACGCACCTGGTACGGGTACACCTCAATTCGGCGGATTGCATAGCCGGGAACTCCTTGATTTGCTTTATGGATTGTTTGAACTGCCGGTGATTGGTTTTGACGTTGTGGAAGTGTCTCCTTCTTTGGATCACACCTCAGTGGCTGTCTTTGCCGCACGACTGGGCCGTTTGGTCTTGGTGGGAAAAGCAGGTCCAGCAGACTCGCGTTTAAATTCGCTCTCGGACAGGTAATAATTGCTGCTTCCCATTCGAAAAATATAGGAAATAAAGATTGGGACAGATGTATTGACTTTTGTGTAACACAAAGGTTTACACTCGAAAAAATCGTATCGAAGCTATTTGTCTTTACGAAAACCTAAAAGATGACGGACTTGGGGGTGGCAAATCCACTTATAGAGCAATAATGTCGGGAGGTGAATGGAGTGTAAAAAAGCAAAATCATACATACATTGCAAAGGCTGTCGATGAAAATTTCAGAATAATCCGATGTTATAGATTTTTAATAATATTCGAGTTTCAATTACCGAAAATCATTTGTGAGACCAATGAGAGGAGAAGATTTCATGAATAAATACCAGCCAAAGGATTCATTTCAGTCACCGCGTTTTTGTGGCCCACGTACGTTTATGCGTTTGCCGTACATTGAAAAGTTGGACGAGTTCATGGATTTCGTCATCACCGGTATTCCCTTTGATTCCGGCCAATCCTTTCGCACCGGGTCGAGGTTTGGGCCTGAGGCGATAAGAGATTTTTCCATTCTGCTGCGTCCCTACAATCCCGAACAAGACATTAACATTTTTGATTATATATCGGGTGTTGACTACGGAGACATTCCGGTTGTACCAGGCTATATCGCGGAAACGTATGACAAGATCGAAGACGGACTAATACCGATTGTCAAACAGGGAACGATCCCAATTGTTTTGGGCGGCGATCATTCCATAACGCTGGGGGAACTGCGCGCGATTGCCAAGAAGCACGGTCCGGTGGCACTGTTGCAGTTTGATGCTCATTCTGATACGTGGGACAGTTACTTTGAGCAGAAATACAACCATGGAACCGTATTTCGACGGGCAATTGAGGAAGGATTGCTGGATGTATCTCGTTCCATTCAGATCGGGATGCGCGGTGGATTGTACGGAATCGAAGACATAGAAGATGCACGTAATTTGGGCTTGGAGTTATACACAACCAATCAATACAAGCGAGCTGGCGTACAAAATATGCTGGGGGTGATTCATCAACGTGTGGGTAAGGGGACCGTATTTTTATCTTTTGACATTGATTTCCTAGATCCGGTATATGCACCTGGAACAGGAACACCTGAAGTAGCAGGGGCAAGCATTGATGATGCGTTGGCATTCGTGAGAGGTTTAACCGGGATTAACTTTGTTGGATTCGATCTCGTCGAAGTTCTCCCGGCGTATGATCATGGGCAGATTACTTCCGCTGCGGCAGCGAACATTATTTATGAATTTATCACATTGATTGCCTTGCAGAAAAAGAAAGAGATGGACTCTGTTTCCACCCTGTAGAACATGTAAGAGCAAGTGATGATGTTCCGAAATTATACTTTATTCGTAGAATACAATTTGAGGAAGGATTGTTACTAAATGAAGAATGATTGGAGTCAACTTGTAAAAAATATGCCAAATCGACTCGCTCCCAGCATGGCAAAGGACCATCCGAATCTTCCGGTAGTGAAGGAAGAGGGATGTTACTATTTTGGATTGGATGGGAGAAAGTATCTCGATTTCACTTCAGGTATTGCTGTTGCAAATACTGGTCACCGCCACCCCAAAATTGTTCAAAGTATTAAAGATGCGGCGGATCAACTGACTCACGGGCCCTCAGGTGTCATTATTTACGAGTCCATTTTGCGATTGGCAGAAGAATTGGCAGAAATTTTACCTGGTAATTTGGATTGCTTTTTCTTTGCCAACAGTGGGACCGAAGCGATAGAAGGGGCCCTCAAGCTAGCCAAATATGTGACACAACGGCCGTATGTTATTTCCTTTACAGGGTGCTTTCATGGTCGTTCACTAGGTGCATTGAGTGTAACGACATCCAAAAGTAAATACAGAAAATATTTACAACCGTCTGCATTCACCTATCAAATTCCATATGCCAACGTCAAAGAGTGTCCACCTGGGGCAGACCCTGAGGTTTATTGTATGGAAAAAGTAGAGAAGGATTTTGAAAACCTGTTCAAGCATCAGGTCACTCCCGAAGAAGTAGCCTGCGTGATTGTCGAACCGGTGCTTGGCGAGGGTGGCTACATTGTTCCGCCCAGAGGCTGGCTGCACAAAATCAGAGAAATATGTGACAAGCATCATATCTTGCTCATCTTTGATGAAGTCCAAACCGGATTTGGGAGAACGGGAGAATGGTTTGCTGCCCAAACATTTGGTGTCACTCCTGATATTATGGCGATTGCCAAAGGGATCGCTTCTGGATTGCCATTGAGTGCAACCGTAGCTTCAAAAGAACTCATGAGCAAATGGCCATTAGGGAGCCATGGAACCACATTTGGCGGAAATCCGCTCGCTTGCTCTGTCGCCTTAACTACGCTCGAAATCATTAAAGAGGAGAATCTGATTGAGAATTCTCGCAACATGGGAAAATATGCCGTAATGAAGCTTGCGGCATTAAAAGAAAAACATACGGTTATTGGAAGCGTTCGGGCAGTTGGATTGATGATTGGAATCGAAATTATTCATCCTGTCTCGAAAGCACCTGATGGCGAGGGACTCTTGAAAATACTGGACATTGCTCTTAACAAAGGTGTGTTATTTTACCTTTGTGGTAACTATGGGGAAGTAATTCGAATGATCCCGCCATTAACAGTTACGAAGGAACAGATTGATGAAGGGTTACAAATTTTAGATGAAGCACTGACAGAATACGAAAGAAATTCAATGGCAGTATCGTCCCAATAGGTGATTTGGTTTGAACATTTACGCACTGAATATTTATAAAATTGCAAATCATACTCAAGCAATGAAAAGGGGGGTTGAACGATCATGAGTATAGGAGATAGTTTATCAGTGGTTAACGCCACTAAGTATTACAAAAAGTATAAGGCAGTGGACTCGGTCAATCTCTCGGTGAACAAAAGCGAATTTTTAACCATTTTAGGCCCTAGTGGTTCCGGAAAAACTTCGTTACTCAAATTAATTGCCGGCTTCGAAGAACTAAGTAGTGGCTCGATATTATTAAACACACAAGATATCACCCTAAAAAAAGCCTATGAACGAAATATTGGGATGCTGTTTCAAAATTATGCTCTCTTTCCCCATATGACTGTTTTTGAAAACGTTTGCTATCCACTTCGGATTCGTAAGGTACCTAAAGACGAAGTGAAAAAGAGAGTCGAAGAGATGCTTAGGCTCGTTCATCTTGAACATTTTGGCGAGCGATATCCGAAGCAACTCAGTGGTGGCCAACAACAACGCGTTGCTTTAGCGAGAGCGATTGTATTCAATCCTCCGCTGCTTCTTTTAGACGAACCATTAGGAGCCCTGGACAAGAATTTACGTCAGAAAATGCAGATTGAGATTAAACATATTCAGGAAAAAGTAGGGATTACGACCATCAGCGTTACTCATGACCAAGAAGAAGCCCTAACCATGTCTGACCGAATCTGTGTCATGAATCGTGGCCGTATTGAACAAGTGGATACCCCCGAAAACCTTTACAAGAGACCCAAAAATAGATTTGTTGCAGAATTTATTGGTGAAATCAATCTTATTAAAGGCAATGTGGTCGGAATCGAAGCAAGCAAAGCAAAATTGAAAACCCTTGATTCACAGATGGTCACCGTCGAAGTAGAAAATCATCAGAAGGATATGAAAAATACACCCATGCTCTTGGCAGTACGCCCAGAAAACATCCAAATTGCTAGGGATGAATCCGAATTCCAAAACACGCTCAAGGCCAGAGTGTTCGAAACCGTTTACGTTGGAGAAGCAGTCAAGGCAAAAACCCAAACGATTACAGGACAAGAAATTACCGTGAAAATACCTTCTGCAATCTCCGATGGGATCTCTTGTGGAAAGGAAGTTTTATTAGGCTGGAATGACAAAGATGCCTCCTTGATCGCTGATGAAGCTTCTGTATAGGTAATGAACAGACATGAACAGACATGAACAGACAAAAAAAGGGGGAAATTACATGTTTAAAAAATGGGGACTTGTTTTATCGTCATTATTTCTCACGTTAACGATTAGTGCCTGCGGCGGAAATTCTGCTTTACCTGGGAATGGCTCATCAATCGACGGGAGTACGGGAGAAGACAAAGAATTAGTAGTGGTTGATTGGGGAGGAGCCAGAACGGAAGCCAGCAAAAAGAGCATTTATGAGCCGTTTGAAAAACAATACGGGGTAAAAGTTATTAGTGTTTCTCCAACTGACTACGGTAAATTCAAAGCAATGGTACAAAGTGGTGCAGTAGAGTGGGATGTTGTCAATGTTGATACGGACTTCGTAATCCGTGGGGGAAAAGAAGGTTTACTAGAGAAGCTGGATTACGGAGTGATTAGTAAGGAAGGGTTGATCGAGGATTTAGTTAACGAGTATGGTGTCGGTTCAGACTTGTTTACGACTGCCATTTCTTACAATACGAATGCTTATTCTAACGATAATCACCCTAAAAATTGGTCAGAATTCTGGGATACAAACAAATTCCCTGGTTCACGTGCACTTTGGAAGTATGCCCCGGCAACATTAGAAGCGGCCCTGCTTGCTGACGGGGTAAAACCCGAAGAATTGTATCCGTTGGACGTCGATCGTGCATTCAAAAGCCTGGATAAAATAAAAAAAGATATAAAGGTTTGGTGGAGTTCAGGAGCACAATCCGTACAGATTTTATCGAGCAAGGAAGTCGTGTTGGCTGAGGCTTGGAATGGCAGGATTTCCAAAGCAAAGGCAGATGGAGCACCTATCGATCTAGAATTCAATGAAGGCTTGATTATGGCAAATAACTGGGTCATCCCCAAAGGTGCACCACACAAGGATTTGGCAATGAAATTTATAGCTTTTGCTCTCGAAGCCAAACAGCAGGCAGTGTTCTCCTCTGAACTTGACTATGCTCCAGTAAATGAAAAAGCGTTAGATCTGATGTCTGATGAAGTGAAAAATCGGTTGGGTCAATCTCCAGAAAAATATAAAACTCAATTGTTCATCAATGTAAACTGGTGGGTTGATAATTATGACAAAGTAAATGAGCGTTTTCAACAATGGCTTCTTGCGAGGTGAGATGGATGATTAAAACGCAAAACGAAGTAGGGGTACGCTTGAACAGTGTATCCTTATCTTATAAACTAACTCGACTTCCAGGATTACAATGGCTTCTACCGATTATCCCTTTGGCTTATATATTGTTTTTAATGGTCTTTTCGATGATAAGCCTCTTTAAGCTGAGTATTTCGAATGAAGACGGATTTACTTTCGAGTATGTAACCCATCTCTTTACACATACTGTCTACCTCGAAGTACTATGGCTGACAATAAAAACGGCATTTCTCGTGACTGCCTTCGCGTTATTGCTTGCCTACCCGATTGCGTATCTGTTAGTCAGGATCGAGTCCGCCACATGGAAGAAACTAATTCTGGGTGCAGTATTGATTCCCTTTTGGATAAGTTTACTTGCTCGTTCTTATTCGTGGATGATTTTGCTGCAAGAACAGGGGGTTATCAACAAAATTCTTCTTGGATTGGGGATGATCGATCAACCTCTTTCTCTTATGTACAATACGTTTGGAGTAATCATCGGGATGACGCACGTCCTTCTCCCATACATGGTGTTAAGCTTGTATTCAGTCATGGAAGGCATTGATCAGTCCCTTGTCCGAGCTGCAGAAGGCATGGGAGCGCGTCCATGGAAAGCCTTTTTGCAAGTTTTTTTTCCGCTATCACTTCCCGGGATTTTATCCGGCGCTCTATTAGTATTTGTTCTGGCGATTGGATTCTATGTTACCCCAGCTTTATTAGGCGGACCAAACAATATGATGATCTCGATGCTGATTCAAGAGAATGTCACCACAACATTAAATTGGCATTTAGCATCCGCTCTCTCCCTTGTTTTATTTGTGGTAACGTTACTCCTCCTTTCCCTTTCGCTTTTGCTGACACGTAATAATCCCTTGCTAAAGGAGGACCATTAAGATGTGGCTAAGAGTTTTGGTAGGGATTATCCTAGCTGCTGTAATTGCTCCCATTTTAGTGGTAATACCCATGTCGTTTACGTCTGTCAGTTACTTTCAATTTCCTCCTCCTGGATATTCTTTGAAATGGTATGAAACCTTCTTTGACAATCAGCTGTGGATTGAAAGTTTACTGCGAAGTCTTACTGTTGCTCTCTTTACTGCTATTGTTTCTATCATTATGGGGACGATGGCATCCGTTGCAGTGACCCGCTTAAACTTCTGGGGGAAAAAGCTTTTTATGTCACTCATGGTCGCGCCCATGATAATCCCTGTCATTATCGTGGGCATTGCGCTTTACAATTCTTTTAGTCAAATGAAACTAGCGAATAGTTTGGCTGGGTTGGTTCTTGCCCATTCCATTTTGGCGATTCCGATCGTGTTTATGTCGGTTACCGCCAGTTTGAAGGGAGTGGATCGAAATCTTGAATTAGCTGCGGTTGGGTTAGGATCTACACCAAGTGGTGCTTTTTTTAAAGTAACCCTTCACTTGATCCGTCCTGCCATTTTATCAGGGGGCTTGTTTGCATTTATTACTTCTTTTGATGAATTGGTACTGACGATCTTTTTAGCCGGACCCAAAACCAAGACGCTACCTCTTGCCATGTGGGAAAACATACAGATCCAAGTGGACCCTACGATAGCTGCTGTCTCAACACTTTTGATCGTTGGAACAGTAATACTCTTTCTGCTTCAATCGTGGGTTGGGGCTAGTGCCAATAAAATAAAACAGGATAACTCTTTCTAAGGGGGAACGAAAATGCAACAAACTGAATTAATACGGATCACTGACAAAATACTTTACATGCTTCCGGAAGATGAAACAGATCGACCGATCCTTGCTGCCATTTCTGGTGTTAACCGAACATTGATAGTTGATGCAGGAAATTCATCGACTCATGCCGAGCTTTTCTTAAAAAAGCTAGCAAAAAATCAAGTGACAAAGATTGACTTATTAGTACTCACCCATTGGCATTGGGATCATGTTTTTGGTATGCACAGAATGAACTTGCCGACGATTGCCCATCGTGAAACAGCAAAAAAACTTGAAAAAATGGTTGGCTTAGACTACTCAGATGAAGCTTTAGACCAAAGGGTGAAGGAAGGCAGAGAAATCTCTTTCAGTGCCGAGAACATTAAAAAGGAGTTCCCAACTAGAAGGGATATTACCATTGTGACGCCAACGGTTACCTTTGAACAAAGAATTGAAGTTGATTTAGGTGGAACTAGCTGCTTGATCGAGCATGTTGGGGGAGATCATTCACCTGATTCTTGCGTGGTGTTTGTTAAAGAAGAGAAGGTTCTATTTTTGGGAGATTGTTTGTACCCAGATTATTACACTGGAGAGTGGAAATATACGAGCGCTAAAACTCTGAAACTATTAGACCAATTACAGGAATACGACGCTGAGATTTTTGTGATTTCACATCGAAGAAACCCATTATCTAAATCTGAATTTCATGATGAGGTCAGATTGTTTAGAGAAATATGCGCAATCAGCCAAAAGAAAAAAGATAATAAAAGAGCTATTATGGAAGAGCTATCGCATTCTCTAGGCAGGGAGCTTAAGGAAGATCAGCTGCGTCTCATTGACTACTTTATACATGGTCTTGAGGCTATTCAGCAGTAGACAATACACACAAAGCACCTTTTTTAGAAACAGACCAAAGCAGATAAAAAATGAGGCTGTCCCTCTGTAGAAAAATCTACTTAGGAGACAGCCTCTGCTGACTGCATGATGACGGATTTGTTTATTTTGCTTTGATGATTTCTATTTGGACTTACTATGACGGTCTCTGGTTATTACAGAAAATCCATCAAAATCATAGATATATAAATCATCCGGAACAACATAGCCTTCTACCACTTCACCGGTGTCTGGCAGCGATGCCAAAGAAAGGTCTCCACGCATCAACTTTTCAGAGCTGACTTTACCCTCCGCTAATAACTCCAATGCTTCCGCTACTTTTATCAATATGGTTGGGTCGCTAATTGGATAATTATGGGACGGGTGGATGGAATGTAGCTCGGGTACCAGTTGGCTAATTCGTTTCATCGTCTTAGCATAAGTTTCAATATCGGACTTTCCGTAGACGGTTCCATCAAAATGAGCATACAGGTGTCCTGGATAATAGCCATCCCCAGTAAACAGCATTTTGTTCTTTTTATCGAGCAACATAATGCTTTCATATGAATGGCCAGGTGCATGGATTATTTCCAGAATACGGTCACCGAGATCAATCGTATCCCCGTCTTGTACAGGTCTAGGATTACTTGGGGGAATAAAATAATTGGATCGCTCAAACCCTGCTGGCGCCTCTTTATAAAATAATTTCTCCTTGGTATGAGGTATTAATTCTGCGGTCGAATACCCCCGTTTTAATCTGTTTATTGCATCATTGTTATCAAAAACAAGCACCTCATCAAAAAGATAATTACTGCCAATGTGATCAAAATGAATATGGCTGTTTAGGACAATGACTGGCTTGTCCGTCAGCTCCATCACTACTTCCTTCATATTGCCAATCCCCATACCGGTGTCCCACAGTAAAGCTGTTTTAGAGCCATTAATCAGATAGGAAATAACCCCCTGGAAGTGAGATGGCTCGTAAATTGCTATAACATCGTTCGGGATTCTATAAACGTGAAACCAATCTTCTGCTACCTGTATTCTTTCAAGTGAATCATATGTATTTTTGTTTGTTTTTTTGATAGCCAATGAGAATCACTCCATTCTTTTTCATTCCAATTTCGATTAAAAGGATCATCTAGTTTACTTGCATTTACCTCCCATTCATTTTTACTCTACAACTGGAATTACCGCTTAAAATCTATCGTAGCAACTGATTTTTTTTGAGTGTAAACCTTTGTGTAACACAAAAGTCAATGCATGTGTTTGATCTATTCGCTATCAAGGAGGCTGAATGTCTTGAAAGAAAGGCTATCGATCAGTGAAATGGCCAAGTTGCGCAACGTGACGACAGAGACTCTTCGTCACTACGACCGAATCGATCTATTCAAACCTCATGCAGTGGATGTAGAAACGGGCTACCGATACTATTCCATTTTACAATCGGAGGTGCTAGGGACGATCAAGGAGCTGCGCCAAATAGGCATTAGCACGACAGAGATTAAGGAATATTTCGACCAGCGGAACATGAAGAAGTCGCTGCAGTTTCTGAGGTTAAAATATGATAAGATTCAAGCTCGAATCGAGGAGTTAGCCGAGCTTGAGGAGAACATAGGGGACAAAATACGCCATCTCGAAGACATGCTTGCTAGAGATCACGCTTCCGGCATCTTCATCCGCCAAATCGGCATGCGCCGACTCATTACCCAAGGTCGCTCCATCAATAACCATCTGGAATTGTACTACGGTATTCTAGAGCTGGAGAATATGCTGACCGAGCGAGCACCTATACTGGCTACCAACCGACTTGGCGTGCTGATTCCGCAGGAGGAGCTGCGTAGCAGGAAAACGAAAACGCCTTCCGTTGTCTTCGTCATCGCCAAGGACATGACACAGGTCGAACCGCAACATCTACTCGTCGTTCCGTCGGGCAAGTACGCCTGCATTACGTATAACGGCAAACTATGGGACCGTGAGCAATACCTGGCAGAGCTTTATCGATTCATCGAAGTATCGGGACACGAAATCGCGGGGGACGCACTTCAGATCATTCAGATTGACATCACGATCACGGATAATCCAGACGAGGTCATTTTTGAGCTGCAAATCCCGATTTTGTGAAACGGTAGGAACGGTTTTTGGGTTATACTAAAAATTATGGACGATATCTAACTAGTGCTCACAGAGGGGCGGTGACAAGATGATAACAAAGTATCTTGAACATTTTTCAAAGTTGTATGAACAACTAGATGGCCTGATTATCATCAATCGCGACGGGATTATTGAATTTTCAGCTATGTTTAATGCGGAGACAAAGCACATTGAAAATGAAGGGTTTACTGGAAGATACATATTAGATGTTTTCCCAACGCTAACCGAGGAAACTAGCAGCCACTTTCGGGTCATGAAGAGCGGTAATCCGATCATAAATGAAAGACAAATATTAACCGATATTTCAGGCAATACCTTTGAGTATGTAAATTCGACGTTTCCTATTGAGCACCAAAATAAGATTATTGGTACAATCGAAGGAAGTGTCTTCTTGTCAGTAAACGGAGTGCCAACGAGAAGCGAAACGAAAGAATCAAAACAGAAACATTCTGGCGGCTATTTGTATCATTTGGATGACATCGTAACTGCAGATCCGACAATGATTGAAATAAAAGAAAAAATCAGGAAGATTGCAGTAGAAAACTCTCCTGTACTGATTTATGGAGAAACAGGGACAGGAAAGGAATTAGTTGCACAAGCTATACATAGCCACAGTCTTCGAAACGATGGTCCGTTTATATCCCAAAACTGTTCGGCCATTCCCAACTCGCTACTTGAAAGCACTCTTTTTGGAACCATCAAAGGCAGCTTTACAGGGGCAGAAAACCGAAAAGGTCTTTTTGAGTTGGCCGATAAAGGAACACTGTTCCTCGATGAAGTCAATTCAATGGATATCTCCATTCAAGCAAAAATATTGAAAGCTATTGAAGAAAAAAAGATTAGACGTATTGGCGATGAGAAAGAAAAGGAAATTGATGTGCGAATTATCTCAGCAATGAATCAAAACCCATATCAAGCGATAGAGGAAGGCGTTATACGCAAAGATCTTTTCTACCGTCTAGGCGTAATACAGATAAATCTACCTCCATTGCGAGAAAGACAAGAAGATATCATGCTGCTGACGAATCTGTTAATACAAAAATATAATCAGAAGATGGGCAAAAGTATTGATGGAGTAAGTGAAATTGTAAAGAATACGTTCAATAATTATGAATGGCCAGGAAATGTAAGAGAGCTAAAAAATGCATTGGAGCATGCTTTTATCGTAACCGGAGGTAAAACGATTGCCCTTCATGATATTCCGGAGCATGTTTTATATTCGAATCAGGAAAAAGAAAGGTATTTTTCGAAGGATACGCATGAGAACAAATCACTCACGCAAAGGGTCGAAGAATACGAAAAAGGGATCATTCTGGATGCGTTGGCTGCTACCAAGAATATAACGGAAGCAGCCGGGAAGCTACAGATAACCAGGCAATCACTACAGTACAAGATTGATAAATACAGACTGAAATAGATTGTCGCTTAGGCAAAAAAACTTGCGTATTTTTCGCAAGTTTTTTTGTATTTTTAGCTCGTTTGAACAAGACACGGTTAATTTTATTAATTGGCATGACTCTTGCTTTATTCCTTGTTGCGTCTCATTGATTTGCATCACGAGGGGAGGAAACGAGATGGAAGAAGTAAGTCAAATGGTCAAATTGCTATGATGATGGACAGGTTTTAACAAACCAGGCCGGGCTGAGGGCATTACGCCAGAAAAGAACAAAGATAAAAGTGAGGAATGTATCCATGGATAAAATGAAAGATGCTGTCGTCGGAACGAATTGGGCCTCTGCACTCCCTAGAAAGAGTTATGAAAAGCTAGAACGAGTCGAATCTACAAATGAATGGTTCGAGGTATACAAATTACCGAAGGATGTATATGCCATTTATGAACCAGGGCATTTCCAGGAGGTTATCTCCTATTTAATTATTGGCGAGAAGAAAGCCATTCTCCTCGATACGGGAATGGGCATGGGGAACATACATGAACTGGTCCATCGCTTAACAGACAAGGATATTGAAGTCGTTAACAGTCACTCTCATTTCGACCACATTGGGGAAAATTACAAGTTTCCGAAAATATCCATTTTTGATGATATGAATGCCGTAACCACTCTAAAAAAAGGTTACACAGTGGAAGAACTAAAACCACATGTAACAAACGAGATGTTTGGAAAAATGCCACCAAAGGATTTCGTTGCTGAAAACTATATGATGCCCCCTTGCGAATTTGATTTGTTGCATGATGGTGACATTCTAGACCTTGGAAATCGAAAACTGAAGGTTATTCATACACCTGGTCATTCTTCCGACAGCATTATGCTGCATGACGAAGAAAATAGAATTCTATTTACTGGGGACACATTTTATCCAGGTGCTCTTTATGCCCACTTTGATGAACCGTTTTACGGGAAGTCTAATCTGGAAATCTACATGAATAGCTTGCAAAATATTGCAAATGACGTGGTTCCGCATATTGATTACATTTATTGCTCGCATAACGAACCAGTCAATGAGCCAAGGTTAATTGAGGACGCAATGAAAGCGCTTCAAGCCATTATCGATGAGAAAGCCTCCTATCAAGTGGATGAGAGTGGGTTGCGCAGGTACGATTTCGAAGGGTTTGCCGTCATTACGAAAGATTAAGACAACCAGTTAGCATTTGAGAGTGGTTATGTAAGGGGAATCAAAAAGGTGGGGGGAGCAAAAATGGAGCACGGGACGCAGAAAACTCACTCCGGTGAATTAAAAAAAGAATTAGAGACGCGCCATGTTAACATGATTGCCATCGGGGGAACGATTGGAACCGGCTTGTTCTTGGCAAGTGGCGGTACCGTTAGTGAAGCTGGCCCCGGTGGAGCATTGCTGACATACGCTATACTAGGGATAATGGTGTACTTCCTCATGACGAGCTTGGGGGAAATGGCTGCCTTTCGATCGGTGTCGGGAGTATTTGAAGTTTATCCCAGCAAATTTATTGACCCTGCTATGGGGTTTGCAATGGGATGGGTCTATTGGCTTGGCTATTCGGTTACCTTAGCAGTTGAACTTTCTGCCAGTGCGATTCTCATGAAATACTGGTTTCCAGATACACCCGGAATCATCTGGAGTGCCCTGTTTTTAGCCGTGATTTTTGGCATCAACTATTTATCTACCAAAGCATATGGGGAATCTGAATACTGGTTTTCTATGATTAAAGTTGCCGTCGTGATCGTTTTCATTGTGGTAGGTATATTGACGGTTTTTGGACTCATCGGTGGTGAATTTGTTGGGTTTAAAAATTTTACGTATGGGGAGGCACCCTTTGTAGGCGGATTGTCAGGGATGATAGGGGTATTCTTTATTGCCGGATTTTCATTTATGGGGACAGAATTTATTGCGATTGCAGCAGCTGAGAGCAAAAACCCGGAAAAAAGTATACCTCAAGCTACCAGAAATGTATTTTGGCGAATACTTCTGTTCTTTATTGGGGTTATTCTAATTATTGGTTTGATTATCCCCTATGATGATCCCAACTTGTTGCAATCCGATCTGGAAGCGGTTGCTATGAGTCCATTTACTTTGTTATTCCAAAATGCAGGGATGACAATAGCAGCGGGGGTAATGAACGCGGTCATCCTCACAGCTATTCTTTCAGCCGGTATTTCATCAATGTACGTCTCTACACGTATGCTTTATTCCTTGGCAAAAAGCCATAAAGCACCCCGTTTTTTAGGAAAAGTAAATTCCCGGGGAGTACCGACTAATGCCCTGTTCGGAACTGCGATCATGGGAGCAATCTGTTTTTTAAGCTCTTTGGTTGGTGATGGTGCAATCTATTATTTGCTATTGGATGGCAGTGCACTGCTGGGCTTTATTGCATGGCTGGTTATCGCTGCAAGCCATTATCGTTTTCGTAGAGCTTTCGTCATCCAAGGTCGTAGTTTGAACGAACTGAAATACCGCGCAAAATGGTTCCCGTTTGGTCCTATTTTTGCTTTTGTTCTCTGTTCCGTGATTGTACTAGGCTTTAACTATAAAGATTTTGTAAGCGGTTCGATTGATTGGATTAAATTTTTCGTGACATATTCGGGAGGGTTCGTATTTTTGATATGCTATTTCGGATATAAATTTGTCAAAAAGACAAAGATCATACCATTGAAAGAGATTGATTTTGACAATCTGTAAGTACATTGCAAGCGAGGTTTGCATAGCGCGATTCTATCAAATCGAAGAAAGCTGCCTGCAAAGTACTGACCAGAGGCTTGTATCATAGGTAGAGACTTGCGGCGTAGTGACTCTATTTCAGAGTCATTATGCCGTTTTTCGTGTAATGCTGTCTCGTTTTTCCCTCTTCTAATGGCGTTGTAGTTGTCTGAAATGGTAAAATAGAGGGAACAGATTGTTTCAATGACATTGAGGTCCTAACTAATGGGGGGTCAAAATCGAAATGAAGAAAGTTACAATCAACGATGTTGCCAAACGAGCAGGGGTAAGCGTAGGTACAGTTTCGCGTATCCTAAACAATAAGAGAGTAAAACCAATGTTGCAAGAAAAAGTAGAGAGAGCGATTAGCGAATTGGAGTACCAGCCTAATAGTGCCGCCAGAAATTTACGGACAAACAAGTCTAAAGCGTTTGCTTTTATCGTTACAGATATTTCAAATTTTACATTTTCAACGATTGCCAAGGCGTTAAATGACGTGTTGGATAAATACGACTATAGTCTCATTCTATATAACGTTGGTAAGGCAAATATCGAGTCCAAGCTGGAGCATTTTTTTTCCATGCGAAATGTGGACGGTGCTTTTTTAGCCATTGCTGAAGAGAATAATCCAAAAGTAAACAAATTACTAAGTGAGTTAGATATCCCTATTTTGATTTTGGATAGACAAATTGACTGTAAGGAAGCTGATTTTGTCTTTTCAGATTATTACAATGGTGTCAGGGGGGCGACCGATCATTTAATTTCATTGGGCCACAAGCAGATTGCTTTTATCACAGGTTCGTTGAATATCTACCCTGCACGTGAGGGAGTGAGAGGCTATAAAGACGCTATGAAGCTGAAAGATCTCCCAATCAGAGAAGAATTATTGTACACTGGCGACTTTACTGCTGACTTTGGAATTGAGGCAGTAGAAAATATGATTACCGGTATAAAACAGCAAGAAATCACAGCAATTATTACTGGAGGCAATCCAATCTTAGTTGGGGTTCTTAAGATGTTTCAAAAACATCATGTTATGATCGGAAATGATGTCTCCCTTATCTCGTTTGAGGATTCGGAACTTGCTCAAATTATGTCAATAAGTGTAATTCGTCGTCCTTTATACGATATTGGAACAAAAATGGCCTATACATTGCTTGATCGATTGATTCAGAGTGAATCAGAACATTTATCAGCATCTGGGCTGATAATACCAACTGATTTAGTAATCAGGTCTTCAACCAGCGCTTATGATGGGACAAAATAAAAAAATAATTGATAGTAGCACAAAAACATTTGACAATATTCAGATTATAGTGAATAATGTGGATAAATTTGATTCAAATCGAATGGGGGGAAGGCGTATGGCTTGGTGATTACGATACAAGATTTTTTTAAATAATAAATTTGAATCGATTCAAATACTGAATATTCAATTAAGTTTAATTGACTTACAACTTCTTTCATCAATTGGCTTAATGACTAGAGGAGGAAGAACAAATGACACGAAGTCAAGACAGTAATGGAGCAGGGACCTTTGTAGGAGTGGATATTGGCGGGACATTTACGGATATTGTTCTCAGAAAACCTGATGGTTCGGTTTTGGTAAGAAAAGTGTCCTCTACACCGGAAGATCCAGGTCTAGCGATCTTAGAAGGCCTTTTGGAGGTTTGCCAGACAGAGGGAATTCACTCTGAATCCATACAGGAGTTTATCCATGGCACGACCGTGGCCACAAACACCATATTAGAACATAAAGGTGCTAAGACTGGCTTACTGACGACGAAAGGATTTCGCGACGTTTTGGAAATTGCGCGTATTCGAACGCCTTCCCTTTTTGATTTGAAATGGGATAAACCAAAGTCGTTGATTGAACGACGCTATCGGCTGGAAGTGGTGGAGCGAATCGATGCAAAGGGTGAAGTCATTACAGAAATTGATCAGGAAAGTGTAATTGCTGCCATAGACAAGTTGGTTCGGGAGGGTATCGAGTCTGTGGCTATCTGTTTTTTACATTCATACTTGAATCCGGAGCACGAGAAAGTAGCTGAACGAATCGTTCGTGAGCGCCACCCGCACCTTTTTGTTACATGCTCCTACCAGGTTCTGCCGGAAATGAAGGAATATGAGCGGACGAGTACGACTGCCGTTAACGCTTATATTTTGCCTAAAGTAAATACCTATCTCAACCGCCTGCAGCATGGATTGGAAGAAATGCAAATCAAGGCTCCTTTATTAATCTCTGCTTCAAACGGCGGAGTACGCAGCGTTCATTCAGCTGCAGATTATCCTGTACACATCGTCGCATCTGGTCCTGCTGCCGGAGTGACAGGTTCGGCTAAGCTGCTTGAAAAAATGGGTATAACCGATGCGATCACCTTTGATATGGGTGGTACTACGGCCAAAGCGTCCTTAATTGAGCAAGGTGAACCCATTTTAACAAACGAGTATGAAGTACGTGAGGGGATTTCCACACCCAGTCGGTTTATTAAGGCGGGGGGATATCTGTTAAAGGTTGCTGCAGTAGACATTGGCGAGGTAGGCGCAGGCGGTGGCTCAATCGCCTGGATCGATAAAGGAGGCGCCCTTCGAATTGGGCCACAAAGTGCAGGAGCAGCACCCGGACCGGTGTGTTACAACTTGGGCGGGGAGGATCCTACTGTAACTGATGCGAATCTGGTCCTGGGCTATTTGAATCCTCATCATCTTGCCGGAGGAAGTTTGCTGGTGGATCGGGAACGAGCGGCGGATGCTATTCGGAGGAAGATCGCCGAACCGTTGGGCCTTTCACTCGAAGAAGCAGCTTTTGGAATACGCGAGGTAGCGAACGCTAATATGACCAGAGCGGTTCGATCCGTAACGATTGAAAGAGGGCGTGACCCGCGGGATTTTGCCATGGTGGCATTTGGCGGAAACGGGGGGGTGCATGGGGCTGATATCGCAGCTTCTCTGGAGATACCTACTGTAATCATCCCACAATTACCTGGTGTGTTTACAGCGGTCGGAATGTTAGCCTGCGATGTGCGTCGTGAGTTTGTCTCCCCTGTTCTCGGATTACTAAAAGATAAGCTGATGCAAATCAATGAAACGCTAACCGATTTGGAAGAAGAAGGTAGAGCAGTACTCGGTAATGAAGGCTATACGGGTACACAGGCTCAGATCAAGTTTTTTGCAGATCTTCGTTATTTCGGCCAATCATCAGAACTGACTGTCCCGATCGAGCTCCCTCTTCCTATTCAAGTGGCAGGGCTGGAGGTCATTGAACAAGAGTTCCGCAAAGAGTATCAGAAAACGTACGGATACGACACGGGGGAACCAGTCGAACTGGTCAATCTCCGGTTGCGTGCAGTCGGGGTCCGAACCAATGCACCTGATCTCACTTCTCTGACAGTGATGCAGCCGAAAATAGGAAAAGAAAAGTACGTCCGTACAGCTTATTTCGGTAAAAAATACGGCTTTATGCAAACGACGGTAATCGACAGAGCGGATCTGATGAATACGCCAGTGAATGGACCGCTTATTGTGGAGTCATATGATTCTACTATTATTGTACCACCGCATGCTTCTGCTCTTTCAGATCGATATGGGAATATCGTGATTCACGTAAACGCTACAAAAGAACAATCTTACGAGGGCCCAACAGACCACGTCCTTGAAATAGCAAAGGAGGCTAATTAATTTGGATACTCAAAGGAATGTTACACAGATTGATCCGATAACTTTTGCTTTGGTTCGCAACGCTTTGGATTCATTGGTGGACGAAATGGCTTATACGGTCATTCGTACTGCTCGTTCTGAAATTGTAAAGGATGTAATGGATTTTTCGACGGCCTTTTGTGATCGCTATGGGCGGATGATGGCACAGGGCAAGACGATCGCACTTCATCTTGGCGCGGTCCCTGATGCAATTGAGACAGTCCTGTCGATGTATGGGGATGATTTGCACCCAGGTGATGTGATTATTTTGAATGATCCGTATCTGGGAGGCATGCATTTACCAGATATCTTTATGTTCAAACCCGTTTTTTATAACGGAGAGCTGCAGGGATTTGCGGTATCGATTACGCATCATACGGATGTTGGTGGGCGTGTGCCAGGATCCAACGCGAGCGATTCGACTGAAATTTTTCAGGAGGGTCTCCGTATTCCACCGATGAAGCTGTATAGCGAAGGGAAAGAAAATGAAACCCTGCTCCGAATTATTGAGCGCAACGTTCGTGTTCCTGATCTAGTGATAGGAGACTTATTTGCACAGTTTGCTGCTTGCACGGTGGGTGAGCGAGAATTTTTAAAATTGGTTGAGCGCTACGGTCCGGAAATGGTCTCACTATATATGGAGGAACTACTGGATTACGCTGAGCGTCTTACTCGAGAAGAAATCCGCAAATGGCCAAAAGGCAACTATCGATTTGTCGATTACATGGATGATGACGGATTTCAGGAAGACCCAATTCCGATCCATGTCAATCTAACGGTGAATGAAGATTCGATTACTGTAGACTATGAAGGAACTTCACCTCAAGTCAAAGGAGCAATCAACCCCACCTTTTCATTCACAAAATCCTGCACGTACCTCAGTGTGTTATGTATTTTGGACCAGAGTATTCCCAACAATGTTGGGGTGTTTCGGGCAATTGAAGTGAGAGCGCCTAAAGGAAGCTTGCTGAATCCGGAATTTCCGGCAGCAGTTGCAGCACGTGCAACAACAGGATATCGAGTCGTGGATACGATGTTTGGAGCATTGGCCCAAGTCTTGCCTGACAAGGTTCCTGCTGCTGGCGAGGGAGGTAATTCTGTCGTTTGTATTGGTGGTTATGATCAATCACGTAAGCCGTTTATTATTGTAGACATGGTCTGTGGTGCTTGGGGAGGAAGACCAACAAAAGATGGTATCGAGGCGATAACGAATCCTTCACAAAATTTGTCAAACACTCCTGTAGAGGTGCTTGAATCGAAACATCCAGTACGTATTCAGGAATATTCCTTTATTTCCGACTCGTGTGGTGCCGGGGAGTACCGTGGCGGCTTGGGCATTGCTCGCGAATATCGACTGTTGAATAAAGAGGCAACCCTTCAGCTCCGGGCTGACCGGGTAAAGATTGCGCCTTATGGTCTGGCTGGGGGTAAGCCCGGTCGAAAGGCTTCTAACATCCTTAACCCTCAAACCGAGAATCGCTTGATGCCTGGAAAAGTGAGCATGGATATGTATCAAAATGATGTTATACGGCACGAGCAGGCGGGTGCAGGAGGATTTGGAAATCCATTCAAGCGAGATCCGCAATTGGTAGCAAATGATGTTTGGAACGAGAAAATCACAATTGAGTACGCAAAGAGAGAGCACGGTGTTTCCATTGATCCGATTACTTTTCAGGTTGATCCAGAAGAGACTGCACGTTTAAGGTCTGCTGAGGTTACAGTGAAATGATAGCAAAAAAATAATATTCGTAAACAATTTATTAACGATGACTTATAAACGAAAAGGAGCAATGTGTTATGACAGGACCGGTAAAAAATTTTACTCACAATGACTACATTCATTTTGATCGAAACGAGTTTAGTGAACGACAAGCGCGGACAATTGCTGCTATGGAAAAACAGGGGGTGGATGGACTGCTGATGTTCCACCAGGAGAGCATGTATTATTTGACGGGTTACAATACATTTGGTTATTGTTTCTTTCAATGCCTGTATCTAGGCATTGATGGGAAGATGACGCTATTGACTCGATTGCCGGATCGCTTGCAGGCACAGTATACGTCTATTATTGAAGATATCCGGATTTGGGTCGAAAGCCCCGATGCGCGGCCAACGGTACAGTTGCGTGAAATCCTGCGTGAACATGGTTGCGAAGGGAAGCGTCTAGGCGTGGAGTGGGATGCGTATGGATTGACAGGTCGCAACGCTAGACGGTTGGAGGATGCTTTACACGGATTTTGTAATCTTGAGGATTCTTCAGATCTTGTAAATATGCTTCGTGTGGTGAAAAGTCCTTCTGAACTGATTTATGTAAAACGAGCCGCTGAGCTTGCAGATGAGGCCCTATACGCAGCAGCAAAAGCGACGAAACCTGGTGCTTTCGAAGGAGATATTCTGGCAGATTTGCAAGGAGCAATCTACCGAGGGGGTGGCGATGACCCGGCGAACGAAGTCATTATTGGGTCGGGTCCCGGAGCACTTATGTGCCGCTACTTCACCGGTCGGAGGCATCTAGATGCTAATGATCAGCTTACATTAGAGTGGGCTGGCGTTTACCGTCATTATCACGCGTGCTTGATGCGGACCTTCCTTGTTGGAAAGGTTGATCCACGCTTGAAGCAGATGCACTCAATATGTGTTGAAGCCCTTCATGCAGCGGAAGCAGCCCTTAAACCTGGTCGACCGATTGGCGAAGTATTTGATGCACACGCTCGTGTTCTGGATGCTGCTGGTCATCGTGAACACCGTTTGAATGCGACTGGCTACAGTCTGGGGACCGCTTTCGCTCCAAAATGGATAGATTGGCCCATGCTTTACCATGGGAACCCAGTGGTAGCAGTTCCGGGCATGGTGTTCTTTATTCACATTATTATATTCGATGATAAGAATGGTCTAGCGATGACATTGGGTCGCACTTCATTGGTCACCGCAACCGGGGCAGAGCCGCTTTCATCAGCGTCGCTCGACCTAATTCAGAAATAGATTCTGGAAACGTTGACTTGATGAACATCAAGCTTGGAGTTCGTTATTCAAAAAGACTTGAACCAAATGCCGAAAGAAGTGATTGGAGATTTCCGTAATAAGCAAAGCGAATCCACGGCGAAATGCTTCCTGTTGTTGAGGCACGCTTTGCCAATATGAAAGGTCGTTCCAGAAGCTATCATGGGACAAGTACTCCCGATTCATTGGGTGGAGAGATGTTTGAAAAAAGTTTGGCATGTCTGGCTCAATAGGAGGCTTGTTCCATTTCGGTAGTGCAACGGGACAAGCAGCAATTATTTCTCGCAAAATCATCTTAACTCCAACTTGCTGCTCCATCGTGGAATACAGTTTCGGAACTTATCGACGGTACCGGCAGAGACATTAAAAAAGACGTCCTAAATGACCTTCTCACTCCTGGCAACTAACAGCTTAAGCTGTTCATTGACAAGCGTTTTCGTTTAGATGAAGCCTGTACAGCCCATAAAAGGATGGAACAGCGGGATCAAATGGTAAAATTCAATTGATTCTAGAATCGTACAGATTGCACATGACTAACAACTCGGTGTAAACGCTATTGAAACGACTTCGTCAGGAGGGAAAGTAGAATGAAGGTTGAGAGGCGTAGTATTGAATACATCCCGGTGGAAGAACGCCATGGGAAGGCCCGTGATTTGTTTCCCATCTGGTTTGGTGCAAATATGCATATTACCACTTTAGTAACAGGGGCCATAACGGTTAGTCTAGGACTTAACTTATTTTGGAGTGTAGTTGCCATTATTATCGGTACCCTCTTAGGTGCGATATTCATGGCATCACATTCTGCGCAAGGCCCCCAACTAGGAATTCCCCAAATGATCCAAAGTCGTGCTCAGTTCGGTGTCATTGGTGCGATAATTCCATTGTTCATTTGCATGTTCATCTATATGGGGTTTTTTGCTAGTAGTGGTGTGCTTGGAGCCCAAACTTTAAGTCATGCATTTTCGATCGACCAGACTTGGAGTATCATCATTCTGAATACTTTTTGTTTCGTAATTACCCTGTTTGGACATGATTTGATCCACAAGATGCAGAAGCTGCTATCATGGACTTCAGTGATTGTTTTTTTCATCGCTTCCTATCTCGTATTGAATTTGCCCTTGCCAGCAGGTAGTTGGTCATCAAGCCACTTTGATTTATCAACGTTTTTATTAGCTGTCAGTATCGTTGCAACCTGGCAATTGTCTTATGCTCCATATGTTGCCGACTATTCACGATATCTTCCCATCACTACTCCACCTTCCCAAACATTTTGGTACAGTTACGCTGGCACAATTGTCGGTACAATTTGGATGATGGTCTTAGGGGTATTATTGACCACAGCGATCCCTAATTACCTAGACAATTCTGGAGGAAATCTAGCTGAATTATTTGGCGGATATGCACTGATTATGTATATGATCATTATCTTTGGGCAACTAGCCATCAATGTCTTTAATCTGTATGGTGCTTTCATGTCCACGGTTACGACATTCGAGCCATTTATTAAGTTCCAGGTTACCCCGAAAGTTCGAATGGGGATCATCTTTTTTATCACAGCGTTAGGTACGGTTTTATGCATAGGAGGACAAGGGAATTTCCTATCGTTTTTCATTAACTTTATCTTTTTTATCAGTTATTTCTTAATTCCCTGGACTTCCATTAATCTTGTCGATTATTATTTACTGCGCCACGGCGAGTATAGTGTTAAAGATATTTTTGACATAAACGGCAGCTACGGAAAAGTTAATTGGATCGCCACCTTCGCCTTTATCATCTCCATTTTGGCTGAAATCCCTTTTATCAACACTACTTATTATGTAGGAGTTTTCGCAAAGGCTTTCAACGGAGCGGACATCGCATGGGTTGTTGGATTGGTTTTACCCGCTGTCATGTATTACTTTCCGATGAAGCGTAAAATGAAAGCGTTTGAGAACGAAGGGGAAGATTGTAAGTCTGTGAATGAGTACACGGTTTATAGTTCCGATATCGATTGACTTAATTTTCTGAAAAACACAGCAAATACCAAGAAGATTTAATTGGGGAGGGAGTATGGATAGATGAATAACAAATGGTATAAAGGGGTCACCAAAGATCAATGGCGCACGTTTTCTGCCGCTTATCTTGGCTGGATGCTGGATATTATGGATTTGATGCTATACTCAATGGTCATCGTCTATATTATTCAAGACATTGGACTGACAAAATCAGTTGCGGGAATGATTGCTTCTGCTACTCTCTTTGCTTCCGCATTTGGCGGTGTTATCTTTGGCTTCATTGCGGACAGATGGGGCCGCGCCAAATCGATGTTTATTAGTATTCTCGTCTATTCGATCGCCACGTTTTTCTGCGGTTTTTCTGAGACAGCAACACAGTTAATGATACTTAGAATTCTTGTTGGTATCGGGATTGGTGGAGAGTGGGCGACAGGTGCGACATTGATTATGGAGACGTGGCCACCCCAAAAGCGGAATATAGCGATGGCTTTTGTACAAAGCGCATTTGCTGTCGGCTATGCTGTAGCAGCCTTGATCACGTCTTTCGTCGTCCCTGAATTTGGGTGGCGTGGAGTTTTCTTTGTCGGTGTGTTCCCAGCTTTGATCGGTCTTTGGATTCGAAAACACACACCAGAGCCAGATGTCTGGAAAGAGCAAGAAAAGCGATTATCTTTTAGGGAAACGATGGGCACGATCATTACAAGCCACGGCAAATCTGCCTTAATCTGCGTACTCTTTGGTTCATTTTCTCTACTTGGTTTTTTTGGACTAGCAACATGGCTTCCTGCCTACTTGTCTTCGCCAGTCAGTGAGGGTGGGCAGGGCATGGATATCGTGAAAACATCGAATTGGATTATTGTCTCTCAATTAGGTGCATTTTTTGGGTATATCGGATTTGGCTTTATCGCTAACAAGATCGGTCGAAAAACCTCGTTCATACTTTTCCTTTCCATTTCGGCGCTATCGGTGCCAGTCTACCTCTTAATCAAGGAGGCAACCATTTTACTGTTTTTTGGTGCCTTTGTATCATTTTTTGTGAATGGATTTTATGCGGGATTCGGTCCGTTCTTTTCTTCCCTTTTCCCTACTTCTATCCGCGGAACAGCATTGGGGACAGTGTATAATGTTGCTCGAGGAGTCAGTGCGTTTGCTCCGTTTATCATCGGTCAGGCGGCTATGTCTAGGGGGCTGGGGACAGCATTAATGGTAACATCAGGTTTTTACGTCTTGGCAATCCTCATCTTGGTATTGTTTGTAAAAGAGTCTGTCTCGGGAAAAACGGATATGCACGCCGATTATAACATCGCGAGTACTAGTAAATGAAACCGCTGAAGATCTTTCGTGAAACAGTAATCTACTCTGTTTACTTTATCGGATAAAATAGTGACGCTCTTGGCGAAGGCCTGTGATCATACAGAGCTTTCGCTTTTCTTTTCTTTTATTGAGATCGATCCAGATCATTTGAGAAGTCGCATGAGTGGGGAGAAAAGGTCAGCAGAATTACGAAGTGCAAGGAGATGAATACAAGGGGGGAACTTTCGCGGATCAAAATGTTTTCATTGATCAGTTTTCTTGTTTTGGTTTGGGGGCTGTCCTGGCCCATATACAAGATTGCGCTTAGTTATACGCCACCGATTCTTTTTGCTGGGTTGCGCACTATTCTTGGGGGATTGGGAATGCTGATTTTGCTACTTCCAAGGTGTAGGCGGATTCGTTTCAAAGAAAACTGGCCTGTCTATCTCATTTCTTCATTTTTTAATATCATCCTGTTTTTCGGACTACAGACGATGGGGTTAACTTACTTGCCAAGCGGTTTATTTTCGGTTATTGTCTATCTCCAACCCATACTCGTGGGGATTTTTGCCTGGCTTTGGCTCAGGGAATCGATATCAGTCATAAAAATAGTTGGTCTTATCCTCGGGTTTTTAGGGGTCGCCATAGTCAGTGTAGAAGGAATGTCCGGTCAAATTTCTGTCATTGGGATTTCTTTCGCACTTTCTACGGCAATTAGTTGGGCAATTGGCACCGTCTATCTAAAAAAAGTAGAGAGGAAAGTGGACTTGTTATGGAGCGTTGCGATGCAATGCATCATTGGAGGAACCATATTGATTTGCCTCGGTTTGGTTATTGAGGATTGGACTGCTATCGTTTGGAATAGCACATATGTATCTTGTCTTCTGTATGGAGCTATTATTGGAGTGCCCGCGGGTTCCATTGCTTATTTTAAACTTATTAGCTTAGGGGAGGCTAGTCGTGCAGCAGTATACACATTTATTGTGCCGCTGATATCGGTAGCTGTCGGAGTAGCATTTTTGCATGAGTCATTTAGTACTTATTTAGTAGCTGGACTGTTTTTGATCATGCTCGCTATTTATTTGGTAAATCGAAAGCAGACCAATCTATCCAGTCTGGAAGATGAGTAACCTAGTTCAAAAGAGGATCGTAGCATAAGTCTTGGATTCACCAACTCGTTGGGACAAGTTGTCAACCTGAACGAACTGAAATGGCATCCTTAGAAACATCATCCTTACAGTAATCGGAGGGAGAGGTAGAGACTTACTGAGTGAAAAGGGTGCTCATTAGATAACTATACAATTGGAGTCATTATGACAAGCATAAAGGTCATGGAATAATATGTTACTATATGGATTGAGCGTATTCGAAAGCCCTAAATCTGGAGGAGTTGCGAAAATGATTCAATCAATAGTCCATATCGCTCTAGTTGTAAAAGATTATGATGAGGCGATAGAGTTTTATACAAAGAAACTAAATTTTACCTTAGTTGAAGATACATACCAGCCCGAACAAGATAAACGGTGGGTAGTTGTCTCTCCCCCTGGTTCAGTCGGCACCACAATATTACTCTCTAGAGCATCCAAACCTGAACAAGAGCCATTTATCGGTAACCAGTCTGGCGGTAGAGTTTTTCTATTTTTGAACACTGATGATTTTTGGAGAGATTATAATGAAATGATCGCAAGAGGAATAGAATTTGTGAGAGAGCCACAAGATCAATCGTACGGGATGGTTGCGGTATTTAAGGATCTATATGGAAACCTATGGGATTTGCTAGAACTTAAAGAAGATCATCCACTTTCCAAACGAGTAAAGTAATCTATCAGCGATATCGCTTGTAGTTTTTAGATTTCGGGTCATATGCTTATAAAGCATAGTAATATTCCGTAGGTACTAAGCTTTGCGTAATCAAGACCAAGAAACGGCAACCGGCTAATTCATCGGTTGTCGTTTCTTTAGCAAGCACGCGGTGCTGTTCGACTACAAGTCGTCCATTTCAATTGGATGGTTAAAATAACTCGTTGATTGGATGGTGTTTTTTCATCAGGTTACTTTTATCATAGTGATAGAAATTAATAAATTTGCAGGACAGAAGGAATCGTAATTATTCAGAAATATTTAAAGATTTGGGTATAAGTAAAGAGATCTCTCCCGTAACGACCATCTGCAGATTCAGCTGCCGTAGTCAATGAAAGCAAGGCCGCGGGGAAGATATAGTATTGATTTTTGGTTCAGAATTTTCGAACTTATTTGTTTCGCGCATACACAAGGTGTGTAATACATGAATTACGCAAATTGATAAGCGAATGACGATGGCAGGGAGAGACCCGAGCGAAAGACAAGGACCACCGGGCACCGAAGGAGCAAGTCGACGGCCAGCCAGCCGAAGACAAATCTCTCAGGTAAAAGAACCGCCATCCGACGCGACTCTGGAGAGAGCGAACAGCCACCAAAGGGGTAAGGACGGTCGAATAGAGCGTTTAAACTCTCAGGTACCCAGGACAGAGAATACGGCGATTAGCCGGCTCTCTGTCCTTTTTTGCGCATCCAAAAAACATACGGAGGTGTCACTTCCCGACGTCCATGCGGTTGTAGAAGAAGATGAAAAAATTGGACAAGCATCGCTCTTCTTTAGGGAGTAAAGGTAATTTATGCATTCAAAGAGGGTGTTGACGATGAGCGAAAAAATGGGGGATTGCGATATGTGGAGGAGCATGAAAGAGCTGAGACAAAAATTATTTGGAAGCGCTCTATCAATGAAAGATGCGGCGAGATCACCGCCGAGATAAGCAAATGGTTAGTGGTGTTGGGCTTGTACAAATTTTATCTGGCGCTAACCTAGATCGGATAGCTGTATTTAGGGAGGTGATGAACACGAAAGCGAATTCATTATAAAGGAAAGGAGGACTTAATAGCACAAAATTTGTTTTTTCATTCGTTCATTTTCTTATATTCTTTTAACCATTATAAAAAAGGGGAGAATCAAAATGGAAATGAAAAAGAAAATTGCATTGGGTCAACTTAGCGCACTACCTTCTATGAGCGATAATTTAAAAAAAGCCGCTGCTCAAATTGATGAAGCAGCCGAAAAAGGTGCAAAATTAATCCTATTCCCGGAAATCGGATTTGAGCTGTTTTTCCCTAAACATCCGCATGACGTTTCAAAATTTCAATCATCCGAATCCATTCCAGGACCTATATCAGAGTTTCTGTGCCAAAAAGCAAAAGAAAAGAATATTGTCATTGTGGCGAGTTATATGGAAGAAGGCTTTCTTGGCGAGTACTATGACAGCGCAGTTTGCATTGATGCAGACGGCACATTGCTCGGAACCACAAGGATGGTTCATACCTTTGAAAACAAAGGTTTTAATGAAAAGTTTTATTATGGTCCTGGAAATACAATCTACCCAGTCTATGAAACAGCAGCGGGAAATATAGGAATTGCCATTTGTTATGATGCCTGGTTCCCCGAAGTTACGCGTTCTTTAGCATTGCGTGGCGCTGATTTGATTCTGGTACCTACAGTGGAAATGTATATTGATGGTTTGCCGCCAACAGATCACATAGGTGGAACCATTTTTGAAGCTCTTTGCACCATGCAAAAAGCCAACGCCATACATAATGGCGTTTGGGTAGCATTTTGCAATCGGGTCGGCATAGAAGATGATATGCACTATATGGGATCCAGTCTGGTTATTGATCCATGGGGACACATCCAAGAAATGGCCAATGCAGAAACCGATGAGGTACTCATTGCCGAGATTGACTTGGAACAAAACAGAAAAGTACGCCAAATTTGGCCGATGCTCAGAGACCGCAGAGTGGATACGTATGAACTATTGATGACGAGTTTTGGCAGTAAGCCTTATTACCATCCAACCAAGGTAAGAATTTAAGAGAAGCTATTTTTTAATCTAACGTAATGTAACCAGAGGTCATGTGGAACTTTCTTTTACACTGACCTCTGGTTTCACATCGATACCCCAGGACTGACTTCGCGAATGTCATCTGCGGTCTGGAAGTTCCTGGTGATTCGTGCTCGCATGGAACTGCCCCAGTGGTTTTTGGCGTAATACGGTTACAACCTGCAACAAAAATGGTCGTGTTCAAACAGAGAGAGGAGGAAAAATGAAATGCTAAATCGTGTTTTAGGCAGATGGCTATTGATGCTGACGGGCTATGCAACTGTTGTGGCATCAGGATTTATGATTGGAGTGGGAGGGGCAGCTACAGCGGCAGGTCCCCTCGCACTGGTTTCTTATTGGGTATTTGGCGGGCTGGCGACCTTTGCCTCTGCATTTGTCTTCGCCGAGCTAGCGACAATGTTCCCAAAATGTGGGGGGATCTGGGAGTATACCAAACAATCGTTCGGGAACGATCATCCCATTTCATTCATGGTGGGCTGGATATATTGGTTTGCACTTCTATTTGGGTTGAATGTCGAGCTTGTTTCGGTTGGTATCTACCTTCATGAATTAGTGCCGACGATCCCGGAATGGGCTGGTGCTTTAGCGACCGCGATTTTGTTTTTGGTGTTCAACTATGTAGGTGTAAAGCTGTCTACGATTATCGAAGCAGGATTTGGCATTATCCTCATTTTATCTTCCGCTACTTTTATTCTGTTGGGGATTGGGCAGATCAATCCGGAATTCTACATGAATTTTGCGCCAAACGGTACGTTCATGCCGTTAATGAAGACATTGCCATTTGTCATCATTGCCTTTTGTGGTTTTGAGGTTGTAGCAACGTTGGCTGAGGAATCCAAAAACCCGGAAAAAGATATCCCGAAAGCACTTATTGGCGCTGCTTCATTTTTGACTATTCTGTTTGGGGGATTTGCTACTGTTCTCTTTGGACTGTTGCCCGCTGCTGAATTGTCTACGAACGCGCCTTTAATTAAAGCGGGAGGCTTGATTTTTGGTGGTATTGGTTTGGCTTGGTTGTCGATTCAAAGCTTTGCCGGCTCGATGAGTACAGTTAACGGTGGTGTAATGGGACAGACGCGGATTATGTATGCGATGGCTCGGGAAGGGTGGTTCAGTCAAGTATTTGCCAAGGTGGATGAAAAGCACAACATTCCAAAAGGCGCACTTTATTTTACCGGGTTCTCCATGATTGCCGTATCCATTCTTCCGAGCATTACGGAGCGGGCGTGGGAATGGGCAGGATTTCTCGGCGTATTCGGCTATGCTGTCAGCTACATCATGGCATGCATCCTGTTGCTTTACCTTCGTCGGAAGCATCCGGAAATGAACAGACCCTTTCGTGTACCGCTATATCCTGTAATGCCCATTCTCGGGATTGTGCTGTATTCGCTGGCGATTCTCTTTTCTGGTTTGGAAATCATTATCGTAGGTATAGCGTGGGCACTGATGGGATTGATATATTATTATGCATTCGGAAGAGCGTCCCGGAAAAGACACCTGAAAAATCAAGAGGAACGACTGCATCTGAATGAAAGCTGAAGCTCAAATAATAAACCGAAAAACCTGAAGCCCTTGTCCCGGACGTCTGTTTGACGTCGGCAAGGGTTTTTCTATGAGTCATTTAGCTTCTAACTTGATGATATGACAAAATTCCATATTGACAAAATAGACTGAATAATCGTAACATCTCATTATCATCAATTTATGGTGCATATAAGGAAATTTCCTTTAACGAAGGAGGAGTTCATGGAAACACATGTCACAATTGGCGTAATCGTCCCCCTGGTAGCAAAACCATTATTTGAAAATGTTTTGCAAGAGTTTGACTCCATTCGGTTTAAAGTCCTGCTGTATAAACCGGAGGACCAAATTTCTGATTTGATTAAAGAGAACCTGCCATATTTGGACGTCCTTGTATTTGGTGGAGCGATAAGCTACTGGAAAAACAAGGGGTTGATTCCCGAGCATAAGCCAATGGTTTACATTGATTACTCCCATGCTGAGGTGATGAAGGGGCTGCTCAAATGGGAAGAGGGGGCCTCACAAGGCTACAGCAGGCTCGGCTTGGATACTTTTCGACAGGAGACAGTGGATGAGATCTTTGCCGAATTAGACACACCACTTAATCAGGTTTATGTAAAAGAGTTTCAACCGGACGAGCCCGCAGAGGCGATCATTTCGTACTTCCAAGAGCTATGGAGAGAGCAAAAAATTGACCATGTGGTTACCTGCAGATTGTCTGTCTATCGGGTTTTGCAGGAGGAACAGATTCCATGTACCTATGTGCTGCCTACCAAGTTCAATATCAGACAAGGAATCCTGCGAGCTTCGCTGCTTGGTGAGAACAGTAAGAACCTGGAGTCACAGGTAGCGGTAGGGATTTTCTCCATTGATGATTATCACAAGATACCGACGCGCACCGAGTTTGATACTAACTATGAAATGGAAAAATTGCGACTTGACTTTCACCGTGAAGTACTTGACTTTTCCCGCAATAATAATGCTTCCGTCGTGGCGCTCTCTGCTTCGGAAATGTTAATGTACGCAAACCGCGGCGCTGTCGAGGAGACGGTGCGGACATGGGTGAAGGTGCCGATTCTGCAGGACTTGAAGGATCGGCTCTCCATTCAAATCAGTGTAGGGTTTGGGGTCGGTCCAACAACGCTGGCAGCTCAAAATAATGCCAAGCGAGCCTTGGAGAGAGCAAGAGAACGCGGCGGGGATTGCGGCTTTCTGGTTCGGGAGGATGGCAAAGTCGTGGGCCCGCTTGGTAGGGGCGAAGCAATGCAGTATGTCCATAAGACTGACAACCCGATCATTCAGCAGCTCTCTGAAGAGACTGGCCTGAGTGTCGAGACAGTCAGCAAATTATTAAAATTCTCCCAACAACAAGCGCGCTTTTCTGCAGAGGATTTGGCACATAGTCTTTCCGTGACACCAAGAACAGCACGTAATCTATTAAAAAGGCTAAAAGAGATGAACTATTTGCAAGAGATGGGTGAGGAAAAACCGTATGCGAAAGGCCGACCTCGTCAGACATACCGCATCACACTCAACGAGGTAACAGCCGAATATTGACATACTGTCTCACATCACGAAAAAAGGAGGGGCAACAAATGGAACCGATGGTTAATGAAGTCGTAACCGAACAAATCAAAGAGGATGTAATCAAGTGGAGGCGCTATCTGCATCAGCACCCAGAGCTATCCTTTCAGGAGGACGAAACTTCAAATTTTGTGTATGACACGCTCTGTTCATTTGGAAATTTGGCCGTATCTAGGCCAACCAGAACGAGTGTAATGGCCAGGTTGATTGGCCGGACGCCGGGAAAAGTTTTGGCGATTCGCGCAGATATGGATGCTCTGCCGATTCAGGAAGAAAATACGTTTGAATATGTCTCGCAAAAACCTGGTGTGATGCATGCTTGCGGACATGACGGGCATACAGCGATGCTCTTGGCTGCTGCCAAGGTTCTGTCCGGAATGCAGGACACGATCAAGGGAGAGGTCAGATTTCTATTCCAGCATGCAGAAGAGCTTTTTCCGGGTGGTGCCAAAGAAATGGTGGAGGCAGGCGTCATGGATGGAGTGGACATGGTGCTTGGCGCTCATCTCCTGTCCACGATGGAGATCGGCAAGTACGGAATCACGTATGGTGCAATGATGGCAGCGCCAGATACCTTCGAAATTACCGTCTGCGGTCAAGGCGGCCACGCTGCCCATCCACATAAGGTAGCCGATTCGGTGGCGATTGCTGCACAGCTGGTGTCAAATATCCAGCACATCGTTTCGCGCAATACAGATCCGTTGGAGAATCTGGTTGTTTCGGTAACTCAATTTATCGCGGGTACAGCCCACAACGTCATTCCTGAATCTGTTTATATGTGCGGGACAGTAAGAAGCTTTGATCCAATGATCAGAAAGACCGTGCCGCAACTGTTGGAGCGAGTGACTAGGGGCATCACCGAGGCACACGGGGCTACCTATGAGTTCAAGTATGAAAACGGCTACAGTCCAGTTATTAATGATGACAAGATCACCGCACAGCTCGAAGAATCGATTATTGATTTGTTTGGGCAATCAGCTCTGGAGCTGTTTACCCCCTGTATGGGTGGAGAAGATTTCTCTGCATATGTGGATAAAGCACCTGGTACCTACATTATTATCGGGGCTGGCAATCCGGACAAAGGAATTACCTATGAGCACCATCACCCCAAGTTTACCGTTGATGAGGACGCATTGCCCAATGGCGTAAAGCTGTTTGTCCATTCCGCGCTCAAGCTGTTGGCCTAGTGACATGAGTGTATGGCAGATAGAGTGGATGGAAGAATCCATAAATAAAAATGTCCTGGGAGGAACAGATGATTGATTACGTGATTAAAAGAGGCAGTCAGATGATCATTGTCGTCTTGCTTGCCTTAACTGCCGTGTTTTTCCTTGTGAGATTGGCAGGGGACCCCACTGCTCTGTTTCTCCCCGCCGACGCTTCGCGTGAACAAATCGAAGAGTACCGTCATTTGCTTGGATTTGATCGGCCGCTGCTGATTCAATATACGGAGTTTATGACCAATGCCATACAAGGTGATTTTGGCCAGTCGCTGCGGACTTCGGAGGATGCCTTGCAAATGATTCTGGCCAGACTTCCGGCAACCTTTCAATTAGCCTTTACAGCGCTGGGATTGTCCTTGGTGGTTGCCATACCCATCGGAATCATTACGGCATACAAAAAAAATTCGCTGCTCGATTATTTGGGTGTAAGCATGACCGTGCTTGGTCAGGCGATTCCGAGCTTTTGGCTGGGGCTGATCCTTATCTTTATCTTTGCGGCGCATTTAAAATGGGTGCCTTCGGGCGGAGGAGGTTCAACCGTTCACTTGGTCCTTCCGGCTGTAACTTTGGCTGCATACAGCATTGCCCGATTTGCCCGGTTTACCAGATCGACGATGGCGGACGTCCTGCGTAAAGATTACATTCGAACGGCGAGATCGTCAGGCATCCCAGTATCTCGCATCCTGTTCCGCTATGCGTTTAAAAACACGCTGATCCCGATCATTACTCTCGTCGCGCTGGATTTGGGAGTGCTTTTGGGAGGAGCGGTCATCACGGAAGTCGTGTTTGCCTGGCCAGGTATCGGCAAGCTGCTTATGCAGGCATTGTTAAATCGAGATTTTCCTGTAGTCATGGCGGGAGTCTTTTTCGTTGCCATGATTTATTGTCTGATCAACTTTCTAGTCGATGTACTCTACGCCTACGTAAATCCACAAATTCGATTTAAATAGGGGGATACCATGAGAAACAGTACCATTGAGAATTCACTCGACGTGCCCCTGTTAAAACCTAAGAAACCAGAGGCAAAATCGATTCTCCTCATCCGACAGCTGATGAAAAGTCCCACGGGGCTGCTCGGTTTCCTCATCATTGTATGCATACTGCTCATCGGTTTGCTCGGTGACTGGCTGGCTCCGTATGATCCCTACAGCGCGGAATTGACCAAAAAGCTCTTGCCGCCGCTAACAGAGGGTCATTTGCTGGGAACAGACCAATTGGGCAGAGACATTTTATCGCGGCTCATTTCAGGTACGAAAATATCCATTCTGGTAGGGCTGACTACGGCATGCTTCGCCGGAATCGTTGGTACCGCCATTGGAATTATTGCAGGCTATTTTCGCGGCTGGGTCGATATCGTTCTGATGAGAATTGTCGATGTACAGCTCAGCTTCCCATTTATCCTGCTCGTCCTCGTCATTAATGCCGTCATCGGCGCTGGATTGAAGAATATTATCATTTCGCTTGTCATCGCTGGATGGGTTAGCTATGCCAGGGTGATTCGCAGTGAAGTTCTCGCTCTGCGGGAGAAAGAATTCATTATTGCTTGCGTCTCGCTCGGTGTCCCCAAGTGGGAGATCCTAGTCAAGCATATCTTGCCTAATCTGTATACGCCAATCATCGTGCTCTCTTCCTTGCAAGTGGCGTCTTTTATCATCGCGGAGGCGTCCATTAGCTTTCTCGGCTTTGGTGTCCAACCCCCTCAGCCTGCTTGGGGAAACATGCTCAATGAAGGAAAAGACTATATTTTTAGCTCCTGGTGGCTGATTACATTCCCCGGTATTGCGATTGTGATTACGGCATTGGGTGTGAATTTATTTGGCGACTGGCTGCGCGATATACTCGACCCCGAAGCGAAGAATGGATAGGACATACGAAAGAGGAGGATTCGTTTGGAAAAAGTGATCTTGGAGATTGAGCATTTACGAACTACCTTCAACACTGCCCGCGGTTTGGTAAAGGCGGTCGATGACATCAGTCTGCGCGTGTACGAAAACGAAATCCTGGGCATCGTTGGTGAGTCGGGGTGCGGTAAAAGCGTGACGTCTTTGTCTATCATGGGGCTGCTGCCGCAATCGGTCGCATTGATTGAGCAAGGCAGCATCCGCTTTGACGGTATGGATTTAGTCCAGTTGCCAGAAGAAAAAATACGCAGGATCAGGGGAAATCAGATCGCTATGATCTTTCAGGAGCCAATGACCTCGCTCAATCCTGTGTTTACCATTGGAGAACAGTTAAGCGAACCTTTGCGGCATCACACAAAGCTGGGACGTAAAGAAAGAAGGAAAAAGATTATCGAGATGCTAAACCTGGTCGGGATTCCCCGAGCGGATGAAATCATTGATGAATATCCCCATCAGCTATCTGGGGGTATGCGGCAACGAGTCATGATTTCCCTTGCGATGCTGTGCAGACCCAAGCTATTAATTGCAGATGAACCGACGACAGCGTTAGATGTTACGATACAAGCGCAAATCGTGGATCTTATGAAAACGATCCAGCTGGAGAATAACATGTCGATTCTGCTCATCACCCATGATCTCGGTGTAGTTGCAGAAATGTGCCATCGTGTTGTGGTCATGTACGCCGGCAAGGTCGTGGAGAGTGCGGATGTCAGAACGATTTTCAACCAGCCCAAGCATCCGTATACGCGCGGTTTGCTCGCCTCGCTGCCTACTCACCATGAACATAAGAGCGAGATGCCGTCCATTCCTGGGAATGTTCCCAGACCGGATGAACTGCCCACAGGCTGCTCATTTGCTCCGCGATGTTCCAGCGCATTTGACAAATGCTTGGTTGAAAGCCCGCCGCTCTACCAATTTGGAAGGCAAGAATGCCGCTGTTGGTTATACGAGAACAATGACCAGGAGGTGCTTGCTGATGCGCGCTGAGCCTCTCCTAGAAGTAAACCAATTGAAAAAATACTACGCAATTGACCAAGGCCTGTTCAAACCGAAAAAAATGATTAAGGCCGTTGAAGATGTCTCCTTTACTGTGTACCAGGGCGAGACGGTTAGCCTAGTCGGGGAAAGTGGGTGCGGAAAGTCCACGACAGGGAGAAGTATTCTTCGTCTGAATGACATAACGTCAGGCGAGATCCGGTTCAAAGGAACCGAGATCAGTACACTCGGTGATCGAGAATTGCGAACATTACGGCGAAAAATGCAGATGGTGTTTCAAGATCCGTATGCTTCACTTAATCCGAAAAAATCGATCCGGCAAATATTGACCGAGCCACTGCGCGTTCATGGACTTTTTTCTCCGAAAGAACGGGTGGAAAAAGCCATCGACATCCTCAAAATCGTCGGACTCAGCGAGTATCATCTGGATCGGTACCCCTACGAGTTTTCCGGTGGTCAGCGGCAGCGGATCGGTATTGCCAGGGCCTTGATTTTACAGCCTGAATTGATAGTTGCCGATGAGCCTGTTTCGGCCCTCGATCTCTCTGTACAGTCCCAGGTGATCAATCTGCTCTTGAGGCTGCAAAAGGATTTCCAGCTTACTTATTTGTTTATTTCTCATGATCTCGGAGTCGTACGGCATATAAGCGATCGGGTAGGTGTGATGTACCTGGGGAGAATGGTGGAAATGGCCAAGACAGCAGACATTTTTCAGGCACCAAAACACCCGTATACACAGGCGCTGCTATCAGCTGTTCCAAAAAAGCACCCAGATGAGTCAAAAGAGAGAATTATCTTGCAGGGTGACCTGCCCAGTCCGGCAAATCCGCCGACAGGATGTGCCTTTCATCCCCGTTGTCCACAAAAAATGTCAGTTTGTCAGGTCACTACACCACCCTTGCGCCATCTTGGCAACGGACAGTATACGGCTTGTCATTTGTATGCTGAATCATGAATACTCGTAGCCAAAAAATGGGGAAGAGGTGCAACTGGCTCTGGTGGTTTCGCTTAGGGTTGTTTTTCGCCGGGCTGATTATGATGAGCTACGGTGTCGCATTGATGATTCGAGCCAATCTGGGAGTAAGTCCATGGGATGTTCTCTATATCGGATTGACACATTCATTTGGTCAAACAGTCGGCTTGTGGTCGCAAATAACCGGAGCCTTGCTGCTGCTCATCAGCTCTTTTCTTTCGAAACAACTGCCGACGATTGGCACTTTGTTAAATATGCTCTTGGTCGGGTGGTTTATTGATTGGTTTCTTAGTACTGGCGATGCATCTATGCCGACAGGGATTTATCAATATGTCTCCCTTTTGGCAGGGATTATCGCAATCGGGGTAGGAGCCGGGATGTATATCGCTTCCAATCTGGGCGCAGGTCCGCGCGACGGAATCATGCTCGTACTGGCGGAAAAATCGGGCTGGTCGATACGAAAGGTAAAGACGGTGATGGAGGCAGTTGTCCTCGCAGCAGGCTGGTATTTGGGAGGACCGGTTTCCATCGGCACCCTTGTTTTTGCTATCATGATCGGCCCTGTCATGCAGGCATGTATCCACTTTTTTCGTGCCCTGCTTGCTTGGCTAAACCGCGAACGAAAATATAGCAAGAATGTAACTGGTTAAAAAAAGCTAAAACACACATAGGAGGCAAACGGAATGCTGAAAAAATATTTCGTTCCATGGCTTTTACTCATCCTCTGCATCACAGCATGTACGCCAAACACCGCAGGAACGCCGACCACGTCAGGAACAGGCAATACTGCCAGTACAGGGAAAGAAGCATCCCAGCCTGTTCAAACGGATCTCGTCGTTGGGCTGGAAGCAGACGCAGCCACGATGTTAGCCAATACTCAGCAAAATTACGTGACAGATGTTCAAATCCGCAATATTTACGATGCCTTGATTGACCGTGACGCCAAGGGAGAATTGGTTCCCGGACTAGCTACAGAATGGAAAAATGTCAATGACTTGACCTGGGAGCTGACACTGCAAGACGGTGTTACGTTTCACAACGGTGCTCCATTTACCGCCGATGATGTAAAATTTAGCATCGAGTACATTTTGGATGAAAAAAACAAGTCCTTTTACCGCACCCGCTGGAAAGATGTAAAAGAAGTGAAAGTAATTGATCCCCATAAAGTACAAATCGTCACGACACAGCCGTTCCCAACGATCTTGCAGCGAATGGCCGATGACATTTTGATCATGTCGGCTGCGTACGTGGCAGAGGTCGGCATAGAAAAGGCTGCCAGTCAGCCGATCGGCACAGGAGCGTATACTTTTGTCAAATGGAGCCGCGACGAATCGCTGCAGTTGGCCGCAAACGAAGCGTACTGGCGGGGAGCCCCTGCGATCAAGAAGCTGACGTTCCGATACATTCCAGAGTTTAGTACGAGACTTTCTGCGCTATTAAGCGGCGAAGTGCATTTGATCAAAAATATTCCCGTGGATTCTGTCGACTCAGTAAAAAACACCCCTTCAACCAAGGTGGAGACGGTTGAATCGGCACGGATCAATTTTATCATCCTCAACAGCATGTACAACGGGCCGCTAAAGGATCAAAAGGTACGTCAGGCGATCAGCTATGCAGTAGATATAGACGGAATCCTCAATGCTGTCCTCAACGGATACGGCAAGCGAATGACCGGACCGCTGCCAGACTTTAATCTGGAATACGTCAAAACAGAAGGCTATGCATACGATCCCGACAAAGCTGTACAGCTGCTGAAGGAAGCAGGGTATGAACCCTCTTCTCTGGAGCTCCAGTTGGATACCCCGAGTGGACGCTACCCGATGGATTCGCATGTGGCACAAGCGATTGCCTCGCAGCTGCAAAAGATCGGCATCAAAGTAAATGTGCAAGTAAATGAATGGGGCACACACGTGAACAAACTGCTGCAAAAAGAGATGAAAGACATGTATCTGCTTGGATCAGGGCCGGTGTTTGAAGCACAAGGAACGATGGTTAATTACTTTACCAAGGATTCTCCTTTTAGCGGCTATACCGATGCAGACATGGACAAAACGATTCTAGAGCTGGCAGCAACCGTAGATCCTGGTAAAAGGCAAGAGGCGTTTGCTTATTTGCAAAAGCGGGTGGTAGAAGAAGCCGCTTGGATTCCACTCTGGCAACAGAGGGATATATACGGTGTGAGTGACAAATTGGATTTCCAGCCTCGTGCCGATGAGAAGCTTGTCGTTTCACAAATGAAATGGTTGCCATAGAGTACAAGCAGGAAAATAGTAATAGGGAATAAAGGAGGAGATTCTCATAATCACGATCAAAAAATTAAGCGAATGCTCATTTGCTGAAGCAGTAGAAGCGTGGAACAAGGGATTTGAGGGATATTTTGTCGATGCAACTACGACTGTAGATCGATTCCTGACGAGATTAGTGATGGAGGGACTGTCCGCTGATCTGTCGATTATCGCTTTTCAGGATGAGCAGCCTGTTGGCATCGTATTGTCCGGTGTGCGCACAATTGATGGGAAGAGAGTCGCGTGGAATGGCGGTACAGGAGTAGCAGCCTCGGTACGCCGCCAAGGTCTCGGCAGGCAACTGATGAATGCGCTGGTCGACGTATATCGTGAAGCCGGTATAGATACGGCCATTTTGGAGGCATTTCGGCAAAATGACAAGGCGATTGCGCTATACCAGCAGATCGGGTATGAGATCATCGACAACCTGATTTTCCTCCAGCGTACGGATGCAATGACAAAGACTCTGTTTTATTTCGAAAACGAGTCGGCGTACCAGCTTAAGCGGGGGATTCCCCATGACGTTTGCTCGCTGCCGTTTTACCAGAGCATGTCGCCATGGCAAACCCAGTGGGCCAGTGTTCGCGACGGAGAATCGCTGACAATTCTGAATGTAGCGGGAGATACAGTCGGGTACGCCATCTACAAGCGCGCTTTTGACGAGGAAGGCCATCTCCACTCGATTACGCTCATGCAATGCGAGGCGGCACCAGGAATTGAAGATGGCGACGATATCGTTCGCTTCGCCTTGTCACATTTGTTCGCGCCGTTCGATGTGGCTTGCCGCCGGACGACCTTTAACTTGCCCGTTTCCAACCAGCGTCTTATCAAGATACTGGAGGAGGCAGGGTTTACGCTTTCGACGGAGCAGGTTTACATGAAGATGGAGATGACTCAGGTGTAAAGTCAATGAAAAGTATTCAAGCGATAGGCAATTGAATGGAACCGGCTGTTGGCTGGCAGAGGATAGGAGAGAGGGCGGACGTCTGTTGCAGATGATCCGCCCTGTGTCATGGAGAAAAGATGCATTCCTTTTCTAATGGCGTTTTTTGATAAGATATACTACCGGGACTTTTTATTAATATCAGTTCAATTAAAATCAAGCTGAATGATCATTTTTATTACATCCACCATCATAAATTAGTAAGCCTCTTTGGAAAAAAGGATGTAGAACTTTTACGTTGAAATACATGCTGTACAAATTTCACTGATAAAAAACAACAGCGTGGGAACCCGATTTGGCGAGGAGGATGAGGAGTGATCTGATGGAAAAAACTACATCGATATTGTTTGATGTTCAAGAAGACGTCAAGTTGGTCGCGGAAGCCATTAAATCGGTTCTTGATCTGGAAGTGATCATTTACGATGATCAAAAAACGGTTGTAGCTGCAACCGGTGGAGGAGCCCACGCACAAGTGGGAGATAAAGTAAGAGGTTTTATCGTTTCCGAGGTGCTGAAAACCAGTCAGCCCGTTTACAATTATCATCCTGGAGTACATGAGCTCTGTAAACCATGCAGTTTATGGGGGAATTGTCCGGAGAAGGCGGATGTTTCATTTCCCCTCATCCATCAAGGCGTTTCTGTTGGTGTCGTAAGCATTACCGCTTTTTCACAAGAGCAAGAGATGATTTTGCGACAGAAGCAGATCATATTATCCAATTTCTTGGGAAAAATGGCTGATTTGATCAGCAACAAAATTTCGTCAAAGTTTTTGACGCACCAGTATTTTTCTCTTTCGCAAATGTTGGAGATTACGATTCAATCCATGTACGAGGGCATTTTGGCAGTTGACAAAGAAGGCAGATGTATCGAGTTAAACAATTCAGGCTCGAAAATTTTAGGCCTAACAAAAGAGATGGTTCTCGGTAAGCCGATCCATAAAATTCTCCCTCCGCTACGATTAAAGAGCGTTCTATCAACACAGAAGGGATTTAAAGATGAAGAATGCTGGTTGGAGGTGAACGGAAAGAACGTGAAGGTAATCGGGAATGCGACTCCGTTACTCCAAGGAGATTCGGTGGTTGGAGCTGTCTATACATTTAAAGATTTGGAGGATGTTCAACGTTATGCCTATCATTTGACTTCTGAAAATGATGACGCATCCACTTTTGCCTGTATTATTGGAAACAGTAAAGCCTTGCATGCAACGATTACGCGTGCTAAACGAATTGCCCCAAGTAAAGCAACGGTTCTCATCCTTGGTGAAAGCGGAACCGGAAAAGAGTTGTTTGCCCGCTCCATTCATGCAGAGAGCCAGAGAAAGACGCACGCATTCCGCGCTATCAATTGTGCGGCAATCCCTGAGCAGTTATTGGAGAGCGAATTGTTTGGCTACAACGAAGGTGCTTTCACCGGTGCGATAAAAAAAGGAAAACCGGGTAAGTTTGAAATGGCTGACGGGGGAACGATCTTCCTAGATGAAATCGGTGATATGCCTCTCCATTTACAAGTGAAGCTATTACGGGTGCTGCAAGAGCAAAAAGTGGAGCGTGTCGGCGGTAGTGATCCTATCCCGATTGACGTAAGAATAATTGCGGCCACCAATAAAAATTTGGAGCAGATGGTGCAGCAGGGCACCTTCAGAGAGGATCTCTATTATCGCTTAGACGTCATTTCTTTATCTATCCCACCACTTAGGGAACGGCAGGAAGATATTCCGATTTTGCTGCAGTATTTCTTAACGCATTATTCGGAAATAACAGGTAAGCAAATAAGAGGCTTTTCGGAGGAAACAGAGAGAATACTCACAGAGTACAAGTGGCCGGGGAATGTAAGGGAATTACAAAACGTTGTGGAATATGCTGTTCACATGGTGGACGCTTCCTGGATTCAACCCAATCATCTTCCTGAGAGAATATCCCGTACGAATGTTGCACCTTCATGGGACGAAAACGCGATTCTCCCGCTGGAACAGCTGGAAGCAGAGATGATTACCAAAGCGCTGCAGAAATATGGGACAAGTGTAGAGGGCAAAAAAATGGTAGCAGATGCCCTTGGGATAAATCTGGCTACACTTTACAGAAATTTACAAAAATTGAAAAACAATATGTAATCATATGCTTTCCAGGATCAACAGGACTCGTTCCTTCGATTCAATGGAAAGCTTTTTTATTCGCAAAATGCAAAATGGTTTTGCATTTTGCGAATCACGAACATCTCTCCGCTTCATAACAGCCACAGCAGAAAAAAACTTGGTTCCGTTCGCAATTTGCGAAATCCAGGATGGGAGCGTTCATCTGCACCTAAGAAGTACCACTGAGACAAAAACCTGGCCATACCTGGCTTTTGCTCTGTATTCAGCTGATGATTTATTCCCTGTGGAACAAATGAAACGGTTGGCACACCATTTGCTATTAACAAAGAGTGCACAGAAAAACGCTTTTGGAAAGGGAGGATGTGAAATGTATATGAGGCGCATGTTTATGATGCGGTCCGTGCGTAATTTGCTAGAGACCTGCCTCAATGTCAAGCCAGACGAAAATTTGTTGGTCCTCACCGATACCAACAAGATGGACATTGCCGAGATGTTTGCACTAGTTGGACAGGAGATGGGAGCAGAAGTCGTTTTACTTGTGATGACACCGCGTTCGCGTCATGGGGAGGAACCGCCACGAATAGTCGCGGAAGCAATGAAAGCGGCAGATGCCATCGTTGCACCGACTACTTTTTCAGTCAATCATTCCACCGCACGAAAGGAAGCAAGCAACGCAGGAGCGCGATTACTATTTATGCCTGATGCATGTGATGAAGTCTTTTTAGATGGTTCCTTAGAGGTTGACTATTTCGAGCAAAAAAAACTGATTGATAAGCTTGCCGTCATTTTGGAACATGGTAAAAAAGTGCGGGTACGCTCCCCACTCGGAACGGACCTAGTGATGGACATAGCCGGTAGATATGCAGTTCCGCAAACAGGAATATGCCACGAGCCAGGCTCCATATCACCCCCACCGTGTATTGAGGTTGCTGTTGCACCTGTAGAAGGAACTACGGAAGGCGTCATGTACGTAGATGGTGCGGTAGTGCCTGGTGGTCCTTGCAAAGAGGTGATTAAGCTTGTGTTTGAAAAAGGTATCATCGTTTCGATCGAAGGAGGAGCGGATGCCCAGCGTCTAAAAGAAACATTAAAAAGTTATAACCACCCGAATATGTATTGTGCAGTGGAGATGGGCATGGGAATGAATCCAAAGGCAAAAATCGGGCAGGGTGGACCTCTTGAAGACGAAGCCGAGCTGGGTACGATGCACATAGGGATTGGCAATGGCATTACTTTTGGCAGTAGCATTCGCGCACCTGGACACTGTGATCTGGTGATGAGAGACGCAATTATTGAGGTGGACGGTAAGATCATAATGAGGGACCGCCAAGTCATGATTGACTAGTAAAAGGAGGGGGAGAATTGGGTCCGTTACTGGGAGTTATCGGGGATTTGTTCACCTGGAATACGTTTCTACTTTTTCTTATTGGGACGTTAATCGGCATCATTATTGGCGCTTTACCCGGCTTTACAACCACGATGGGCGTATCACTATTGATCTCCTTTACATGGGGAATGCCTCTGACGGAAGCACTCGTTCTCATTGTATCCCTTCATATCGGCGGAACCTATGGGGGCTCGACTTCTGCGATTTTTTTGAATATACCAGGAACACCGGCATCAGCGGCAACTTCACTCGATGGCTATCCAATGGCTCTGCGAGGCGAAGGGGGATTGGCGAGAGGTATCGCCACGATTCAATCCTTTATTGGAACGATTTTAGCAGCCTTCCTCTTTCTGTTGGCTACTCCGCTGCTATCTCAATTTAGTATGAATTTTGGTTCCTGGGAGTATTTCTTGCTCGCCTTGTTTGGCATCCTGATCAGTGCCAACATTACAGCTGAATCCCTGACAAAAGGAATCATCGCAGGAGTAATCGGGCTCATCCTGGCTACCGTAGGAATGGATTTGATTTCAGGTACACCCCGTTTTACATTTGGACGCAGTGAACTCATGGATGGATTTAGTCTGATTTCTGTTCTAATCGGACTGTTCGGTCTCTCAGAGGTCATCACGGCACTCTCGGATTTGACGCCACCGATCAAAGCAGGAAAAGTATCATCCGTGATGCCATCCATGAAGCTTTTGAAAAAATTCTTTCCACTTGGATTTCGGTCATCGGTCATTGGTGCTCTTATCGGGGCAGTTCCTGGTGTAGGTGCGGATGTTGCTTCGTGGGTGTCGTACGACATGGCGAAACGGCGCAGCAAAGAGCCCGAGACGTTCGGAAAAGGAAATCCGGAGGGGATTGTTGCTTCTGAAACCGCGAATAATGCCTGTGTGCCCGGTTCATACATCCCAATGTTAACCTTAGGGATCCCTGGCGATTCTGTCACGGCCGTCATTATTGGCGGACTGATGTTGCACGGGTTAAATCCAGGTCCACTGTTACTCACAGAACAGCCCTTGCTCTTGTACCAAATTTTCTTCATTATCTTAGTGGCCTCACTCTTCATGCTGCTAGCCGGACTTTCATTTTCATCCGTTTTTCAGCGGGTGCTGTTACTTCCGAAAAGCATGGTATTACTAATTGTTTCCGTACTCTGTGTCATCGGCACGTATGCTGTAAATAGTCGTCCGTTTGATATCGGTATCATGTTTCTGTTCGGCTTAATTGGTTATGGAATGAAGCAAATTGAGCTACCTGCCCCACCGATGGTACTGGGAATCATACTTGGGCCGATGGCTGAACAAAATTTTCGAAGAGCAATGGTAAGTGCCGACTATTCTTTTCTGCCCTTTATTACCCGTCCCATATGTATTGTATTGATTTTGACTATTCTGTTTATTGTTTTAAGCAAGAATCAAGCGGTTAATCAAACATGGCATTTCATTCGGAGGAAAATAAATCGCTCTAGGGGGATTGAGTAATGCGCTCTCGTGGAAATGTATCTTTCCTTCTCATATACCTCTCGCTGCTTTTATTGGTTTTTGGTTGCTCTCCATCTAGTCAAAGCACGACAGATCCTAGCAGTATCACTACGACTCCAGCCGCCAAAGTAGAGGAGGGAGAACCGTACCCGAATGGTCCTATTGAAATGATTGTGGGGTTTGGTGCTGGCGGCGGTACGGACACCATGGCGAGAACCATCCAGCCTAAATTCCAAGAGATTCTTGGTGTGCCTGTTGCGGTTCGGAATATGCCGGGAGCTTCCAGTGCTCTCGCTATCGAACACGTACAAAAGCAGCAGGCAGACGGCCAAACCATTCTCTTTCAGACCGATCTGATCCGAGTTTTTCCCACTATGGGGATGACGGATTATACCTACAAGGATTTTGAACAAATCGGAATTGGGGCTATGGGGATTGCTACATTCACCGTAAAGAAAGACTCCGCTATCAAAACCTTTTCGGATCTTGTCACACTGTTACAAACAGGGAAAGCAAAGGTAGGCGTCGCTGGCATTGGTGACCCTTGGCATCTGACATTGGAAATCGTGAAAAATACAGTCGGCGGCAAGGCTGAAATTATTACCTATGATTCAGGGAAAAATGCTGCAATGGCTGCGCTGCGCAATGAGGTTGACTTTTCCATCAGCGGGGTTAATGAGGTAGTTGACTTGCTCCGTGCAGGCGAACTTCGTGCACTGGCCGTTATGGATAATAAACCTTTTCAAGTGAAGGGGATCGGGAGCATTCCACCTGTTACCGATTTTGAAGGGAAGCTTGCCGCCCATGTTCCAGAGGGCACGTGGTGGGGGCCATCAGTCAAGGCAGGGACTCCTCAGCCTATCATAAACAAGCTTAGGGATGCTTATCGCCGGATTATCCAAACAGAGGAATTTAAAAAATTCGCAGAAGAACGGGCCATTGTGCTAATCACTATCGAAGATCCCCAGGAGTACACACGAAAAATTACGGAAAAAACCAGCTGGTTGCTTTGGGATATCGGTGTAGGTAAACGTTCTCCAGAGGAAGTGGGGATTTTGCGCCCATAAAAAATTCACCAGAGGTGGTTACCTTTGAACAAAGAGTGGACGCTTGGGATATGTTCAATGTTGGTGAGTATGTTTGTTATCTGGCTGACCTTACAACTTCCTGCTGGTGATCATGTGCTGAACTCGTCCCGTTCATTTCCATTACTGCTGGGAGTGCTGCTCATGATTGTCTCTGCCACCCAGCTTGTGAAAGCAGGCCGCCTGAGGACAGCAGTTGTTACGCCAGCATACCGCAATGGAAACATTCGTAGGGGTGTCTTCTACGTCCTCTGGACAGGTATTTATCTCTTTGCGGGAATTCCTTTCATCGGCTTTATACTCGTAACGATTCTCTACCTTTTCGTCGGCATTACTTTCTACAAAGAGGTGAGATGGTATAAAGTGTTGCCTGTCTCTATAGGAACGATTCTGTTATTCTACTTCGTTTTTACCCGACTTATGTTCATCCAATTACCCTAAAAACCAGTGAACCTGTTAAGACGTGAAAGGAGTGTCAACAAATGAAAGCGTTGAAAGGTATTCGCGTTCTTGATTTGAGCCAAGTCATGGCTGGACCTTATTGCAGCATGCTGCTTGCCGATATGGGAGCGGACGTTATCAAAATTGAGCCACCATTGCGCGGAGAGAACACACGACGGATGGGGCCTCCGTTCGTAAATGGGGAGAGTGGGGCTTTCCTTTCAGTGAACCGCAACAAAAGAGGAATTGCGATCAACCTGAAAGAAGAGGAAGGAGTAAAGCTGTTTCATCGGTTGGCAAAAACCGCCGATGTGATCGTAGAAAATTACCGACCAGGTGTCGTCAAAAGACTCGGGATTGATTATGACACCATACGTTTACTGAACCCCCGAATTATTTACTGTTCCATTTCCGGATTTGGTCAAACTGGCCCCTATTCCAACCGGGGCGGTTATGATCTCATTGCCCAGGGGATGTCCGGAATCATGAGTGTGACAGGTGAAAAGGGAGGAAATCCTGTCAAATGTGGATTACCTATCACCGATTTAGGGGCGGGCATGTTTGCTTGTTATGGAATTTTGACGTCTCTGATGGCTCGTGAACGAACAGGTGAAGGTCAATATGTCGACACGTCGCTGTTTGAAGCTGGTCTGGCCATGTCCGTATGGGAGAGTACCGAGTATTGGTATTCCGGTGAAATTCCCCAACCAACCGGCAGCGCTCATCGTCTCTCTTCACCATACCAAGCGTTTCAGGCCAAAGACGGCTACTTTACGATCGGGGCAGATACCGAACATCACTGGCCCTTGTTTTGTTCCCTGATCGGTCTATCCCAGCTGGTTACGGATGAACGATTCGCAGAAAATTATGCCAGGATGAAACATTTGCCCGAGCTTGTACAGCTGGTTGAAGAAAAGACAACAGCACACCCTCGGTCCTACTGGCTTGAACAATTTGAAAAGGCAGGCATTCCAGCAGGTCCGATAAACACATTCCAAGAGGCGCTCAACGATCCACATACGTTGGCACGAGAAATGGTTCACACACTGGAGCATCCCGTAGCGGGTTCCATCAAGGCTCTTGGTATACCTGTCAAATTAAGCCGAACGCCTGGTGAAATTGTCCGAACCGCTCCTATGCTGGGAGAGCACACTCTTGAAATTATGCAAGAGTTGGACTTTTCCACGGAAGAAATGGAGCTCCTCACCCAAAAGAAAATCATTTAATGGTTCGGGAAGCTGCCTCACATTCTCTTTAATATGGAGGGATCATCGTGAAAATAAAGCAAAGCATCGAGAGAATACCCGGCGGATTAATGGTTGTTCCTCTTATGCTGGGCGCTCTTCTCAATACCATCGATCAGCTTCATCTCCCTGCCTTGATGAATGTGCTGAAAGAGTTGGGCGTAACTCCAACGAAAGACGGTATATATGAATTTCTAAAGATCGGCGGGTTCACTGAAGCCTTGTTCAAGACCGGTACGCTTACGTTGATTGGCCTGTTCCTTTTTTGCGCTGGAAGTCAAATGAACCTGCGCGTAGGAGGGAAAGCCTTGACAAAAGGAATATTGCTCATGTCCAGCAAGTATTTGACCGGCCTATGCGTTGGTGTTTTGTTCGGCTTATTCTTCGACCCGATGCATGGATTGCTTGGATTGTCGACAATGGCGATCATCGCCGCCATGACGAACGGAAATGAAGGAATGTACGCCGTTTTGTGCGGGCAATACGGGAATCGTTCTGATGTCGGAGCGATTGCTGTTTTAACCCTTAACGATGGCCCTTTTCTTACCATGCTGGCATTGGGCATGCTAGGCGCCAATTTCCCGATCATCGCATTTATTGCTGTGCTTTTGCCCATCGCACTTGGCATGCTGCTTGGTAATCTTGACGAGGAAATCCGAGAATTCCTGAAGCCAGGAGAAACTTTGCTGGTTCCGTTCTTTGCCTTTTGCTTAGGTGCAGGTATGAATTTTATGAATTTCTTTAATCCAAAGGTTGTTGCCGGGGGAGTTGTCCTGGGCTTTATGACCACATTGTTAACGGGACTGGCAGGCGTACTGATTTACAAGCTCTTCCGGGAACGCAGCACGATCGGTCCGGTTGCGGAAGCGTCGACTGCAGGAAATGCAGCGGGAACTCCTGCTGCGATAGCGGCCGCCGCATCAGTCGCAGCAGGAGCCGGGCTCATGAGTCCCGCTGAAGCGCAACAGTTTCAGGACATCGCTAATACGGCAACGATCCAAATCTCGATCGCCACATTAACTACCTCCCTGTTATGCCCTATCGCCGTGATTTTTTGGGATAAATATCAACGAAGCAAAGGAATTGATGGTCGTTTAGAAGATAGCTCAGAACGTAGTGAGGGAACTACGGCACAGGTAGAGATAAAACAAAGGGCATAGATGAAAAGAAGGAGGGAGCCAAGCCATGAAACATTGGATCAACACGGAGATTCGCAATCATATCTGTACGATAACCATTCAGAATCCCCCAATGAACATATTAACCAAAGAAGTTCGTCAGGTCTTCGTTCCGTTTATGGAGGGCCTGAAGCAGCGTGACGATGTGCGCGTCATCATTTTGCGGGGAGAAGGAGAGCGAGCATTTTGTGCTGGTGCAGACCTGAATGAAGAAGGAGAGCTCACGCAGGAGACAGTGCGGTTATTTTTGCAGGAAGATTGTCGCATCTATGACATCGTAAATGAAATGCCGCAACCAGTTATCGCCGCAATTGATGGATACGCGTTTGGAGGTGGATTTGAACTTGCTCTCGCTTCTGATATCCGAATTATGACGGATCGAGCAGCCTTATGCGCAGCCGGCGTTAAAGTAGGGTTAGTAGTGAGTACAACTAGGCTCGTTCGCCTTTTGGGTGAAGCCTATGCGAAAGAAGTAATCCTGACTGGCAGGACGATTTCAGCAAAAGAAGCATTTCAGAGGGGACTTGCGAATAAGATTGTCCCTTGCGATCAGTTGATGGCAACTGCTCTAGAATGGGCGGAACTGATAGCGACCCGAGCACCGATCGCTGTTCGAAAGGCAAAGCAGGCCATTCAACGAACGATGGATCTTACGTGGGCTGAAGGTATGGCGAAGGAATTGGATGCTTTTGTTGAATGTCAGGCGACCCGCGATCATCATCATGCAATCGAATCCTTCTTCAAAAAGCAGCCGCCTCGCTTTATTGGAAAGTAAAAGGAAGGAGGAGAGAGTGTGATACGAGACTTGCCGGATAAAACTCCATCTATCCACGGCGAAACCTATATCGACAAAGCCGCTCAAGTGATTGGAGATGTTCGAATTGCAAAGGATGTAAGCATTTGGCCAGGAGCGGTGCTTCGCGGCGATGATGATAATTATATCGAGGTTGGGGAAGGAACCAATATTCAAGATGGATCAATATGCCATGTTACCCCAGATAACCCTCTAATAATCGGAAAATTCGTAACAGTTGGTCATCGAGCGATTTTGCATGCGTGCACCATCCACGACGAAGCCCGAATCGGCATGGGAGCAATCGTTTTAGACGGTGCCATCATCGAAAAAGGGGCACAGGTTGGGGCTGGAGCGCTTGTTCCTGCAGGTGTGTGCATTCCTGCAGGCGCACTCGCCATTGGCCTCCCAGCGAAGGTCATTCGTCCGTTGAACCCAGAAGAGCAAGAAGACATCCGTTCAAATGCAACGCAGTACGTCGATCTATGGAGAGCCCACTATTCTTCACGACAAGATATGCCAAACGGAGGGAAAACAAATTGAAGGAAGCACTCATGTACCAGTCAGCAACATCCTTAGTCAAAATATTAGCGGGCGTAAAAGAGGGAGAAAAAGTCCTGATTTTAACCGACTTTTTAACAGACAGCATTGCAAAGGTACTCGCATCGGTTACCTGTTCGTTGGGAGCTGAGCCCATTACCATGTCAATGCTTCCGAGAAAAGGGCATGGGGACGCTTTGCCAGAAGCTGTTGCTGTCGCGATGAAAGAAGTAGACGTCGTCATTGCCCCAACGACCTTTAATATTGCACACACGCGGGCACGGCACGCTGCACAATCAGCAGGAGTCCGAGTCCTTATTCTTCCGGAGTCGCATGACAACATTTTATTGAGCAAAGGGCTACAAGCTGATTTTATCGATTTGAAGCCCAAAGTGGAGCGTGTTGCCGACCTCTTAACACGTGGCAAATCAGTAGCGATCCGAACGGATAAGGGAACGAATCTGACTTTTTCGATACAAGGACGCGAGGGGCGGGCATTAACCGGATTCGCCAATACCCGTGATATTTCTGCTGCACATTGCATTGAATCAAGTATCGCCCCAGTGGAAGGAACGGCCGAGGGTATCCTGGTTGTAGACGGCAGCATCCCGGGTATTGGGTTGATTCAAACACCTGTCATTGTTGAAATCACGCAGGGAAAGGCCATTTCCATTAGCGGCGGTCCAGAAGCAGACGCATTTCGCCATGTACTTGAACAAAAAAATGATGAGCAGGATTCCATCTTTCAAGTGGGTGAATTCGGAATCGGCATGAATCCCGAGTGCGAATTGGAAAACAGCATGCTTAGTGACGAAGGGGTATTTGGAACCATTCATATCGCTCTAGGCACGAATGCCTATATCGGTGGGACCGTGAAAGCGAATGGACACTATGACATGGTGATCAAGGACGCGACAGTCGAAATCGACGGAACGATCCTGTTGCAAAAAAAGGAATTGATCCTAGGCTAAGGGTTCCATATGAAAAGGAGGAGAGTCAAGAGTGAAGCCATTAGAGGGAGTACGCGTGCTTGATTTGACCAGAGTATTGGCAGGTCCTTATGCCTCAATGATCCTTGCAGACTTAGGGGCGGAAGTCATTAAAATTGAATCACCACAGGTCGGAGATGATTCGCGGGGCTTTGGCCCGTTTGTAAATGAGGAAAGCATTTACTTTGTCAGCATAAACCGTAACAAAAAGAGTTTGACGCTCAACCTGAAAACAGTAGAAGGGCAGCGAGTTTTTACAAAACTCCTGGAGACTGCAGACATTGTTCTTGAAAACTACAGACCCGGGACAATGGAGAAGTTTGGACTTGGCTACGATGAATTGGAAGCGATCAATCCTAGGATTATTTACGCCGCCTGTTCTGGATTCGGCCATACAGGTCCTTACAGTCAACAAGCCGCGTACGATCTCATTGTCCAGGCGATGGGGGGGATCATGAGTCTAACGGGTGACACCGACGGGACGCCGACACGAGTCGGCGCATCTGTCGGTGACATTACAGCAGGATTGTTCACGGTCATTGGGATTCTGTCTGCCCTTCACAAACGAAAAGAAACGGGAACGGGCCAAAAAGTGGATGTAGCCATGCTTGACTGCCAGGTCGCCATCCTTGAAAATGCAATCGCCCGCTACACCGTCACAGGCCAATCACCGAAAGCCACTGGGAATCGACATCCTTCCATCAGCCCGTTTGCTGTTTTTTCTGCATCAGACGGATATATTGTCGTGGCCGCTGGAAATGATCAACTTTGGAAGAAATGGTGCGATACAGTTGGGCGGTCAGACCTGCTTCTTGACGCACGGTTTACCTCCAATTCATCCCGAACTGAAAACTGGGCCGAACTTGAAGCCATCATGGGTCAGGTTTTGCAACAACGTCCTGCCCATGCTTGGATTGAGCAATTCAGAGAAGCAGGAATCCCGTGCAGTGAAATCAATGATATCGAGCAAGTCGTTCAACATCCGCAGGTGATGGCACGTGAAATGGTCGTGTATCAGGAACATCCCGTTGCAGGTCGCGTGATGATGCCGGGAATCCCGATCAAATTGTCAAAGACCCCTGGGTCTATTGATTCGCCGGCTCCCGCCCTTGGCGAACACACCAACTCGATCCTTGAGGGAGCAGGTTATTCAGAGGATGAGATTCAGCGGTTAAAAGCGTGTGGAATCGTGTAGAAGATAAAGCCAAAGGAGCGAAAATCATGTCCGTACAAACAAAAAGCCTGTATGAACGGGCCAACGCCGTAATGCCACCAGTCGCATTACGCGCTACCACACTAGGGGTCATCAAAGGAGAGGGGTCCTTTCTGTGGGGGGAGGATGGGAAAAAGTATCTCGATTTCGCTAGCGGCGTCGCGGTAACCAACGTTGGTCACAATCATCCGCTTGTCGTTGAACGGGCGAAGGAGCAGATGGAGAAGCTCATCCACGGTGGGCACAATGTGGTCTACTACCCGGTCTATGTCGAGTTGGCAGAAAAGCTTAACGAGTTGAACGGCGGCAATTGCAAGGTGTATTTCTCCAACAGCGGGGCAGAAGTGAACGAAGGAGCAATCAAGTTGGCGAAAAAAGTAACCAAGCGCTCTGGCATCATTTCGTTCAAGCGCAGCTTCCATGGTCGCACGCTGGCGACCACGACGCTAACCGCCTCAAACAGCGCCTACCGTAAGGATTATGAAGGTTTGTTGCCCAGCGTCTATTACGCTGAATTTCCATACCCTCTTCGCAGCGGACTTTGTGATCTGGCGGAAACCGAACGCTGCCTAGCCCAACTGGATGAAATTTTCCGTTTCTTGATTGCCCCGGATCAGATTGCAGCTATCATCATGGAACCAATTCAAGGAGAGGGCGGCTATATTGTCCCTCCAGAAGGATTCCTCAAAGCCATTCGCCGCATTTGCGATATGCACGGTATTTTGCTGGTCTTTGATGAAATTCAGACCGGCTTTGGTCGAACCGGAAAAATGTTTGCATGGCAGCACTTCGGTGTTCAGCCTGATGTGCTGACACTGGCCAAGGGCATTGCAAATGGCTTCCCTTTGAGCGCCATGGTAGCCAAGGCAGAATGGATGGATCAATGGACAGCGGGCACGCACGGAGGTACATATGGCGGCAACCCTGTGGCGTGCGCAGCATCGCTTGCGGTTATCGAGCTTTTGGAAGGCGGACTGTTGGACAATGCCGATCGGATGGGCGCTTATTTCGTTGAACAGTTGGAATTGCTCAAGGATGACTACCCGCAGATCAAGGAAATCCGAGGTCTTGGCCTGATGATTGGAATGGAGTTCATGGATGCAGATGGCAAGCCAGTCAGTGAAACCGTAATCGGATTGAAAGAGAAGGCGTTGGAAAAAGGCTTGATTTTGCTGATATGCGGTTCGGACAAAAACGTGATCCGTTTTATACCGCCAACTACCGTGAAGAAAGAAGAGATCGATCAGGCGATGAACATCATCCGTGAGGCATTATCCGAACTGTACTAACACCGCATTTTGCGATTACCCCCGCCGGTAGACGATCGACCTCGGGGGTCGCCGAATTCCCGAATGAACCAGAGAACTGGAGGAAATTCCAATGCTATATATCAATGGTGAATGGCGTGAGGCTGTATCTTGCAAGACGTTTGACGTAATGAATCCGGCAACGGGGGAAGTCGTAGGAACAGTGGCGAAAGGCGGAACGGCCGATACACAAGCTGCGATCGACGCGGCCCAAGCAGCCTTTGGCCCTTGGTCACGCCTGACTGCAAAGGAACGCTATGCCTACTTGAAAAAGACCGCAGACATTTTGCGTGGGCGTACCGAAGCAATTTCCCAGCAGATTACCCGTGAGATGGGCAAGCCAGTCGCAGAGGCGCTTGGCGAAATCGGCCTTGCGATTGATTATCTCGACTGGTACGCGGAGGAAGGCAAGCGAATTTACGGCGATACGATTCCGGCTTCGGCCCCGAATAAGCGCATTATCGTGCTGCGCCAGCCGGTCGGTGTCGTCGGGGCGATTACGCCATGGAACTTCCCAATTGCTATGATCACCCGTAAACTAGCACCGGCTTTGGCAGCCGGCTGCACGATCCTGCTCAAAGCAGCATCCGCGACGCCGCTCACTGCTATTGAGGTTTTCAAGGCACTGCACGAGGCAGGCGTGCCAAAGGGTGTCGCCAACCTCGTAAACGGTGCTGCTTCCGAGGTAGTAGGCGCCATGATGGAGAGCCCGGTCGTACGCAAGATCACGTTTACTGGCTCAACGGAAGTGGGCAAGGAGCTGATGCGTCAGTCTGCCGACACGATGAAAAAAATTTCCATGGAGCTGGGCGGGCATGCTCCGTTTCTGGTCTTCGACGATGCGGATCTAGAACAGGCAGCGGAAGGGGCGATTGCGAGTAAGTTCCGCAATGCGGGCCAAACATGCGTATGCACGAACCGTATTTATGTGCAAAAATCGGTTGCAGATCAGTTTGCGACTATCATGGCGGAGAAAATGAAGAAGCTCGTTGTCGGCAACGGCTTGGAGCCGTGTGTGACTATCGGTCCAATGATCGATGCGGACGCGCTGGAGAAAGCACAGGAGCATATAGACGATGCGGTGGTAAAGGGCGCTGCTATCCTGTGCGGAGGCAGCAGATTGACGGAGGGCGCATACTCACACGGTCATTTCTTTGCTCCTACCGTACTCTTCGGCGCCACGCACGACATGAAAATTTCATACGAAGAAACGTTCGGTCCGGTCGCCCCGATCTTTACCTTTGATACAGAGGAGGAAGCTATCCAGTATGCCAATGCCACAGTCTATGGGCTGGCCTCGTACGTTTTTACCAGAGATGGCTCCCGTATGTTCCGCGTGGCCGAGCAACTGGATTTCGGAATAGTGGGCATCAACGACGCACTGCCAACCGTGGCACAGGCTCCTTTTGGCGGCGTTAAGGAATCCGGTGTAGGGCGCGAGGGCGGCAAATACGGCATCGAGGATTATTTAGACTATAAATTCGTTTCGCTTCAACTAGAACTGTAGGACAGCAAGTTCGCAAAAGGGTGAATCATATGGCATATCGAAAAGTTGATCAGGAGATCATGCGCAACGTACGGCAAATCATTACGGAGTCCAAGCGCATCCTGACGGAAAAACAGGATTTGGCGAGTTATTCCTTTGACGCCTCGTTTGGTACTTATTGGCCGGAGCTGGTCGTCCAGCCAAAAACTGTTCAGGAAGTGGCCGGAATCGTAAATCTGGCCAACAAGGCGAAAATTCCCGTCTACCCGCGTGGTGCGTCCACCTCGCTGTCGGGTGGTCCGCTGCCGGTAGAAGGAGGTATCGTGATCGATTTGTCCACGATGAATCACAAGCTTGAGGTCATCCCCGATGACCTCGTCGCAATCGTATCACCTGGTATACTCACAGCGGCGATTCACGAGGCTGCGGAACAGGCTGGACTCATGTACCCGCCGGACCCCAGCAGCTCTCTTGTCTCTACGATTGGTGGCAATCTAGCGGAAAACTCCGGCGGTCCGCGCGGCCTGAAGTACGGTGTAACCAAGGATTACGTGTTGGGACTGGAGGTGGTCACGCCACAGGGCGAAATCATCCGCACGGGAAGCCGCACGGTGAAAAACGTGACTGGCTACGACTTGACCAAGCTGCTTGTGGGCTCGGAGGGAACGCTCGGAATTATTACGGAAGCAACGCTGCAGCTAATCCCGAAGCCGCTCGAGACAGCGACGCTGTCAGCCATTTTTGACGATATCGTCACTTCTGGTAAAGCCATATCCAAAGTGCTCACCTCAGGCATTTTCCCCGCCAAAATGGAAATCATGGACCAAGCCTGCATCCAGGCTGTAGAGTCGTACCAGCCCTTGGGCCTGCCTATAGATGCCGAAGCGATCATCCTGATCGAGGTGGACGGCCATCCCCTTGCCGTAAAAGATGAAATCCGTGAAGCTGCACGCATTTGCGAGCAAATCGGGGCGCGTCAGGTCCAGATCGCCAGCACGGCCACAGAGCAGGCCAATCTATGGAAAGCGCGGAAGCTCGTTTCCCCGGCAATTACCCGGATGAAGCCGACTAAAATATCCGAAGACGCAACGGTGCCGCGTAGCCAGATTCCGGCAATGTTTGCCAGGTTGAAACAGATTCGTGAAAAATATAATGTGAACCTGGTCGTATTCGGTCACGCTGGCGATGGCAATTTGCATCCAAACATCGTGGCGGACAGGCGAGACGGGGAAGAAATGAAGCGCGTTGAGCAGGCTGTGGAGGAGATTTTCGCAGCAGCGATTGAGCTGGGTGGTACGCTGTCAGGCGAGCATGGCATCGGAAACATGAAGTCGGCGTTCATGGAAATGGAGCTAGGCGCAATTGGCCTGGATATGATGAAGCGTATCAAGGATAGCTGGGATCCGAACCATATCATGAATCCAGGCAAAATTTTCCCGTCCCCGGGGCAGCGACTAAATTTGACGAAGGGTTGATGAGATGAGCCAATCAAATAATCATCATAAGCTCCCTTATGACGAAACCGTCCAGTGCGTCCAATGCGGCTATTGTCTGCCCGCCTGCCCGACATATATGACAATGGAGAAAGAAACCCATTCGCCCCGGGGCAGGATCAATCTGGTCAAGCTGGCAGCGAAGGGGCACTTGACACTTGACGAACTGCAACAACCGATCGACATGTGTCTCGGTTGCCGAGCTTGTGAAACCGCTTGTCCGTCTGGCGTTGAATACGGCAAGATTTTGGAGGGCGCGCGGGATGTGCTGGAAGAGCACAAAGCGAGCCGGATGTCAAAGCCTCTCCGATTTGCGCAGAACGTGATCTTTCAAAAGTTCTTTCCCGACTCGAAAAAGCTGCGTGCAGCGGCGGACCTGATCTGGTTGTATCAGGCAAGCGGCCTCAAAAGCCTGGCACATAAAAGCAAGGTGATTCGCATTCTGCCGGATAATTTGAGGGCATTTGAGGAAGTGCTGCCAAAAGTAATATCGCCTCTGGAAAGACGCAAACGTCCAGAGGTTCTAAAGCCGTCATCTGCCACTATTCCAAGGTTCAAGGTCGCCTTTTTCACCGGATGCATCATGGATGCCATTTTTGAAAAAATCAATCGCTTGTCGATGGAGCTCCTGGCACTTGGCGGTTGCGAAGTGCTGGTCATCCCGGAACAGACGTGCTGTGGGGCGCTGCATGCGCACGCTGGCCGGCGGGATGATACACGAATGCTGGCTAAGCGCAACATCGCTGCCTTTGAACAACTGGATGTCGACTTTATCGTCAACAATGCGGGCGGCTGTGGAGCACAGCTGGTCGAGTACCACCACCTCTTCGCCGGTGATGAGCAGTGGGAGGCACGGGCCAAGGCCTTTGTTGACAAGACCTTGGACATTACCCAAGTGCTGGTACGGTGCGAGCTGCCGTTGTTAAAACCCATTTCGGCCACTGTCACCTACCAGCGCTCGTGCCATATGACCAACGTGCAAAAAGTGACAATGGAGCCAGTAGAGCTGATCCGCAGTATTCCAGGTGTGAATCTCAGAGAGATGGCTAACCCCAACATGTGCTGCGGTTCCGCAGGCATATACAACGTTGTGAATTATAAAGAATCAATGGAGGTACTGGATGCCAAGATGCCATTCGTCAATGAGACGCTAGCCTCCATCATTGTCACGACCAATCCGGGCTGTCTCTTGCAAATGAAACTCGGAGTCCAGCGAGTAGAATATTCCCCCAAGGCACGCGTCGTCCATCTGGTCGAGCTGCTGGCAGAGTCAGCTGGTCTTAAAACCGATCAGGGTTCATCGATTGATTCAAAATGAATGAACATAATCCCGGGATTGTTGAAAAGCCAGTGCTTATGAAGGGCAGTCACAAGGATATCGTAGTAACGAAGCATAGACTTTTTTTTGAAGAGGATAGAGGGAGTTCAAATTAGACTCCTGCGGATTTTACGCGATAATGTATTCCTATGCGGTTCATCAAACTTGACGAAGCTCTAAACTTCCTCGTACTAAGCTTTACAGCCCTTGTTGTTGCCAGAAGGCAATACCAAGGGCTTTGTGTATATGCGAAGTCTTTGTAGTACACCATGCACACCCGCAGGTATTTGCAATTTCTACTGCTTTTACGTGGGAGATTCCAAGAGAACGGAAGTCATCTTGCCAGTATGTTTACTTCTTAAACCTGGAAAAGTACTCAATCATAAACTGCCGAAAAATTTGTGAGGATTCTGTAACATAGCGATCTCTTACCCAAGATAACCATAGGGTTCGCCTACATATTGGCTCCTTTATATGCAAAAGAATGATAGAAGAACCCGTTGTACCCCCCCATGAAACTCCAGGAATAAAGGCTACCCCTAGGCCTGCTTTAACTAGCCCGCTTACGGTAGAAGGATCATCCGTTTCGAACACGATGCGTGGCGTAAAACCGGCAAGCCTGCAGAAGTCATCCGTTAATCCTCTCATGCTTTTACCAGATCGTAAACTAATAAAATCTTCATCTGCTACCTCTTGGAGATGAACGCTCGAACGTCCAGCCAACCGATGATTGGAAGGAACAGCTAGAAAAATTTCTTCATTCACTAAAGGTGTACTGTCGATATTTTGCAGTTCAAGTGGTGATGAAGAGATGCATAAGTCAAAGTTGGGTTGTATGGCTGATCTGGAAACATGCTGCACTAAATGAAAACCAATATTCGAATACTGCTTACGAAATTCCACTAATATATCTGATAGGATATGGGAACCTACAAGAATTGCTAGATGGATATACTTGTATTTCTCTAAACTGAGGTCTGCTAGTTCACGTTTACCGTCCTCTAATGCGGCTAAAGCTTTCTCCACGTTTTTTAAAAATGCTCTCCCATACTGATTTAGTTTGATGTGCTTTCCTACTCGATCAAAAAGTTGTACACCAAGCTCCTTCTCTAAAATGGAAATCATTTTACTAAGAGCGGGTTGGACAATGCACAATTCTTCTGCTGCTCGGGTCATATGTTCATGGCGAGCGACTGTTTGAAAATATTTAAGCTGTAAAAGTTCCATCTTCATCCCTCTTATACATGATTTTATATCAAATAATATAAAATTATATATTAGAATGTATTGATTTAGAAAAGGTATAATTTTAAAAAAATATATGACATGGATGGGTAATGCCAGAGGAACCATGTTTAAGGGGGGAGGAACTGGGGCTAAGTTACGCAGGGGTCGATAGAGATAGATCAACAAACAGCTAGGAAAGGACAAAAAACATGGTAATAAATCTTGAAAAAATTGATGAGATCATTTTTGAACGTAAGGAACAATATTTAGCACAACTTTTTACTCTGCTGCAACAAAAAAGCATCAGCACACAAGATGATGGAATTGTGGAATGTGCAGAATTGCTAAAGGGATTGATGGAGGAGATCGGTGTTCAAACTCGTTTAATCGAAACCAATGGAAATCCTGTCGTATATGGTGAACTTCTCAAAAATGAAAACGCTTTTACAGTACTCATATACGGTCATTACGATGTCCAACCACCTGATCCCATTGAAGAGTGGTTGTCTCCCCCTTTTGAACCTACGATTCGGGATGGGAAAATTTTCTGTAGAGGCGCAGGGGATAACAAAGGTCAACTTATGGCTCAAGTTCTCGCAATCAAAACTTATTTGGATGCATATGGTGAGCTGCCGATCAATGTCAAATTTGTATTTGAGGGAGAAGAAGAGAAGAGTAGTGTCAACCTTCCTTCTTTTGTCCAAGAAAATAAGGAACTATTAAAGGCAGATCTGGTATATACGTCCGATGGGCCATCTCATGAGAGTGGGAATCCTCTTATCTTATTAGGAGTGAGAGGGAACCTCAAAGTACAGTTAACTGCGAAAGGGGCCGAGTGGGATAATCATTCAGGAAACAAAGGAAATATCGTTCCTAACCCAGTCTGGAAACTTATCGCTTTATTTAACACTCTACGGGATGAAAACGAGCATGTATTAATTGAGGGTTTTTATGACAATATACGTCAACCTACCGAACATGAGACTCAGCTTCTAAAGAAGATTCCCTATAATCGTGATGAAATTTCTAAAAAAATCGGATACAAAGATTTGGCTTTGGATGGAGAAACCTATTATCGCCGATTAATGTTTGAACCCACTTTTAACATTTCTGGATTTCAGAGTGGTTATGGTGGGAAAGGGGTTAAGACCATTATCCCCTCAAAAGCTACAGCGAAAATGGATATACGTTTAGTCGTGGATCAAGATCCAGAAGATATTTATCAAAAGTTTGTTCGTCATGTCAAAAAGTACGCCCCTGATATTGATGTAGAATTTATGGGTGCTGTTTATCCATCCAGGACGAGTTCGAACCACGAATTCGTTAAGATTGTAACAAGTGCTGTTCGAGAGGCTTATCAGCAAGAACCGATTATTCAACCTAGTTTAGGTGGTAGTTTGCCAGACTATGTATGGACAAAACTATTAGGATTGCCATCGATTGTTGTACCTTATGCCAATTTTGATGAAGCAAATCATTCTCCAAATGAAAATCTGAATATTGATAACTTCTTTAATGGGATAAAGTGTACATGTCACGTGATCCATAAGCTTGGAGAACATGTAAAGACATAGAGATTTGGGGAGGACGTGTTATCGATGGCTAAATTGCAGCCCAATTATAAGACCAGTAATGTAATGAATGGAGTGATGATGCGGTTTTTAAACTTGGTTGAACGTTTAGGTAATCGCATCCCGCACCCGTTTACGTTATTTCTTTACTTGACTTTCATTGTAATCGTTGTGTCCTGGATTGGTAATTACATGGGTTTGTCTGCTGTTCATCCAGGTAAGGGTGAAGAAATAGCTGTCAAAAGTTTGGTTTCCAAAGAAGGCCTCGAATATTTCCTAGAGTCTATGGTGAACAATTTTACCAGCTTCAAGCCTTTAGGATTGGTCTTGGTTATCGCTCTCGGTATTGGAATGGCTGACAAGGTAGGATTGTTTGAAGCAACGATTAAAAAAGCCCTCATTAATGCGCCGAAATCATTGATCACCTATGCCGTATTATTCATAGGGATTCTAGGAAATTTAGCTTCCGACGCAGCTTATGTTATCGTTCCCCCACTCGCAGCAATGATTTTTCATTCCGTTGGCCGGCATCCTGTCGCAGGTCTTGCCACCGGGATTGCCGGGGTAGGTTGCGGATTTACTGCTAACTTTTTTATCGCAGGAACGGATGTGCTATTATCTGGCATAACAACAGAGGTATCGAAAGTCATCGATCCTGCCGTCGTGGTGACGCCTGTAGATAACTGGTTCTTTATGAGTGCTTCCGTATTGCTGCTTACAGTTGTTGGGGCTTTTGTTACAGACAAGATTGTAGAACCGCGCCTGGGTATCTATCAAGAGGACATTATTCAAGAAAAAATGGCCAGTGTAACTCCCCTAGAGAACAAAGCGCTTCGAAATACGTTGCTTGTTGCTTTGATGTTTATCGGTTTAGTTGCTTTGATTCTATTCATACCAAATTCACCTCTTCGTGGAGAAAATGGTTCTATCATGCAATCGCCGTTTATGTCGGGCATTATTGTATTCATTTTGGCTTTCTTCCTCCTTACCGGATATACGTATGGTCGTACATTAGGGATTATTAAAAAGGCAGAAGATGCAATTAATTTCATGTCTCAATCAATAAAGGACATGTCTGGATTTATTGTCTTGGTTTTCGTTGTGTCACAGTTTATTGCTTTTCTCAATTGGAGCAATATAACAGTCTGGCTTGCTGTTAAGGGAGCAGAATTACTAAAGACGATCCAGCTTGATGGGTTACCTCTCATCATTGTATTTGTACTGATTACAACCATGCTGAACCTACTTATTACGAGTGGTTCTGCCCAATGGTCCATTATGGCTCCTATTTTTGTTCCAATGTTTATGCTGATGGATTTTCATCCAGCTTTCGTTCAAGTTGCTTTTCGAATCGGGGATTCCGCAACCAACTTCATCACACCCATGCAGCCTTTTGTAGCTGTCATGCTAGCCTATTTGGTTCGATACGATAAAAAAGCCGGTCTAGGAACACATATATCCCTGATCCTCCCCTATACGGTAGCATTCTTGATCGCATGGATTGCCATGCTGTGTATCTTTGCTATTTTCGAGATCCCTGTAGGACCAGGTGTTTCTATGCATTTGTAAAAGATGTCCAAAAAGAACAGAATACTTCCTGGTTAAGGGTTTCAATCCGACGTGTTCGACTTAAACGGAAAACCGGGTACTGTGAAATGGATAAAATTCGTCTTGGGAAGGGGTGCAATGTTATGAACGAGCAAGTACGAGATCACGTATATGGAGGATCATGGACGACGCGCCGTGATCAGAAGGATATCCGATTAAAGAAAATCAAAAGCTTCATGAAAGGACGTGTACTTCCTACTGAGCGCATTGTCGACGCCCTAGAGTCTTTGCTGGTACCTGGTGATCGAGTTGTTTTGGAAGGTAACAATCAGAAACAGGCAACTTTTTTATCTCATGCGCTAGCCATGATAGATTCGAATAAAGTAAACGGTTTGCACATGATCATGTCCAGCATTTCTCGTCCGGAACATCTGGATCTATTCGAAAAAGGGATCGCAAGAAAATTAGATTTTGCCTATTCAGGTCCACAGAGCCTTCGTATCTCGCAAATGATCGAAGATGGGCAGCTGGAGATCGGGTCCATTCATACGTACCTGGAGTTATATGCCCGGATGTTTGTCGACCTCATACCCAATGTCGCGCTCGTAGCTGCAGACAAAGCCGATGCAGAAGGAAATCTCTATACCGGTCCAAACACAGAGGAGACCCCAACTCTCGTTGAAGCGACCGCGTTTCGCAACGGCATCGTCATTGTTCAGGTCAATGAATTTGTTGACGATCTACCGCGTGTTGATATTCCTGCATCCTGGGTTGATATTGTTGTCAAAGCGGACAAACCTTATCAATTAGAGGCTTTGTTCACCAGAGATCCGCGATTGATAACAGAAACGCAAATTTTGATGGCCATGATTGCCATTAGGGGCGTATACGAGCGTCATAAGGTACAATCACTGAATCATGGAATTGGATTTAATACAGCGGCGATTGAATTACTATTGCCAACGTACGGCGAAAAGCTCGGCCTGCGTGGGAAGATATGTAAACACTGGGCTCTTAATCCTCACCCAACGCTGATTCCAGCTATTGAGAGTGGCTGGGTCGAAAGTATTCACTGTTTTGGTGGGGAAGTGGGAATGGAGGATTACACGGCCGCACGTCCTGATGTTTTTTTCACAGGTTCTGATGGCAGCTTGCGATCGAACCGCGCCTACTCCCAAATGGCTGGTCAATATGGAGTGGATCTTTTTATTGGCTCCACGCTCCAAATGGACGCTGTCGGAAATTCTTCAACTGTCACCTCTGGGCGACTGACAGGTTTCGGCGGTGCTCCTAATATGGGGCATGATCCTCGTGGACGCCGCCACGCAACTCCAGCTTGGCTGAATATGATCTCTGAGGAAGGAGATATCGTCAGAGGAAAGAAACTCGTTGTCCAAATGGTTGAAACATTCCAAAAAGGGGACCAACCCACTTTCGTTCCATCTTTGGACGCAGTAGAGGTTGGGCATGATGCCAATATGCCCATCGCACCGGTCATGATCTATGGGGATGATGTAACTCATGTTGTAACGGAAGAAGGAGTGGCCTATCTCTATAAAGCACGCGACCTCGAAGAACGCAAATTAGCGATTGCGGCTGTTGCTGGAGTCTCTCCCCTTGGTCGTCATCATGACCTGTCTGTAAACGATCGGCTCCGCAGTGATGGTTTAGTGGCTTTTCCAGAAGACCTTGGAATCCGTCGCACCGATGCGAAGCGTTCTTTATTGGCAGCAAAAAGTATAGAGGATTTAGTCGAATGGTCGGGGGGACATTACAAACCACCAGCGAAATTCCGGAGTTGGTAATATGATCCAATGTTCTTTCCCATGGACGAATGCTGATTCGTGTAGCAAATGGCTCGCTGATCTCGTCACAAAAGCACTGATAGATGAAGCAGAGCTTACTCCAAAGCCGGGCTTGGTCGATATGGAAACGGTAGGAGCCCATACGGACTTAACTATTGAACTCATGCGGCGATCGGCTAAAGCTTTGAATAAAACATATGCGGAGATGGCACGTTTTGCCTTTCGAAGTAAGCCGAGTCAAGAACTACGGGAGCAATTAGCGCGGATTGGCCGTGAAGGTGAAGAAGTGATGTTGGAAGCAACAGGAGGAACGAATACGCACCGCGGGGCAATTTGGGCTCTTGGTCTGTTAATCGCCGCTGCCGCAATTACTGGACCTAAAGCCACTCCAAAAGAGATCGCAACGCTTGCCGGCGAGATTGCACGTTATCCGGATCGGTTTGCTCCCGTAAGATCTACAAATGGAATACGAGTTCAGCAAAAGTTTAAGGTATCTGGCGCCACTGGTGAGGCGCAGCAGGGATTCCCAAACGTAATTAACATCGGATTGCCGGCTTTGCAGTCATTCCGTGATCGTGGCATCCCCGAGAGCAAAGCAAAATTGGATGCTCTACTTGCGATTATAGCAAGTCTTGATGACACATGTCTTTTGCACCGAGGCGGTATGGAAGCACTCCATTTTGCGAAACAAGGGGCCAGGTATGTTCTTTTACTAGGGGGAACGTCCACGGAAGAGGGTTGGAATGCGCTTCAGCAGTTAGATACAGGTCTAATCGCCCGTAATGCTTCCCCTGGTGGAAGTGCTGATTTACTCGCTGCCACATTGTTTTTGGATCATCTTTCAGGATACGGATGTAAGCGATAAAAGTTAGCAATAGGAGGTGCCTTTGGATGGAACAATTGACGTTTGAATATAACGCCAGAAAAAAAGTGTCACGCCGTGCACATGTTGGAGTGGCTGGTTCAGGAGACTTGGAAATCTTGATTGAACCTTGTCAAGAGCTACGGGCTTATGTGGTGATTCGTACTCAGTCAAATGGGTTTGGAGAAACGTGGAAAGCTGTTCTGGATCGCTTTTTTTCCATCTACGATTTGGCTGTGTCCATTGAAATCAATGACTTTGGAGCAACCCCTGGCGTCGTGTCGCTTCGATTGGCACAAGCTGTGGAGGTGCTTCAATCATGAACCACATTTTCTTGAAGAATAGCTTCATAGAATTAAATGCTAGAGAGAAAGCTGCAGCGGTTCTCGACCCAGATACTTTTCGCGAGATCCTCGGACCCTTTGATCGAATAGAGTCGCCTCACCTCGCCCTTCAAGGCATTGTTCCACAGAGTGATGACGGTGTCGTAATTGCTCGTGGCTTCATCAATGGAGATTCCGCTGTCGTCATTGCCATTGAAGGTGAATTTCAAGGCGGTGGGATTGGAGAGGTTTCCGGTGCCAAGATTGCAGCGGCACTGGAACAAGCGTTGAAAGACAATGAAGAGGGCATTCGTACGAGACCTGTATTGTTGCTAGAAACAGGGGGCGTGAGATTGCAGGAAGGGAACTATGGGTTGCTGGCCATTGCAGAAATACAAGCTGCCATTGTGTCATTGCGCAGTTACGTACCGGTCGTATGTGTCGTGTCCGGAATGATCGGTTGCTTTGGTGGCATGTCAATCACGTCTGCATTATGCACGACTCTGATCATGACACGTCAAGGACGGTTGGAGCTAAACGGCCCTGAAGTCATTGAACAGGAAGCGGGAATTCTGGAGTTCGATTCGCGTGACCGTCAGTTAATCTGGAGTACAGTCGGTGGGGAACAGCGCTTTGAAACCGGTTTTGCTGATACTTTGGTCAGTGACGATGTGACACAAATTTATGAGGCTGTTCGAGATGCTTGTCAACAAGATGTGGCCCTTGAAGCTCGTAGTTCTCAGGTGGAACGGTTTCTTTCTCGGCTAGCCGTTATTGACCCTTCTACCCCTGTTGATGGTCCACTATTACGAACCCTGTGGGGACGAGATCAAGAGCAAGATGTCTCCCTTACAGAGGAATGGATGAAGAAATTGGAGGAAGTGTGGCTCCAGACTGAAACGAACGATATAAAGAGTCGTGGGCGGAAGTGGTTCGAAGCGTTGACCGGCGTAACGAAGTCGGAAAAGGTAGGAGCGCCGTCAGTTTTGTGTACAGATGCATCCTTAGGCGGAGAGTGCGTTCGTTATATTTCTGTCGTTCCCAATCCGGAAAATCGATTCCCACGTGCTCGCCATGGTGAGGTAGGTTTGGACGAGGGCTGGACCATTGCACGTTATGTTCGTGATGCCATCCAAGCTGATCAAGACGGAAAGCGCCGGACGATCGTTGCCATTGTCGACGTGCCAAGTCAAGCTTATGGCTACCGGGAAGAATTGCTGGGTATTCATTTGGCTTGTGCGGCTGCCGCAGACGCATACGCATCCGCTCGATTGGCTGGGCATCCTGTCATTGCGCTCATTGTTGGAAACGCCATCTCAGGTGCTTTCCTTGCTCATGGATTACAGGCCAATCGTATCCTGGCACTTGATGATCCTGATGTTGTCGTACAAGTGATGTCCAAAAACTCTGCCGCTCGTGTCACCCGTCGATGTATCGAAGAACTAGAAGAAGCAGCTAAAAAGATACCAGCTACTGCTTATGATATACGTTCATTTGCTTCACTAGGTTCCTTGCACGAGTTACTGGTGAACGTGTCTGCCGATGAACCTGCTCAATCTGACATCGATATCGTGAAGAGTAAACTAAAAAATACGATTTCTGAGGCACGAACAAGTAAAAGGGACTTAAGTAGTCGCTTGGCTTCCGATGATGCTCAAAAGGGACGAGCCGCATCCATCGCAGTACGTGCCCGCATGGCAGAACAATGGAACTCTTAGTTCATGATCTGCTAAAAATTAACAATATCGAGTGTATCGCGAGTGATGAAGAGGCACCAAAATGGGTGCACGAGGCTTTGCTCCAGGCGCCTTGGGTCGTGGTTCGTCGAGCTCCGCTTCAGAATGGAATGATACCGGTCGGGGTTCGTGGCGAAAATAGAATTCAGCGTTTCGGTGCCTATATTCCATCTTCTGCGATAGTAATGAAAGTTACGCCAGAGCAACTAGTCTCTCAGGCCGGCTGGAGAACGAGTGAACGGTTTACTACCATTCGTGCTTTCCAAATACTCGATATCGTTTCTTTCTATTATAGTCGTTATGATTGGTCATGGGGAATTACAGGTAGCGTCGGTTTCGAACTGGCAAGTTCTATACCGACTGCTCGTCCGAACAGCGACTTGGACATCGTGATCCGAATGCCTCAACCGCTTGATAGAAAGAAAGCAGGAGTTCTCCACGGCTGGAATACTCAACTGCCGATTCGAATAGATGTCCAGCTTGAAACTCCCTTGGGAGCTGTTGCGCTCGCCGAGTATGCTCGAAATGAAAAACAGGTACTCCTCCGTACAAGCTCTGGTCCTACATTAGTGGACACTCCATGGTCTGTCGTAACTTTGAATCAGGAGGATGGAAGATGAGCACTGTGTTTTTCTTTCCTGGACAAGGTTCTCAACAGATCGGAATGCTTCATCAATTGCCTGATCATCCGGTTATTGAAGCAACTCTTCATGAAGCAAGTGAGGTATTGGAAGAAGATATTTATACACTCGATTCAGAAAAGTCGCTTTCCTCTACGGTTGCGGTTCAACTTGCCTTACTTATTTCCGGAGTAGCTACGGCCCGTGCTTTACGAGCTGAAGGAGCATCACCGGATTTGGTGGCCGGACATTCTGTGGGAGCATTTAGTGCTGCTGTCATTGCAAATGTTTTAGAGTTGAAAGATGCACTGCAACTTGTAAAGCTGAGAGCTATTCTGATGGAGAACGCGTATCCAAAGGGATATGGGATGGGCGTTGTAGTAGGCCTCAATGAACGTCGATTATCCGGAATTATCCAAAAAGAATTTACGTGTAAGGTACCTGTGTATATGGCTAATCTGAATGCACCACAGCAAATTACCATTGCAGGTGCGATTGCTGGACTTGAAAGAGTTCTTGCATCCGCACGTTTGGCAGGTGCTCGGAGGGCCCAGTTATTGAACGTAAGCGTTCCTTCGCATTGCGAGTTACTAAATCGAGTATCAGAAGAGCTGATGTTTGCTTTAGAAAAGATGGCATTGCGTGAACCGATTGTGCCTTATGCTGGAAACGTTCATGCACGAATTCTAAAAAACGCGACAGCCATCAAAAAAGATCTTGCATTAAGTGTTGCCAAACCTGTTCGGTGGCACGATGCCACTACGCTGTTATATGAACTGGGGGCCAGGCTGTTTGTAGAAATGGCACCTGGTCACGTCTTGACAGACATTGCTGCTGTGGAATTTCCGAATGCACAATCTATTTCTTTCAGCAATAGCAGATTTGAGAACGTCAAAATCTTGATATTGCGCGAGAAAAAGTTCTTAGCCACAGATACAACCGCGAAACAATGACTGGCACAACAAAATCAAAATAAGCTTTGATAATCAAATGTCTGATTGATCAAAGCTTATTTTTTGTGGCCTCTAGAGTCTACGTGGGTTGAAAGATTCCATAAGAGTTTTCATTGGAAAGATACCTACTTGGATGGACTATTTGATCTTAGTGTGGAATGTTGAATTCCTCCCCAATAAAGCTTCCAAATACTATTAACCTTCTCATCAAACCCTACATTTCCGTAATAAACCATATGTGAAAAAAGACCATCTAACACACAAGAATACGCATTCAACCAACCTTTTACTTCATGAGAGTGGAATTCAGCTTCCGGGGTTCTTTCTTTAAAAATAGTAAACAGCATTTGAATGAGTGAATCATCAAAGAACGCAAATCTACTTTTCATTTCATCTTGTAAAAAGCTCGGTGGAAAGAGAAGAAACCTTTTTTGAAACACCACTTTTTCTGCACTTTGATTGTAGTACTGACCAACATTGCACAAGATCTTATAAAGGCTATCTTCAATGGAGTCATGTTGTATTGTGGCAAGCAATAGTTTGAGATGCTCACGATAATCTGACATGGCATAATCAAATACCGCTAAGAAAAGATCTTCTTTTTTCTTAAAGTGTGTATAAATGGAAGACTTATGGATGCCTACTTCTTTGGCGATATCTGCCAAGGATGCACCTTCGTAACCATGTTGGGTAAACAATTTTAAACCAGCTTCTATAATGAGGTTAGCTGTCATGACGCCTCCCGATAAGTTTTATCGTCTTGTAACCCTTTTTACATAAGTTTTTTACAAAAGTCAATATATGAATAATTCGTTGCGGGAATTGAAAATATTATCTTGCAATTGAAAAAATAAAGTTGTATTATCATCCATACAGCCGTTCGTATGGGAAGGGAAAATACCCATCTAATTCTTGATCCATCGAAAACGTATTCAGCTAAGGGGGTATGTAATACATGAATGAGGGACAAGGGCACGGTAATTCTTTGCGTGGTTCGCTCAGCTTGGGACAGGTCGTATTTTTCGGATTGGCTTTCGTGGCTCCGATCTCCATCTTTTCGATTTACGGGGTGGCCGTTCAGTCTTCAAAAGGAATGATTGCCTCAGCTTATGTAATTGCTACTGTAGTTATGCTGTTTACTGCTTATAGTTACGGCATGTTAGTGAAAGCGTTTCCAAATGCTGGAGCTGCCTACTCTTTCGCACAAAAGTCGATTAATTCCCACGTTGGCTTCATTGTGGGGTGGACAGTCATATTAGACTACATGTTTAGTCCATTAATCAGCGCGTTATTCTTTGGAATCTTTATTACATCCTATTTTCCTGCAGTTCCCTTTTATGTAGTTGTCATTTTTTTCGTAACGGTTATCACCGTTGTAAATGTGCTTGGAATAAAAATCGCAGCGAATTTTAGCACGTTACTGTTGACGTTGCAGGTCATTTTTTGTTTAAGCTTTATCGCCTTATCCATTAAAGGATTAGTAGATGGAAAAGGGATGGGAACGTTGCTGTCCACGCTGCCATTCTTTGACCCAAATGTAAAAATGGCATCCGTGCTTTCCATCGTGCCGCTTCTCGCCTTTACCTATTTGGGATTTGACGCGGTAACGACATTGGCAGAAGAGACCGAAAATCCAAGAAAAACGTTACCGAAAGCAATGTTCCTCATTACGCTTATCGCAAGCTTACTGTTTATCGCAATCTCGTATTTTTTGCAAATGGTATATACAGATATTGATTCTTTTATCGATCCTGAATCAGCAGCAATGCAAATATTTGCCTATATTGGCGGAAACATTTTTGTCTCTATATTTGTAGCGATTTGGTCGACAGCAGGATTGGCCTCTGCTGTGGCGGCCGGTTCTAGTGCTGCTAGGGTTTTGTATGTGATGGGGAGAGAACATGTACTGCCTAATAAGTTTTTTGGATATCTGTCACCCAAATATCATACTCCCGTTTTGAATTTGCTGTTAGTTGCCGTAGTGGCCATGGGGGCTTTGGTACTCGATGTTATGACAGTAACCTCATTTATCAACTTTGGAGCCTTGTTTGCTTTTACAATGGTTAATCTTTCTGTCATCTCTCACTATTTCATTAAGCTGAAGAAACGTTCGGGCAAGGACATAATCCTATACCTGATTCTCCCGCTCATAGGTGCTTTTTTTACCGGTAGTTTCTTGATGAAACTGGATTATCATTCATTACTGTTAGGTGGCTTATGGCTTACCTGCGGTTTGATATATCTCATCTTTTTAACAAAAATGTTTCGTCAACCGCTGCCTGATCTTTATGGTTCAGGTAAAGAGACAGGGCTGGAACCAAGGGCCTCATCAGAATGAATGAATATTTCATCGATAAGGAGAGAGATAAAATGATGAAGAAAGCACGCATTGGTATTGTGGGAACTGGCTTGATTGGAGAGGTGCATATACAGGCATTTCAAAAGAATCCTCTTTGTGAAGTGGTAGCCATCTGCGATATGAATGAAAGTAGATTACGAGAAATGAAAATAACCTATGGAATCCCTGAAGTGTACACCAATCAGTCGGAAATGCATGAGAAATGCCCTTTGGATGGGGTAATCATCGCTACTCCTGATCAATATCACCGGGAACCGACCTTACTGGCTGCTGCTGCAGGCGTTGATATTCTGTTAGAAAAGCCAATTGCCACTACAATTGAGGATGCAGAGGCAATCATACAGGCGGTGACTGCTGCGAACGTGAAATTGATGCTGGGTATGACTTTGCGTTATATCCCGGAATATGCGCATATTCAGCAGCAATTCCAAAAGGGCGAATTAGGACTTCCCATCAATGCCTATTCAAGAAGAGCAGTAAGAAAATCAGAAGGATACCGAATAAATGGGCGCTGCAGTGTGAATGAGTATTTAGGGGTTCATGACTTTGATTTTCTGCTATCGATTTTTGGACGAGAAGTAGACAGCGTTTACGCCACTCGTGGTAATTTCGAAATCTTCGATAAATTGGGTGTATCCGACTATTACTGGAACATTATCAAGTGGAAAAGTGGGGCGACAGCAGCTCTGCAAGTAACATGGAATGAACCTGAGGGAAACAAGAATTTGCTGGAGATGGAATGCTACGTGAACGGAACCAAAGGGAGCGGTCACGTGATTCTGGGAGGACAGCAGCTTAATGTTGCAACGGATACGTATTGTGACTATCCCGAGCTTACACTCGATAATGGATATCACATCGAGGCTGACCACTTTATCAAATGCATCTTGAGTGATGAGCAGCCGTATGCAGGGGGACAGGCAGGGCTCGACACATTGAAAATCATGATCGCTTTAGAAAAGTCTAGCAAGGAAGGACTTCCAGTGCAGGTCAATTTGTAGGAGGGTACCATGATGAGAGCAGAAAAAATGTTTATCGGTGGAAAATGGGTGAATTCAGTATCCAACACCTATTTCGACAGTGTTAATCCAGCAACAGGGCAACCGATTGCCAGTATTCCGGAGGGGGTCCGCGAAGACGCTCAAATGGCAATTCAAGCTGCACGCCAAGGGTTTGAGCAACTATCACAGATGTCTATTTGGGACCGCTCAAAATTACTTGTATCCATTTCACAGGTTATCTCGCGTCGGAGAGAGGAATTGGCACGAGTCTTAACACTGGAACAGGGAAAGCCGTATTATTCCGAAGCACTCGATGAAATCGATGGTACGGCTATGGCATTCGCTAACGCAGCCGAACAAATCAAGTGGCTAGAGACCTCTGTGATTCCAGTAGAAGACAGGAATAAAAGGGTTTTGACGATTCGGCAACCAAAGGGAGTATACGCCGTCATCACTCCATGGAACTTTCCTTTCATGGTTGCGGCGGAATACCTTGCTCCTGGTTTGGCTGCAGGCAATGCCATCGTCTGGGTTCCGGCACCAACAACCTCCTTATGTGCGATCAGGCTGGCGGAATGTTTTGAGGAAGCGGGCGTTCCCGAAGGCGTCCTCAATCTAGTAACTGGCAAAGGCTCTGTGGTTGGGGACGAAATCGTTGCGAATCCAGGTACGGATGCAATCGGGTTTACTGGCAGTACGGCAACCGGCCACCAAATTGCTGTTCGGGGCGCTGGAAAACCGATGCTTCTGGAATTGGGCGGAAATGGTCCCACGATCGTGCTGAAAGATGCCGATCTGGATCATGCAGCAAACATGATTGCGAGTGGGTGTTTCTATAATGCCGGTCAGGTCTGTTCTGCAACCGAACGGATTTTGGTTCACCGTGATATCCATGATGAATTTGTCGCCAAATTGGTCAACCATGCGAAGGAGATTATCATGGGTGATCCGTTTGATCCCCGCACGACAATGGGGCCGTTGAATAATGAAGCCGTTACTCTAAAAAATGATATGCACGCGAGAGATTGCCTGGAGAAAGGCGCGAAAATTCTCATCGGGGGTAATCGCGCAAAAAATCAAACAAGCGATCTGTTCTTTGAACCGACAGTCATCGTCGGGGTAACCGAAGACTGTTTATACAACAAGGAAGAAACGTTTGGTCCGGTAGCGCCAGTAATGTCATTTTCCACACATGAGGAAGCGTTGGGGATTGCCGCACGTAATAATTGGGGCCTGGTTTCCTCCGTTTTTACAAGCAATGTAAAAGATTCCATGTATTTTGCTGAAAAATTAAAGACCGGAATCGTGAACATTAACGATAGCAGTAACTACTGGGAGGCGCACGTTCCATTTGGAGGAGTAGCTGGAAAAGCCAGTGGTGTAGGTAGAATTGGCGGAAAATATTCCATCAGTGAAATGTCAGATCTAAAAACCATTTCGCTTGATCTGCGCTAGATGTAAAAGATACAACTAACGATTTGTCAAAAAGCTGAATGAAGCAGATAAGACCTTGCTCGCTCTATTCAGCTTTTTTCCCCATTTCTTCAGAACCTATTTAACTCTCTTTTTTACTTACTTGGGTAAGGAGAGTACCAAAGGATAGACAATATTGTAACCGTTATCAAGGGGGAAACGGCATGAATGAAAACATAGTTTTAAAACGTTCGTTGGGAGTATGGCAAATTGTTATGCTGGGTATGGGGTGGATGGTTCCGATGATCGTATTTGATACGTTTGGGATTGCATCGGAAATATCAAGTGGACTTGTGCCACTTGCCTATATTATCGCTTTAGGTGCGATGTTATTTACAGCATTTAGCTATGGAAAAATGGCACAGGCTTTCCCCAGCGCAGGTTCATCCTATACGTATACACAGAAGACGATGAGTCCGTATCTTGCCTTTTTTGTTGGATGGGCATCTTTGCTTGACTATTTGCTTATTCCCATGATCAGTGCATTGTTAATACAAATTTACTGTACTGCTATTTTTCCTGATATTCCATCGTGGGTGTGGATTGCTGGATATGTGATTGTCGCTACTGTCATTAATCTGTGGAGTATCAATATTACAGCAAATGTGAATAGCATCTTGGTTGTGTTTCAAATTGTTGTAATAGTCTGTTTTGTGTTTTTGGCTGTAAAGGAATTAAATCAGGGAATGGGTGTTGGAACTACGCTCACGGTTCAACCCTTTTATCAACCGGATTTTCATTTTTCTGGTGTGATTGCGGCCGCAACTGTATTATGTTTTTCCTTTTTAGGGTTTGATGCAGTAACAAATTATTCCGAGGAAGCCCTTAATCCGACAAAGGACATACCGAAAGCGATTATGATTACTGCACTTGCCGGTGGGCTTATATTTATTGTAAGTAGCTACTTCACTCAAGCGTTATTCCCAGATATATCCACATTCAAAGATCCAGGTGCCACTGCTCCTGAGATTTCCCTATACGTAGGGGGGAAACTATTTCAATTGTTTTTTCTATCAGCATCTTTTGCAGGATCCTTTACTTCAGGACTTGTTTCGCATGCAAGTGTATCACGTCTTTTGTACGTAATGGGTCGTGATAATGTTCTGCCTAAAAAGCTATTCGGCTATTTGCATCCACAGTGGAGAACACCTGTTTTTAATGTTCTTCTGGTTGGAGCGGTTTGCCTCACAGCGGCTTTTTTCGATTTGGAAATGGCTGCTGCACTGGTAAACTTCGGCGCGCTGATAGCTTTTACGTTTGTTAACTTATCTGTGATTGCCTATTATTCGATTAGACTGAAGAGATACAAGACACCTAAAGATTTTTTATCCTATGTAATAATGCCAAGTATTGGGGCAGCCTTGGTTGCTGTACTCTGGTTTCATTTGGAGTTGAATTCTTTTGTTCTTGGTATCGGCTGGGTTTTTATTGGTTTCATTTATCTTGCCTATCAGACGAAGATGTTTAAAGGTAAGCTCGGAAATATTGAATTAAATGAAGAGGTGGAGGTGCAAAAAGTTTAATCAACCCGCGCGAATGATATATCTAGCATAGAGAAATAACTGCCCAATATTATGCATTTAAATTTTAAACATTGCCGATTTTTTTGCACTAACACATAGAAGAGAGGATATTTCCTCTTTTTTCTTAGTATGCGGAATTGGCATGAACCTTGCTTGTTGTATATTTACGATACGCAATACATTCTAAATGTAAAGGGAGGTCTATTGGATGCCATCTGCAACAAACGATGAAATCATACAATATCTCGGTGGTGTACGAATAAGGGAGGATATTTGCAATGGAATGCATATGGTGTAACGAAGATAAAGTGAGGGAAACCACAAAAGATGGTTACTGGATTATGCCAGATGGAGCAACATCTGTACAGATACTCCGAGTGCCTGCTCTTGAATGTGTTGACTGCGGATTATATATTGAAGATGAGATCAATCAAACGGTTGAAGATAGAGTGTACTCGAGTGACCTCTCTAAATATCCCAATGTATTGACATATGAAGAACTTCTGAAGGCGCCTATGCTTGATTTATTTAAGTTGAAATAAATGTAAATGATAGAAAGTACCTGCTTTCCATGACCAAAGGTGGGTAGGTACTTTTTAGCAGTCAATAAAAGAAGTTTATTTTTGATAAAATAGAAATATTTATCTTGAAATTGCAAACGTAGGAATGTAAAATCATCCATACAACCGTTCGTATGGACTGAGTATTCGAAATGTAAGACATCCAAAAAGCTGGGAATCATGAGCGCAAACGATAATAGTTATTTCTGGGTGTAATAAACATAGAGGCGGTGTTTGTAAGCATGCGGATTATTCGTAAATTGACTGAGGAAGATTTTAAACAATACGTCCCTATCATCCAAAGTGCATTCCCCGGTACCCGATTTGACCTGCCGGATACTTGCGGAAGCCTGCGAGAACGCTTTGCCCAGGCACATGAGCAGGACACAAGCTCTGAGTTTTACGGCTTGTTTGAAGATGAAACGCTCTTGGGGAGTATGCGGCTTCATAACTATACGATGAATGTCTTCTCTCATCTATTACCTGTGGGAGGAGTCGGTCTGGTTGCAGTTGATATCATGCGCAAAAAAGAAAAAGTGGGTCGTGACTTGCTTTCCTATTTCTTGCGCTATTTTCGGGATAGAGGAGTTAGCATCACGTTATTGAATCCGTTTCGTGTTGATTTCTACAAACAAATGGGGTTTGGTGTAGGTACGAAGATAAATCAATACCGGGTCAATCCTGGTCAGTTCCATAATAGAGGTACGAAAAAACACATCGTCCGCGTTACTGAACGTGATCATGAATTGGTGTTTGCTTGTTATCAACGCTATATGGAACGTCAGCATGGAATGATCGCCAAAACCGATATGGAAGCCAGACTTATGTTTGCCAATCCGGATTATCATACGGTTGCTTACAAAAAAGATGATAAAATTGAAGGGTACCTAGTATTTTCGTTTAAAAGACTCTGTCCTGAAGATAATTTTTCTGCCAGTGATCTTATCGTCAATGAATTGATTTATGAAACTGCTGAAGCTTTTGCCGAATTGTGCACATTCCTTTCCAGCCAGGCAGATCAAATTCATCGGGTAATTGTAAACACACAAGAAGAAGACTTTCACCATTTACTGACTGATCCTAGCAACGGATACGATAATCTGCTTCCCGGCTCTAATATTCAAATGCATACATCGGGTGTAGGTGCTATGTATAGGGTCATCCATGTAGCCAAATTATTCGCTGATCTTTCGAATCACAACTTTGGTGGAAAGACCCTAACGGTAGAGATACGGGTTCAGGACAAGTTTTTGCCGGAAAACCAGGAAAACACCCTTGTTCATTTTCAGGAGGGAAGGGCGTCTGTATTGACTGAAGGTACCCCGGATGTAACCATCGAATTGGACATTGCCGATTTCTCCTCACTCATCATGGGTTCTATATCTTTTCAAAAGCTGCTAGACTATAGCTTGGTAAAAGTATCGAATCCCACCTTTGAGAAGGATTTGGATCAGCTGTTTCATGCGGTACAAAAGCCCATTTGCACGGCTTCTTTCTAGTGCGAGGGTGAACAAGCTGATGCATTGTCTACACATAGCGCAAGAAAGGCACTTCTCATGTTAGAATCATCCTTATATGGACTCATGTCTTTAAAGAGGGAGGAGCTACATGCAGGATAAACAAAAGATTGTAGTTGTGGGTGCGGGGATTGTTGGTGCAGCAATGACCTATCACTTATCAAAGCGAAACCAGGAGGTTACGTTAATCGAAAGGAATCCAACAGCAGCATGTGAAGTAACCGACAAATCATTTGCTTGGATTAATCCGTCTGGTCGCGTTTTTAAAAATTCCCTACCTTTATACGATGCAACTCTAGCGGAATACCACACATTAGAGAAAGAGTTACCTGATTTAAACGTAAATTGGCATGGAGCACTGACATGGGGAGTTCCTATAAATACGGAGGAATCTCATATACAAAAACTGAATCGGCAACAGATCATAGAATTGGAACCAAATTTGAAGGAATATCCCCAAGAAGCCATGTTTGCAAATAAAGAAGGCGCATTAGATCCGGTATACACAACAAACTTATTCATAAAAAAAGCAGAAGAAAACGGAGCAAACGTACGTTATGATACAAAAGTTACGCAATTAATAAAAGACGGTTCTGGGGTTGTTGGCGTACATACCTCCAATGGTTTTATTAAATCAGACGTAATTGTATTAGCTGCTGGAACCGCTTTACCTGGGCTTTGTCGGCCATTAGGTATCGATGTACCTGTTGCTCCTTCGCCTTCCATTATCATTCGGATGAAATCCAATAAAAAATTAATCCACACGTTAATTTCTAATCAGCAATTTGAAGCAAGGCACCTAACAAACGAAACGTTAATAGCTGCGGAAGATTATATAGATGAGTCAGAAGAAAATGGGCCGGAGGCAATTGGAAAACGGGCTTTTGAAATAATTCGTCACAATCTAAAAGGAGGGGAGAATTTAAGGCTGGAACATATCAAGGTAGGGATGAGGCCCATGCCTCATGACGGGTATCCCATTGTTGGATTTCATGATCAGATAAAGGGCCTTTATTTAGCAGTTATGCATTCCGCGATTACACTAGCTCCTCTTGTTAGTCGCTTGGCTGCAAATGAGATTGTAGAAAACGTGCGGATACAAGAATTTGAAAGTTGGCGATTATCCAGGTTTTCATTTTAATATATTTGCCCAAGACATTATCCGGATCCTACCGGATGAGATAACGACATCAGGACCTGTCCCCTGCCTCATTGCCGCCAGTTGAAGTGATGAGGGTCGGGAAAAGGTCCATTTTGTTGCGTTCATTTAGGGGTTACTCAAGCTAATTTTGACCCTAGCTGTTTCACTTTTTCTAACCACTGGGTTCGAAGTTTATCTGATGATCCCTTAATTGGACCAAGCTCGGTAACAAGGACAGGCGATACCCCACAAAATTTCAATATGTTTCGTTTCATCACATTGTATTCCGCATTCTTATAGGCCAACTTATTGTACCAGTATGGAGTATCAGCGGTTACGATCAGATGCGCGGATTTGCCGGTTAAGAGCTTGTCTATGAAGGAAGAATTTTCACGGTATTTATATGCAAATCCAGGAAGAAAGACCCGATCAATAAATCCTTTCAGAATGGCCGGCATGACCCCCCACCATGTAGGATAGACAAATACAAGGTGATCCGCCCAGAGGATGAGTTTCTGCGCTTCTATCAGATCTTCCTCCAGTTCTGTTCTTTTGCGATAACCAAACTGTAAGTTCGGGTTAAATTCGATCTTGCCAAGATCAATAGAGCGAACCTGGGCATTACTGGCTAAAGCCCCTTTCATATAAGAGTCGGACAAGGCCGCACAGAAGCTCTGTGGGTCAGGATGTCCGTTAATAACGAGAATATTCGATTTCATCTTCCGTTCCTCCTCAAATGTGACCTCTTGATGACTGACCATAATCGCTATTTGCGATATAATAGATTGAAGTCAGACTGTACTCATTAGCATAGATTGAATGGAAAGTGAAATGAATGCTCAACCACGCAATCATCTTGCTAATTCGCGCAAAGGAGGAAAGGAGACTTGAAGAGCCCAGGAATCGCGATCTCCATGATCTATCCGATTATGAAGACAATGGTTCACAAAGGATATGAAATAGAGAAATTTTTCCATTATGCTTCGTTTGACAGCAGTCTGTTACAAAATGTAGAGGCACGCATTTCCGTGGAGGAATTGGAGCATTTGATGACCGCAGCTGCCAAATACACGCAAGATGATCATTTTGGCTTGCACCAGGGACAAATGACGGAACTCGTCGATATGGGCGTGCTCGGTTATGTGATGCTGCATTCGAAAACAGTTGTCGATGCGCTAACCGCTTACCAGAGATACAATGTGATTCTTTGCAACGTATTCAATCTGGATTGGGAAATAAAAGAAGACGACGTTCTTATCCGGATGTTTTTGCAGAATCCCGGGCGGGTGTCACGTCATTGTATAGAGGAAATGGCAAGTTCCTTGTTTCATCTGATCGGAAGGCTCAGCAACCAGCGCATTTCTTTGCATGAGATTCTCTTTACACATGACTCACCAGGGGATACCGAGCCCTACATGTCGGTGTTTGGGAAAGCTCCACGGTTTGGCGCGAAAAACAATATTTTGCGTATGAGCAAGGACTTGCTGAAACATCCGATCATGTACTCCGATACAAGACTGTTGGGTGTATTTGAGACGATTGCACAGGAATCAAGCGATGAATTGACCCAGGCGAATATGTTTTCAGATCGGGTAGTTCAGTGGATGAAAAAATGTGTTCCATCCTTCTTCCCGACACTGCAGCAAACTGCTGAATTTTTCGGAATCAGTACGAGAACCCTTCAAAATAAATTGAAGGTAGAGAACACTTCCTTTAATGACCTGTCCATCCGTGTACGCAAGGAATTGGCTATGGGCTATTTGAAAAAAAGGGAGTATTCGGTCACTGAGGTTGCCTATTTGCTGTATTTTTCGGAGCCAAGTGCATTTCAAAGTGCTTTCAAGAAGTGGACTGGGTTAACGCCGGGCCAGTATCGGGCAAAATCGCTGGCAGGTCAAGACATGACGAAGCCACAAAAATATAGTTACAGTCTGTGAACTCGTCCCCACATGAGTTCTTTTTTATGGATGCATGCTCATAAGTTCTACGAGCGACGTGACTATGTGTTTACAAAGGACCAAAAAAATTTCATAAAAAAGTTCAATTAATACCTATTCATCACACTGGTGGGGTTGACAGCCCCAAACCACCCGACAGTAATAAAGCCAAGCCGGATATACTCGAAGGCTTGGCTTTATTCGTTCAAATGATACACGAATGGATAGCAGGGGAGGTGAAAGCAAGAGAAGCCGCTTTTGGCCACCAGTCTATCGTCATGGTAAATAGGACTATGCCTAGTTGTTTTTATACAAATGTAAATCGTGAATCAGTTCTTTGACGGAATTTTGGATCCGCTCGGTGAGCTCGTCAGCAAGCTGAAAGCTTCCATCCTCGTTTCGAGCTACTTGCGTGTCTTGAGCGAATATGCCTTGTAGCTGGTGCTTGGCCCCGATCGCAGCTAGTACCGGCTTGAGTGCGTAATCGATGACAAGAAGATGCCCGATCGTTCCGCCAATCACGACAGGAAGTGTTGCTTTTCCGAGCAAGCCTTTCTGCGGGATCATGTCCAGGAAGCATTTTACCACCCCGGTGTAGGACGCCTTGTAAATCGGGGTAGCCACTACTACTGCATCAGCCTTTTCAATTTCACCCAACGCCTTCGTAATGAAAGGGCTATCGAATTTGGTATAGATCAGGTCTTCGGGCGGAAGCTCGCGGAGCGTTATGATTTGGACGGCGGCACCTGCCTCTAGTAGTTCAGCTTGAAGACCCTCGACAATCCCATTCAAACGCGATGATGCTGAAGGACTCCCTGAAATAATAGCAATATTTGGCATTTTATCCACAACCCTTTCTTCTACTAAAAATGGGGAAACGGTATTGCGTAAATAAGAGTGCGACTCCTTCCGGGTGGTTCTGATTCCTGTCAATCTCCCCTATACCATTCTATCAAAATCAAAATCACAAAAGCTGGTAGAAAAGAGACCAAGGAAATATTTGCTACGATAAAAACTATAGCACAACAAATTGTTAGTCAATAAGTTTAATTTTCGAAATCATTCAATTTGAATGTTTTACAAACTAAACCAATGTGTTTCAAATAAGCCTCTGAATTTGAGAAAATAATTGCATCTCGGATGACATTGTCATACAATTTCACATATATTCGTTTGAATTTTATGATTATTGTCATACAATCGCCTTCACCTTTAGAGAAAGGAGCATGTACCATGGCTGATCGTCAAGACGTACCGGTGGTGGAAAAAGTCTACCACGAGATTAAAGAACGAATTCTTCGCGGCGTAATTCTACCTGGCGATCATTTAGTAGAAGCGGAGCTCACGGCCGAGTTCCAGGTAAGTCGCGTCACGATAAGAGATGCTTTGCGCAGGTTAATTGTCGACGAGCTGGTTGAACTTTTGCCCCACCGCGGCATCCGGGTACGCATTTTATCCGTTAATGATGCGCTTGAGCTGTATCTTGTCAGGGAGCCAATTGAAGGTCTTGCTGCTCTGCTGGCAGCAGGCATGCCCTCGGAGAGCCTGCTTGGTCTTAGCGAGATTTGGGAAAAAGAGGGGGAAGCTATCGCAGCTGGCAATGTGATGGAATACATGCAGTTAAATGGCGAATTCCACCGTGCTGTTGCCAGGGCAAGCGGAAATAGACCGTTAATCAACGTATTAAAGAGGCTGAAGACGCAAATGATCGGTTTTCAATACGTCAAAGCTTTTAATATGGTACGAATGGTAACCTCTCACCAACATCATAAGGTTGTGTTGGATGCGATCTTGGCAGGGGACGGGGATAAAGCGGAGGAAGCGATGCGAATGCATCTCCGATCGGCCGCAGAGCTCGTTGCCAGCATGGGGGAGATGTTTTCGCAGAAGCGGTAGTCATTTCTCCATATTCCTTTTCCAGGTGCAAAAAGGGAGGATTGAAGCATGAAAGTCGTTATAGCAGGCGATGAAGAACATGTCTGCAAAGGAATCGATCTTGCTGTCAATTGGGATCAGTTCGGGATCATTGAACGATTCATGGCTGACGACGGATACAAGGCGATGGAGATGATTCGGCAACATCATCCTGCCATTTTGCTTTGCGATATGGGCCTGCCTCGTATGGACGAGGTTAACTTACTGCGGTTGGTTCGGGAAGAAGGGTGGAATACCCAAGTCATTGTCGTCAGCGGTTCTGACGATTATAGCTATATACGAACGGCTCTTTTGGCAAACGTGGTAGACTATATCCTGAAGCCGTTCAAGACGAAGGAATTGGAAGATGCGGTTTCTAGGGCCATCACTGCGTATCAGCAAATCACGAGCAAAGCGAAAGACGAAGTGGAGATCAGTCATCGCCTTCGCCTTGCCGACTCCCTGTTGACTGAGCAAAAACTGGCCGGATTTCTCAAAGGAGAAGCTGCATTCCAGGATCATTCCATACGTAATCTGTTCGATAAAATCGGACTACCCTTGCAAGGTTTGCGTGTCTCTTGCTTTATTCCGCGAAACATAAACCAGCTTGTGTATGAAAGATTTATGGGTGATATCGAGTTGTTTAAATTTGTGGTTAACAATATCACACAAGAAATCCTTCAATCCTTTGGGGAACATTATTTATGTAAATTGGACCATTACCAAGGGGTACTACTTGCATCTTCTACGAATCCTGAAAGAAATTCAAATGAATTTAGCAGGCAACTCGAAAAATTAGTCCGTGCATGGAGGGAGACTTTAGGGCTGGAAGTCCTGCAAGGAACCTACGTGAAAGTAGCAGATTATTCACAGCTGCTTCCAGCAATTGCAGGAGCGAGGGCATCTCTGTTGAAACAACCGCTTTTTAGTGGCAACGTTCCTCATACGTGCAGGGAGCTTCCTCGATTGCAGGATTTGGAGATCCCTTTGATGGATGGTACACAAAAAGGCAAAAAACCCTATTTGGCGGATATTATCGAAGCCTTTGTTCAGTCATTGAGGTCCCATGGATCTTTGCGTTTCGAAGAACTTCAATTGTATACGATAGAAGCCAACCTCCTGCTGAAACGTACCGCCAGTCTATGCCAAATGGACGCCCATCGGACTGATTTTTTTCTTCCCCTTTGGATCAGTGATTTGGACGAATGGAAAACTCAGCTTATCCATCGTTATTGGGGTATGGCTGAAAAGTTTGAAAGCGATCAGTCTTTCTCTCTCGGAATGGAAGCGGTCAGACTATATATCAGGCAGCATTATCAAGAGAATATTTCTTTATCCACGCTGTCGGAGATTTTTCATTTTAGTCCTCAGTATTTGGCGAAAAAGTTCAAAGAACAGTTTCATACGACCATTATTACCTACCTGACAGATCTACGAATCGATAAAGCAAAATCACTGCTTCTTCACTCGGATACACCGATCTCAGAATTGGCCTATTCCATCGGTTACGAGGATGAAGGTTATTTTGGCAAAGTCTTTAAAAAACAAACCGGATTGTCCCCGATTCATTTCCGTAAACGCAATAGAAATAGATAGAATTTGCATGCTGGACTCATTTTCCGTGGGTCCGGCATTTCTTTTGGAAAGAGATTAAAATATTCCTTTTTTTGATGAGGATTCTCCCTGCCCTGTGGCCTCCGTCGTGTTTAAAATGGGAATACAGCGACATTTTGCAGGGTTAATCCCTCAGGTCTACAAGGAGTGAGGTAGCCGGATGAGAATAGCTAGATTTCAAAAAAAGGTTGATGAAAATAGGAACCATCTTGGTTTGGTTCTATTGGACAAAGTAGGCTCAGGGGGATATGTTTTAGACTTGCATACCGGGGCTATGGAGGCTAGTATTCCCGTTTCTTCAACAGACCCGATTCTGTCTGATATGATTTCGTTCCTACAGGATCTCGACCGTTCAAAGCAAGTTGCACTTTCTGTACAAAACTGGGCAGACACAAAAATAGCCAAAGGAGACATCGAGTGTTTTATTCCAGAAACGGAGGTTCGTTGGCTGCCACCGGTACCTACTCCCACCAAAATCGTAGGCATGGGAGGAAACTTTCTCGATCATCTTAAGGAAGCAAATCAGGACCGGATTTTACGAGGTGAACCAGAAATCCCTTTGCCCAGCACTCCAGTGGCTTTCTTGAAAGCGCATACATGCTTAATCGGTCATAACGAAAATATTCCCTATCCGCGTGAAACGAAAGAGCTTGATTACGAAGGTGAAATTGGAGTGGTCATCGGGAGAGAGGCTCATAACATTGATGCAAAAAACGCAATGCGATATGTAGCCGGTTACGTAATCGTCAATGACATAAGTGCACGAGATATCCAACGAACCGAGTTAAAATCCGGCGCCATTATGTTGTCGAAAAACTTTCCCGGTTTTGGCCCTATGGGGAGAGAACTTGTTTTCACGGACGAAATCCCAGATCCCCAGGCCCTTGATATCGTAACCTATGTCAACGGGCAAATTAGGCAAAAGGGTAACACCAATGATATGCATTTTGACTGGAAACACTTGATCTCCTACTGGTCGAAAACTCGCTTGGTACCGGGTGACATCATTTTAAGCGGCACTCCCTCGGGTGTGGCTGTTGGACGCGACGAGTGGTACTTGCGTAAAGGTGACTTGGTGGAGGTGGAAGTCCCAGGTCTCGGACGACTGTCAAACCGAATTGTGTGATCAACGATGGAAACAGAAAGGAGGATGAACATGCCCGTTATTCACATGCACGTTGTAGAGGGACGAAGCCAAGAGGTAAAGGAAAAGAATGCACCTCAATCGGTGTGAGGAGATGATAATAATGACTTGGACGATATTTGTTAAACCGGACTGTGTCGACAGTGAAAAAGGCAACGCCTGGCTGAAAAATCATGGCATTCCGTTTCAGAAGGTCAACGTATTTGCGGCCTCGAAAGAGCAAATTTCTCTTTGGGCAAAGCTCAGTGAAAACGGGGCAGCCGGCTTGATCGATCAGGAACAAAAGACAAACCCGGCGTATCAGACAAACATACACAATCAATCGCTGAGTGATCAAGTTATTGTCGCGATCTTAGCCGACCACCCTGCCTTAATCAAAACGCCAGTGATTACCAACAATGAACAAATCATGATCGGATACGATTCTGACAAAATGAAATCCACTTTCCGCTTTGTGAAGGTAAGAACGTTGTAAGAATAACCTTGTCAATCTGTATAGCAAAATACAAATATTAGGAGGGCTATAATGATTGAAAAGATTGGAACTCATGAAACCCTTGGCGAGGCAAATCGAGGAGTCTGGGGGCCAGACGGACGCCAAGCGACGGTGTGCTTGACGTTCGATCACCTGGGCGAGGCCGCCGACCTACAGGCGGGCATCCTGACGCCTGATACCCCGCGCGGAGCGCATCCGAGTGTCTCTCGGGACTTGCCGCACCTCTTGGCCCTGCTGGCTGATCGCGATGTCAAGGCAACTTTTTACATCGAAGCGCTAAATTGTGAGCTCTACCCGGATGCACTGCGTTCCATCGTTGCAGCCGGGCACTCGCTTGGCTGGCACGGGTGGTGGAACGAGCCCATGTACAAGGTCGGCTTCGATGAAGCAACAGCCATCATGGAGAAGACGCTCGCCGCTTTTGATGCCATTGGGCTGCGCTTGGCCGGCGCGCGACCACCTGGCGGGGTATTAGGGGAACTTCCACTCTCCCTGTATCTCGACGCAGGATTTGACTACCTGTCGTTTTCTGGAGCGAGTTATGGGCTGACAAACGGGGTGCCCATGCTTCCCTTCGCCTGGCGGAACGTCGATGGCTGTTACTACTTCGAGCAGTTCTCCAGGCTCCGGGTTCCCCCAGGTCGCGAGCCCGTCGGCCCCCGTGGACTCCTTGAAGCGCACCTCGACTACGTCGAGCAGACGGTGTCCGTCGGCGGTTGCACCTCGTTTGTCTTCCATGTCCCGTGGATCGACAGTTCCGAGCGCCTCGAGGCCATCGGTGAACTGATTGATCGTCTCGCCCGTGATTCACGGCTCTGGCTCGCCTCCCCAGACGAGGTGGCTCGCTGGATGACCGATCATCCTGGTGACTTTCCGACCATCACCCACCACGACGAGCCGCCGGTCTGGTGATGAACCAATTACCCCTTGGGCGAAGCTATTCAAGGAGTTGCACCGAGTGGGATGGAGATTGAATTGGTAGAACATAAAAACATATTGAATTTTATTTAATCTGAATTGAATAAACAAAAATAACAATTGGAAAAGAGGTTGAACATGGCCGTTATTCATATGCACATTTTAGAGGGACGAAACCAAGAAGTAAAAACAAGATTGATTGCCGAAGTAACCGACGCGGTAAGCCGTACGCTGCAAAGTTCCCCTGATTGGATACTAGTCATGCTGCATGAGATTTCAAAGGACAACACCAATGCAGGTGGAAAAACACCGGGAAGGGGACAAAACGATGAGTAATTTGGATGTTTTTCGCGAAGCGGGCAACCCGATGTTCAATGAGAATAAACTGAAATTAGGGACTTTTGCGTCAAATTGTTCTGGTGCTCTGTCCATGACATTAGCTGAAACCGTATTTGAACCGACCTTTGAAAAAAATGTGGAAATCGCAAAAATGGCGGAGGCTGCCGGCTTTGAATGCATGATTCCACTTGGCCGATGGCGCGGATGGGGAGGACCTTCCAATTTTAATGGAACGAGTATGGAAGTCTATACATGGGCTGCTGCTCTTGCTGCTGTGACGGAAAAAATTTGCCTTTTTGCCACATCGCATGTGGGGACCGTCCATCCGCTACTTGCCGCCAAACAGGCAGCGACAATCGACCATGTGTCAAAAGGGCGTTTTGGTTTGAACATCGTAACCGGTAATTATCGGGAAGAGATGGAAATGTTCGGGCCTAAAATGATGGACCATGACCGCCGCTATGATTATGCAGGAGAATGGATTGAGGTCGTACTAAAGTTTTGGACCGAACAATATTTCGATCATGCGGGAGAGTTTTTTACAATCAATGACGGTTTTCTCATGCCAAAACCCTACCAAAACCCCAGACCAGTGCTGATTAGCGCAGGTACATCCCCAAAGGGACGCGAATTTGCCACTAAAAACTGCGACATTAATTTCGGTCCGTCTGAGAGCATGGAGAAGCTAACCAATTGGACGAGAGAAATAAAGGGTTTCGCCTGGGAAAATTATCGTCGGGAAATAGGAACTTTTACGGCGTGTATGGTGGTTTGCCGTGATACGGAAAAAGAAGCCAAAGAATACTACGATTATTACGTGCATGAAAAAGGAGACTGGGAAGCAGCAGGCAATGCCATAAAAACCATGATGGGCGAATCCAAAAGCTTTAGTATGGAGTTTTTACAAAAATTCCAGGAGAGATTCGTTGCAGGTGTGGGCTATCCCTTGATTGGAACGCCTGAACAAATCACGGAAAAACTAATTGAATTATCGGCCACTGGAGTGGATGGCACGTTACTTAACATGGTAGATTATAATGTTGAACTACCGCATTGGAACGAAAAGGTAATGCCACTGCTGGAACAGGCTGGGCTGCGCAAGCCGGTGAAAAAGAATGAACCTCAGTCGGTGTGAGAAATCAGAGGAGAAGAAACAGACTGATTTGATGTGCTCTTTTGCAGGACAAGTCATACCTGGCAATCAGATAGGTCGGAAAATAGGATTTCCAACAGCGAATCTGTCTGTAGAGCCGAGCAAGCTTTGTTTGAACTATGGGGTATACGACGTAACGGTGTTTCTCGACAAACAGAAGTACTATGGGGTTTTAAACATTGGCGTAAAACCTACCATAAACTTACAAGACAAAAGCGTGCATGTTGAAGTTCACATTTTTGGCTTTGACGGAAAATTATACGGGAAACATGTGGAGGTTGACGTAAGTTTTTTTGTCAGAGAAGAGAGGGCATTTTCAACCGTGGAGCAGCTACTCTTGCAGTTCAAAAAGATATTGAGTGCGTAAAAAGACGTTTTTGTTTGACTGATTAGGGAAAATAGGAGAGCAGACAATGCAAGGAACCATTGACGAAAAAATCCATTTACCTGACCTTTCCTTTTGCAAAAACTGTGAGAACGCCTATGGAATCAATCGCGGGGTATACAATACAATCGATTCCTTCTTTTATTCCAAAGGGATAACAGATATTTTAGAGCGTCGACGGATGATAGTAGATTTTCTTGAATTTACGATTACATGCAAAACGCCAAAAGACTCACCCATAAAATTTGGTCATGGCGGCTTAACCCAGAGAATCAATGAATTCTTGCCGATAATCACGTAACCTTCTTATCTTGCTAAATCAACAAAAGGGTAGACCATGGCTTATTAAAACGGTTTTTTTAGGTTTTAAAGGCCAAGGTCTGTCCTTTTTCATTTAGAACAAAGGAGATGATAGGCAAAATACGGCTGACCGGCTCGATTGCTCAATATAGTAGAGGGCTGGCAAAAAAGTCTGGTACGTAAATATCGATACATGTAAAAATGGTCGAATGTAGAGGTCCGGAGAAGCTTAAGGGTACATTTACGTGACATACAGAATTTTATAGTTATGGTATTATTTTGTGAGTGGATTACTATCTCTCTTCTCAGTCATCCAATATTATGTTACTACTAGAAATCTATAATCATGTGTTAAAGCCATTGGAAGGTGATGTGAATGAGTAATAGTATATTATTCTACTTAACCTTAGTTTCGATTGTACTGTTAGTCTTCATTTACAAAAGACGTGAAGAAAATGAATCAAATCTTGGATTCAAAATCGTTGGATATTGCCTGTTAGGTGGATTTACTTTTGTAATGAACGATTTTCCCATACCTTTGGGCTTTTTAATGTTTGTCTTGTTTGTCCGGCCTACGACAAATGTAAAAACAAAACATAATGCGGTTTTTCTCGGATTAGCCTGTTTCATCTTACAGCTGATTATTCCAGCAGTCGATGAGTATGTGTATGAACGTCCACGAGAAGTAGCAGGGGTTACTACGAATATTTTTCAAGTTGATTTTATAAAGGACTGGTTTACCATTCAGGAACATATGAAAATCGATCCAAATGCCCGTCTGGAAAAATTCAGGGTAGAGTATCGACCAGATGGCCAAATAAGCAGGTTGTCATATAACGTAGTCGGCCAATCGAAAGACGGGTTCATTTATTATGACATTCGCTTTTCATCCGAAACGAAAGAATATGCGATACAGCGTCACAAAGTTGGTGACCAATGGCTGCAATATGATCGTTCCATCGATGCTACAAGATTTTTTGAAGTTTTAGATCAAGTCCAGGTTCGTAACTTGTCTCTGGAACACTTGTCTGAAGGGAATATCGTTCTCAGTAGTGATGGAGAAATGACCTCTTATGCTATAAAAGATCGGCGAAGATATCTGATCCAAGGAATGGAAATAAAAGAGATTACAAACGACCAACTCCCAATAAAAGGATATTACATCTCGATGTGTAGAATGTCTAAAACGGACGCAACATTCTCTGGCTCTACAAGATCATATAGTTGTAAAAGGGATGTAGATTACTTTTTTGATGTAGCGCATAGAAAATGACAATTCGAGTATTTGGCCTATTGAAGGGCTTCCAATCACGTTACAGAGAGATGCCTAAATTTATTGACAATTAATAAATAGATAGATACGCTGAAATCTGATAACGCGTTCATAATAAAAACGGATTTATCCCAACTCATAGGTACTGGTGAGTATGTAGAGGGAAAAGAGAATACAAATGAAGAGAAGGTGATTGCATGAGGAAGTGGGATCAGCTCGTCAAAGAGCAACTACCAGAAGCACTAACGCAATTACAAAGATATTACAGGTAACCCAGCATTAGTGCGCAAGGGATCGCAATAGCAGAGATTGTCAGCTTTTTAACAGACCTCATTCAACAAGCAAACGGCGAGTACCAATTGCTAGATGAGTGTGGAGGAAATCCAATTATATATGCAGTGTTTGAACTAGCATCCAATGGCAATCCAAACAAAACGATTTTATTTTATAACCATTAAGACGTACAACCACCTGAGCCATTAGAGGAATGACTGTATCCGCCGTTCGAAGCAGAGATCCATGATGAAAACATATATGCTCGTGGTGTTTCTGATAACAAAGGGGATCTCATCGCTCGCTTGCAAGCGATATCCATCCTGCAAAAAAATGGCGGGTTACCATGCAGGGTCAAATTTCTGATTGAGGGAGAAGAGGAAATAGGTTCTCCGACATTAGAGAAAGTACTCCAAAAATATGCACATCTTTTTCATGCCGATGCTTCTATCTGGGAATGGAGCCAAAAAAACAAAGAGGAAAAGATAGAAATCATCATGGGTGTGAAAGGCATGTGTTACATGCAACTAGAATGTGAAGGATCAGATCTTGACATTCATTCCCAATATGGATCGGTATTGGACAATCCGGCGTGGCGCTTGATTCAGGCGCTTTCAACTATGCGCACAGTAGACAACCAGATTGTTGTGGAAGGATTTTATGACAATATCGTTCAACCTTCCGAAGAGTTGATGCAATGGTCCAGGGATTATCCTTTCGATGCAAAAGCTGCCAAGGAGATATTCGGATTAAAGCGACCTCTCATCGTAAACGAAAAGGAAGCAAGGGACGCCTTTCTGTTTGAACCAACTATGACCGTTTGCGGATTTGAGAGCGGTTACATCGGCGAAGGGGCGAAAACCATTTTGCCAAAACGTTCCCAGGCAAAGCTGGATTGCAGGCTGGTTCCCGGACAAGATCCGGAAGACATTTTTAACAAAATCCGTAAGCATTTGGATAGGCATGGATTCGATGATATTCACGTCCGAATGTTAAGTACCCTGATGCCATTTCGCTCAAATATCAACCATCCATTCACAAAAAAGGTGATCAAAACGGCGAAGCGAGTGTACGGAGAAAACAACATCGCTCTATTACCGAATTTTGGCGGGTCGGGACCCATGAGTTTATTTGGACAATACTTGGGTAACGAGAAACCGATCGTGTCCATTGGCTGCAGCTGGTGGGATGACCGGATTCACGCACCGAACGAATCCATTCGCATTGCCGATTTTAAACAAGCCATTCATTACATGGTGGAATTATTTCTTACTTTTGGGAAGATGGACGCGATCTAACTTTAGGTAAGGAATCATTCTAGCAAGGGGAACCACATTGTTTGCAGCAGGATTGATATGTTCAATCCTGCTTTTTCATTTCTTGATGAATGATCGTGAGTAGCTGCTAAGTGAAAAATCTATTGATCTAAGCTGTTGACGGCAGGGAACCGATTAGACCAAATAGAAAGTGTTGTAATCATCTACACAGCTTCTTTATAAACGTAGAGTTGGAGGTTTATGTGAGCAGCGATCAATCAAGTTCAAATGTGTCCAGAATTCACGCATTGAGTAAAGTTTCAATCGCGTTAAGTGAGACACTTAGTTTGGATAAGTTATTGTACAAGGCCGTGGCCCAATGCATTGAAATATTAAATTTTGATGCTGCTGTCATTTATTTTCTCGAACCTTCCGGAAAATATTTTGTAGCCAAGCATTTTTATGGCATTCAATACGATTCTAGTAAACGATTAAGAAAATTACCGACCGATTTTATCGGCGGACTTGTCATTAAAAACGGTAAAACAGTCATTACGGAAGACTTTGTACGATTCCATCAGCAACGCCCACAACTAGAGGGCTTTAAATCCCTGATCTCTGTTCCAATTAAGGCAAGAAGGGAAGCTATAGGTGTGTTGGACGTTTTTACAAAGGAGCACAGAGACTTCAACCCGGAAGACATTTCATTGATCGAATCCATTGGCCTACAGATTGGCGTCGCAAGTGAAAATGCCAAACTATTTGAATCCATTGATAACGTAACCACAAAATTAAGAGAACTTGTAACGCTCAATCAAAGGCTTTCCTCCTGTTTAAACTTGGATTCACTCGTTCATCTGCTTACAATGGAACTGAGTAAGGTTTTCAAAGCAAAGGTATTATTCTTGAGTCTTGGCAACGATCAAGATATACAGGTGAATACCTCCTATCATTACAACGGAATAACCTTAGCCTATGACCCTATCATGAAAAGTATCTTGCAAGGTGAACCAAACACAGTTCATAGCTATCAAAGCAATCAGGGTAACATTGAGCTGGATCATTTTTTTGAGAAACTCAACATGAAGCGAGCCGAATATGTGAATTTTATTTATGGAGAAAACAATCATTGCCTCATCATCGGAAATAGTTATGACTACCAATGGTCGACAGCTGAACGTGAAGTCATGGAAGGAATAAGCAAAACCATTTCTTTGGCATTGACAAATAGTTATCTTTTTCTAGAGGTAGAGAAAAGCAGAGAGCGTAACTCGAATCTTCGTGCTCTTCAGATAGCTGCTCAGGAAAAAGAGCGCCAACGCATTGCTGGGGAGATTCATGACTCAATCAACCAATCCTTGTCTGGAATTTACTTTCATTTACAGTACTGTCGTGATGAAATCGAGCACTCGCCTGAGAAAGTAAAAGCAATTCTCGATAAGCTTCTGTCCATCACAAAGGAGAACATTAATGAACTTAGACAAGTGATTCATGACCTGCATCCCCTAGCCATCCAAAAGTTTGGCTTTGTTGGAGCTGTAGATCAACTTGTTAAAACATGTACCCTAGAAGAGATCATTGATATCCAACTCAACGTCACGGGACAACCGTTTCGGTACGAGCCTGAGGTGGAAATTCATTTATACCGTGTCATTCAGGAGTGTATGAACAATATCATCAAGCATTCTGAAGCAGAAGAGGCACTTATCACCATGCAATTTGAACATACAGAGCTGCGGATCATCATTGAGGATGATGGTGTGGGGTTTGAAGCGGACCAAAAGTTGAGAGGGAATCACGCATATGGAATTATGGGAATGGAAACGAGGATTCGGGACATTGGGGGAGAAATGTCCATCTCCAGCCAAATTGGAAAGGGGACAAAAGTTGAAGTCATCCTGTGTAAAAAATAACGATCATGGGGGAAGATGACTTGAATGAAATAAGAGTTTTTATCGCAGATGACCACAATATTGTTCGCGAAGGGTTGCAATTGTTGTTTAGTACATCTAAATTCCAAGTGATTGGTGAAGCGTCTGATGGTGAAACTGCCCTCCGTAAAATACTAGCGGATCGTCCGGATGTTGCAATCATAGACCTGAATATGCCTGAAATGGACGGAATCGAGGTAACGAAACGTATCAAGGAAAAAGACTCTTCCATTAAGGTAATCATTCTCACCATATATACGGAGGAAAAGTTTTTGGTTGAATCCTTGCAAGCTGGTGCGGATGGTTATGTATTGAAGACAATTAACAAGTCCGAGCTCTTTCATGGGATCGAACAGGTAACCACAGGTCAAAAGTATGTAGATGCAAATCTCATGCAGCGTGCCTTCTTTCAAGTCATTAAGGGAGAACAGAAGAAAGATCTCTTTTTGACAGAGCGAGAATTGGACGTTCTGAAACTAATGGCCAGAGGGAAAACGAACAAAGAAATTTCAACTGATTTATACATTGGTTCAGAAACAGTAAAAGAATATGTAACAACCATCATGAAAAAATTAGATAGCAAAAACAGAACCGATGCAGTAGCAAAAGCTATCCGTAATCAAATCATTTTGTAAGCTATGTGGGACCGCCAGTAATAGTCTGGCGGTTCTTTTATTTCTGAAAAATCCCTACACGGGGCACTAGAGAACCGCTTTAGGGGGAAGAAATAAACTTGTATTTTTCGTAAAGTAAAGGTAATCCATTCAATGGAGAGTGGGGTAATAAAAATGGTTAGATGTGTTAACCTATTGCCTCAGGACAAGTGCTAAATCATATTGGAAGCGATTACATTAGGAGGTTTTTCGAATGAGTTACCGTGATTTGATCAAAGCAAAATTGAATATTGGTCAAGAACTTTTGTACCTGAGCATGCAGGACGTGCTCGATACAGGAATCACAGTTAATGAAGTTCTCGAACTGACAGAAAAAGCAATGATAGCGTACAGCTCAAAGAATGCAGAGATGCCGGCAAAAATCGGATTGCATCCACAGCCAGATTCATTAATGCATGCAATGCCTGCCTATTTACCTGAGGAGATGGCATGTGGGATTAAATGGGGAAGTAATTTCCCTACGAACCGTGAGCGATATCCTGAGCTTCCTTCGACAAATTGCCAAATTATTTATAATGATTATGAAACGGGACTTCCCTTAGCGTTCCTCGATGCCACATGGATTACGGAAGTAAGAACGCCTGCAGTATCTCTTGTCGCCACAAAATACTTAGCGAATCCTGACGCAACCACGTTCGGAATGTTCGGATGCGGGATTCAGGGTAGGGCTCATGTCAAAATGATTGAGCACGTGTTACCTAAACTCGAAAAGATCTATGTTTACGATTTATTTGAATCAGCGATGGATCAATTAATTGAACAATGTCAGCCCCATGTCCGTGCAAAAATTGTAAAGGCATCTTCCTGTGAAGAAGTTGCAAAATCATCCGAAGTCATTGCATCGGCTATTCCCATTCATCATACTCCACACCCGATCGTAAAAAGCGAGTGGATCTCCAAGGGGCAAACACTGATTACATGCGACTGTCACTCCGTATATGAGGATGAAGTCTACAAAAAGGCCGATATCTACACAGTGGACAGTGAAGAACAACATCGCCTTTTGGAAACGTACGGGTATTATCCGTGGGGGCTTCCTCTCATTTACGCGGAAACCGGAGCAGTAGCGGGTGGACATAAACCTGGTAGAACCAGCAAAGACCAGTTGATCGTATCCAATAATGTCGGCATGGCTGTTGAAGATATTATCATTGCAAGAAGAGTATTTGATAAAGCTTTGGAGCTGGAAATTGGATTGAAATTGCCATTGTGGAAACGATCTAAATAAACCAAATACAAAGCTTCAAATCAACGCACAGAATTCGTCCTTCCAATTCGGAAGCGAGCACTCTGCTGCGTTGTTTGAACTCGTGAATTATTTTCTGATATTTCTGTATATGTAAATGATCACCTTTCTGTTAGGCAAGGTTGCCAACTCACTTCTATTTTCCCCTAGGAAAGGTGATTTTCTGTTCAGTATATATTTTCGTGTAACTATTTTATTCATACTTTATAACGCTTTCTATTCATCACATGGAAAAGAGGTTAAAATATATGACTGAACAAAAATTTTATCTGGATGATGCTCCATTAAATAAGTTCCACTACAAAATAACTGCACTTACTTTTGGTGCGCATTTTACTGACGGTTACGCGCTCGGAATTATTGGCATTGTTCTGACCTTGCTTGCTCCTCAAATGCAGCTTAGTCCATTATGGGTAGGATTACTTGGGAGCTCAGCATTAATTGGACTCTTCTTTGGTAGCCTGTTTCTAGGATGGTTATCCGACCGTATAGGCAGGCAGAAAATATTTCTATTTAACTTTTTATTGATTACTGTGGCTTCCTTTCTACAATTCTTTGTTCAGAATGAAGTTGAACTGTTTATTCTACGTGTTCTAGTCGGTTTTGGTTTGGGTGGGGATTACGCGGTTGGCACTACGTTGCTTGCGGAGTTTACGCCTAGGAAGTATCGTGGCCCTTTTCTTGGTGCACTCAACGTTGTATGGACGATGGGATACGTAGCAGCAACGCTCATTGGATATTATTTACATAGTGCTGGTCCGGAAACATGGCGCTGGATGCTGGCTAGTACTAGTGTTTTTGCAGTCATTGTGCTCTTGTTGCGAATTGGAACACCTGAGTCGCCCAGATGGCTTATCAGTATGGGAAAGGTTGAAGAGGCGCGGAAAATTGTAAAAAAATACGTTGGTCTCCATGCAGAGCTTGATGAAACTTCCGTGGAAACCAGGGCTAGCTTTTCTGCCCTTTTTCACAAAAAACTACGGATCCGAACAGCATTCAGTGGGCTTTTTTTCGTCTGTATGGTTATCCCTTACTTTGCCATTTATACATTTCTTCCATCTATATTAAGTCAAATGGGCTTCGAAGAAAACTTCACGACAGATTTGCTGCTGAACGGTTTACTAATCGTAGGTTCCGTTTTTGGTATCTGGTTTAGTGTAAAGTTTTCACGAAGAGGTTTTTTGATTAGTTCTTTTGCAATACTCACTATTTGCTTGCTTATGCTTAGCATTTTGCCCAGCGGAGCCAAATTCTTGCTTGTATTATTTTTTGGGGTATTTACATTAATTATGTCAGCGGTCAACAATCTTGCAATCGTATATCCTCCTGAAATCTTTCCAACAGAAGTCCGTACTTCGGGAGTTGGTTTCGCCACAGCCGTCAGTCGGCTTGGCTCTGCCGCTGGGACCTTCCTTTTACCGATAAGTATAATTCATCTTGGTGTAGGCACCTCCATGCTTGCTTTAACGGCAGTGCTGTTTATCGGGACCCTTGTATCAATTGCATGGGCACCAGAAACAAAAGAGCTTTCACTAAGTGAAGCGAGTAATTCTAAGCGTAAAACAAGTGAGTTTATTTTTAAAAGTTAGAACTAGTGGGAATGGTTTGTGTTAGGGAAATGGGGGTAAAAGATAGGGGATGAGTTTACATCCGCTCTCCAAAAAGATATAGTATCATGGTACTAATCCGGTCATTGGTTGTAGAGGGGATGATGAAATATCAGCTGTACTCTGGTTTCCCACCAAAACGGTGTCTAGGTCGGAATAACTGAGCAAATCTACCAAAAAATTAGATCCGATATCATTCGACAAAACATAAAGTGCGGCGAGAAAATAAACTTTATTAAATTGAAAGAAAGATTTGGCGTTAGTCACACGCCACTCCGTGAAGCATTCAAAAGGCTCATGCAAGAAGGATTAGTTGAGTACTTTCCTAATTATGGATATCAGGTGATAAAAATCGGGAAGAAAGATATAGCCGATATTATCGATTTATGCTCGACACTTGATTGCAAAGCGGTAAAATGGGCAATGGAGAGAGGTAATACCGACCAACTCATTGCTGACTTAAAAACGCATTTGGATGGGCATATTAACTGTTTTTTGGAGAAGAAACAGGAAGAATATTTTTTCCACATAGACCAATTTCATAGAGTATTTTACAAATATGCGGATAATAGCAGATTATCAAGGGCAGCTAGACATTGTGACTGCAAAATATCACGGAGTAATGGGATCTAAAGAAGTAGGGATTTCTGAACATAATCTGATATACGAAGCTGTAAAGGAATTAGATCTTAATAAAGTAATAAGTATGATGGAGTATCATTATTCAAATTCTAAAACAATCATCCTTGAAGGCTATCATGAGGATTAAATTGTTGTGATAGATAAAAGCTTCTTCCACATTACGTGCAGTCTTTGCCGGGATGTTTGGATAGAAGTTTTTTTGTTGGAATGTAGGATATTCTCTAACGCAATAAGCCCGAGGCTTCGGCCGTGGGTTTCCTTATAAGCTTCTCGTAAGTTGACTTGCATAGGTGTAAATTAATAGGATTAAATATGTTTTAATGGAAAGAATTAAAAATATACAATCTCGCTTTAATGTTCAAATGATATAATACAAGTATGAAAAGATGGAGAAGAATGCGGCGATTCCTTTTCTTCAACATAGATTGTAGGTGGGTTCATCTTGGCAAAAAACAAGCCGATTTACGTTGAGAGTACGATACATACAGATATCGAAACGTTGTGGAAGTACACGCAAACTCCTGAACTGCACGAGCAGTGGGATTTGCGGTTTACCAAAATTTCATATCTTCCAAAAAAAGCTGAAGCTGAACCTCAACGCTTTCTCTATCAAACGAATATCGGCTTTGGCATATCCATTTCCGGTGAAGGGGAGAGTGTCGGTACTACCGAGAGAGACGAGACGAAGACGTCAGTCCTGAAATTCTGGTCTGATAACGCCATTTCACTAATTCGCGAAGGCTCGGGATTCTGGAGATACGTACCTGGTGAAGATGGGATACGTTTTTTTACGCGCTATGATTATCAAACAAGGTTTGGAACGATAGGCAGATGGTTTGATCGGATGTTGTTTCGGCCTATGATGGGCTGGGCAACAGCATGGAGTTTTGACGCCTTGCGTCTGTGGGTAGAGAAAGGCATTCATCCCAAGTTATCGCTTTTGCGATCGCTAACGGAGTTGATTAGTTGGAGCGTTCTTGGTTTCATTTGGATATATCAAGGGTTGTTTCCGAAACTACTCTACCCTCAGACCGGGGAACTACAATTATTACAAGCCACTCATCTATTCCATGGTTATGAACAACTGGCACTGTTTTTTGTTGGTGCTGGAGAGATTGGGTTTGGGCTACTTTTCTTTTTAGTAGGAAGAAAACGGCGAAAAGCATTATACCTATGGAATCTATGTTTACTTGTTTTCCTTGGACTTGGGGCGTTAAGTCAACCCAACGTGTTTGTCGAGCCATTTAATCCAGTTACATTAAATCTTAGCATGATGGCATTATCCCTGAGCGGAATTATCAACCTGACTGATTTGCCTAATGCAAATGCCTGCTTGAGAAAACCTGCGACGGAGAAGTAAGGATCACTATTATATAGAAATGAAGAGGAGATGTCAGTAAAATTGAGCTCTATTTACCAGAGGTTACTTGGGGCAGACTTCGAAAAGCTTCATCCGAAGATTCAGGAGCGCTTCGGGTTTTCCAGCGTAGACAAGCGAGCGTCGGTAGGTCGTGGAATCATGGAGAAAGTGTGGTACGGGAAAGCTTTTACACTTCCTTTCCTTTATATTGGGACCTGGAGAAACATCATGTTTCCTCAACAAGGGCAAAACGTACCGTTTACCATCGAAAATTATGCATATATTGACAGCTTTGGCCGTGAGACGATTACGTGGGTACGAACATACGAGTTTTCTAATCGTCTGCGCCGCTTTGATGCAACGATGATTTACAGTGAGGAAAGACAAAAAATCATCGATTACCTTGGAACTCATCAGCATCTTGCTGTGGAAATAGAGATGTCAGTAGGGGAAAATGGGGGAATGCATTTGCGATCGGGAAATCAGTACTTTTACGAGGGATGGTGCAGTTTCAAGTTCCCGATGCTGTTTTCCGGTTACGCAGATGTATTTGAATGGTACGATAAACAAAGCGAAAAGTATCGGATCGATGTCAAGGTCTCAAATCCGATTTTCGGAGACCTGTTTGGCTATTCGGGAGCATTTGATGTTGAATATCTACGTGTAGAGCCGGAGCATATACCAAAATATGTGAAGCCGGTGCGTGAAGAAAAAAGGGAATGAGGGCATTCGTAGGCAGATATCATTGACATGGATCTTCATTAAATAGCTTTGCTCAAGTAATCCCGATGTTTAACCAATCGGGGTATTTGTTTTGCTTCTGGAAACAAGCAGCATCAGACAAAAAATAGCACGGACGATCAAAATAATTCCGCTAAGGAAGCCAGTTCCATTATTATTATCAATTTCGTAATTGTTTTAGGATAATTTCTTAATAAGTTTGTTTTCAAAAAAGCAAGTAATGTAATCTCTTTTACAAAAGAATTCATGAGGCATTCCATATAATTCAGATGTAAACGTCTTGTTCTGAAAAAAAAACATAACCTGAGTGAGTTTGACTTACTTGAGGCGGGTCGTTTACATCAACTGGTGAGACAAAATGGAGTAGGAGGATTGAGTATGGCTTTAGAGCTTTCCTTTAAGACAGATTTAGGATTTACCAATCTGTCTAAAGCAGCCGGTTGGATCACAACCGAGTTGTATTGGAAGTACGGTATGGATTCCCAATTTACGTTTTATACCGGGAATGCGGGAAAGAAAAGCGTAGATGCGGTTGTAAACCGGCAGGTAGATTTAGCGTTCATCACACCATTGGCATTGGCGGAGATGGCGGTAAAAGGAAAAGGGATGTTCGACAAGGCTCATGACGAGCTTCGGGCACTGGCCGTGTTCCCTCATTTCGATCAACATGTATTGGCGGTTAGAAAAAATTCGGGATTCCATTCTTATGAGGATGTCTTCAAGCCGGCCAGGCCAATCTCCATCATTACTGCCACCAGAGATGAAGATAATTTGATGGGTGCAGCGTTTGACCAATTGTTAGCGTTATTCGGTTCAGACTTTGAGACATGGCAAAAGGATGGTGGCCAATTTATTTGCTTTGATTCCCCGTTCCTAGCCTTGACCGAGATGGCAAAAGGTAAGGCGGATGCCCTTTTCTTTGAAGCGTTTATGGTGCCGCTCTGGTGGAATCTGACCGAGAAAGTCGACCTTACGTTTTTGTCTCTTCCGGAAAAATGCAAAATTGGTTTGCAAGAATGGGGAGCGAGAGTCGTCACACTGCACCCTGACGGAAAAAAGGGATTTGATCAGCCAATCGTCACTTTGGATTGGAGCGGGTGGGTGCTGCTGAGCCGCTCCGATCTCCCAGATCATGTGGCTGAATCCATCAGCGAGATCATTGTGACGAAGCATCTTGATTTTGTGGCCGAATATGCGCATATACCGCCTAGCCGTTCAGCGCTTCGTTATCCGATCCTGCCTAGTGATTTCGTCAAGACAGGAGATGTTCCGCTTCATTTTGCAGCACGTACCGTTTATGAGCAATACGGACTTTTCAACTGACTTTGAAGAAAAATATACAAAGCAATCGAGGAGGAGTATATATGGAGGTTCAAGCTAAATGGGAAGTGTTGGCGAGATGGGATGAACTGAGTGAAGATCAAGGTAAGGCCGTAAAGCATGGCGATACCCCACTGGTTATCTTCAAGCAAAAAGACCAGGCAACCGTTATGGTAAACCGTTGCCCTCACAAGGGTGCACCACTACACGGTGGAAAAATAGTGAACGGTGAGGTCGTCTGCCCGTGGCATAATTTCCGCTTCGATACGTGTACGGGTGTTTCCCCAACGAACCCAGGCCGCTGTGCTACCATGTTTCCGACAAAAATCGAAAACGGTTTCATTTTGGCAGATTTGGCTAACCCTTTCATGAATGATCAAAATGCACCGGAAGATCAGTTGAACACTTCCATTGGGTTGGAATTTAACGACTATATCAAACGGAAAATGAAATCAGCAGGGAAATTCAATCTTGAACTGGATTTATTTGATACCCAATTGTTAAAGAAGTACCAGGGCTTCGTAGAGTTGGGAGATCAAGTCTCCATGATCGTACGGCCGCAGACAAGTATTCCTTTGATGGAAATCATTAACGGAGAAATAAAGAGAAGGCAATTTAAATCGTTCAGCGTCAACATTACGTATGCAGGGACACCGCATCATTCACCAGGCTATTTTGGTTTTTGGCATATCAATGACGTGGATGAAATGTACATTTCAGTTCCGGGTCAGGAGGAAGGAGAGGATCCCTATCTGATCATTGTCATGAATAAACCGCGTGAAGAAGAGAAGGATACTTGGGCTCACTTCTGCTTGAAATGCGGCACGCTTCTTTTTGAGAGATCGCATGAAATAGCAAAAACGGGTGTTCCAGGCATATGGGCATCAGAGCGAAAGTATTTAAAAGAATTCAATTCAGATATAACGTTGCGTACTTGCAAAAACTGCGGAGAGGTACATCCTCTCGGCTACAGTATCATGAAGAAATGGAACACTCCCGAGGAAGAGGCTGCTCGGACGACGTGGTAAACCATTTATTCGCCAATCATCGCCCAAAGTTCTTTCGGATTGATAATCCGGATGTGCCCTCGTCCTAATTCGATGAGACCTTGTTTCTGCAATTTTCCGAGCGTATTTGTCACAGCTACACGAGAACGGTCGATGATCTGAGATATTTCTTCATGGGTAATCCGGACACTGAAGGGACTCAATTGTTTTTCCGTCACCGTGGAGAACAACACATAGATGATTTGTTCCAACAGAGATATCGAAGGATGAGAAGAGCTCTGCAGCCGTACCAGGAAGTTTATGTATTTTACGGAGGCAGCTTCCATCAGCAAGGTAAAAAATTCGGGGTAATTCGCCACGTTGTACATGATGTCTTTTTTGGTCATCTCTAGGACTTCACAGGGGGTAACGGTTTCTACGAATAGATTCCAATGTTTAAAGGTCTGATTGTAAAACATAGCCGTTTCCCCCAGAAATGAGCCTTTGCTTGGGTAGAAAAGAAGCCGCTCTTCGCCGGTAAAAGTCAACAAAAATGCGCGAGCACTGCCTGATAGCAAGAGGATTCCTTTATGTCCTTCTCTCTCTTGATCAATGATGATCTTATGCGCTGGATACGTTCGACGTTCTCCAAAGAGATCAAGGGATTGTATCACAGAGGTGTCTTTATTCAAATGAAGCATACATGTCTCCTCCTCTGGCGAGATTATAAAGAATAGTTTCATTAGTTAGTGATTTTATTATAAATGAAAAAGAATAGGGAAAAGCAACCATATTTTCATGGTCTTACCAGGAACAATGAAGTGAATTTAATATAGCAAATAGATAAAGGAGGTGTCTCGTGCTCAGTAGATGAGCATGGGGAATGGTATGCGGATAGCGAGTGGAGTAGAAATGTTATCGCTTGCGAGGGGGTTCATGGGGAGTCAGGGCATCATACATCCCACATTGTTATGGAACGAACATGACGTCATTTTAGTCGATGCCGGAGAACCTGGGCACCGGCAGCAAATCATGGACGAAATGAAACAGGTAGGCGTCGAGCCACGCGGCTTGAATCGGATCATCCTGACACATCAAGATATCGACCATATCGGAGGAGTGCCGGATATCAAGAACGACACTTCCCAGAAGATAGAGATTTTAGCGCATGAAGCAGATCGCCCTTCGATTGAAGGCACTCAACCACTCCTGAAAGTCAAAGCCATAAAAGACAGACTTCTATCAGATGATCCAAAGCGAAAAGAAGTAGAATCATTGCTGGCCAACCCTCCTAAGACAATAGTTGATGTTGTCGTGGAAGACGGTGAGGTCCTGCCTTTTCTTGGTGGAATGACTGTAATCCATACTCCAGGTCATACTCCTGGGCACATCAGCTTGTATCTAAAACAGAGCAAGATCCTTATTACTGGTGACGCGATGGTCGTACAGGGCGGAAAGCTGCAGAAGCCTCCCGCTCAGTTCACACCGGATATGGATACAGCAGCCAGGTCGATTCGAAAACTTGCACATTACGACATCCAAACGATCATTTGCTACCATGGCGGAGCAATCGTAGATCATGCGAATCAGGCTTTGGCCGAATTGATCCAGGAACTGTAAGTCGCAAGTCCGATGGAGGATAGGATGAACAAACTGGAAGCAATCAATAAATTGGTGTTAGCCAATAAAATCTTGAGCAACGAAAATATTATCGAAGCATTCGGACATATTAGCGTACGCAATCCGGAAAACGAACAAGAGTTTCTTCTGTCTCGTTCGCGTGCACCGCAGCTTGTGACTGCTGATGATATTATGAGACATGATTTTGACGGGAAGGTACTGGATAAAACACACAGGCCTTACGGGGAAAGGATGCTTCATGCCAAAATCTTTGAAGCGAGACCCGATGTACAAGCGATTTGCCACCACCACGCACCCCAATTGCTCCCCTTTACCACCACGGGGATAGAGCTAAAACCGGTTGTTCATATGGGATATATGTTCTACGAAGGAGTCCCGCTTTACGATGATTACGACGTTTCCGACGGAATGCTGATCACGGGCCCCAAAGAAGGGGAGAGAGTGGCCCGAACGTTGGGCAACAAAAGAGCATTGCTCATGAGAGGGCATGGTGTCATTGTAGTCGGGTCATCGATTGAAGAGGTGGTCATGAGCTCGATCTTCATCACCTACAATGCGGAGGCTTTATACAAATCGTTGCAGATCGGCACCCCGAAGTATTTGTCTTTTGAGGAAGGTAAGGCAGCTACAGAGCGGACGTTCAGTCCACTAGCCCTGGAGCGGGCCTGGGAATACTGGAGTGCTCGCTGCAATCCATGAATGGATGAAAGAAAGAAGGAGGGGAGTTCGTTGACAACAGATCCATATCTGAAAACGGATCTCTACGATGTTGCCATTGTCGGTTATGGGCCTGCTGGAGAAACATTGGCCAATTTGCTTGGTCAAGCGGGGAAAAAAGTCATCGTATTTGAGAAAGAAGAATCCGTCTACCATGCTCCCAGGGCTAGCCACCTGGATGGTGAAGTGATGCGTATCTATCAGTCTATAGGACTCGCCGAAAAGATAGAAAAAGTCACGATTGGAGCAAAGGGGTATCACTTTTTAAATGCAGAGGGAAGACTCCTGACAGAGCTTGTACGTCGGGATGGAAAAGGTCCTCATGGATGGAACCATCACTATCGATTTCATCAGCCTGTGCTTGAAGGGCTGCTTCGGAAAGGCGCGGAGCGCTTCGGAAACGTTCACGTTCATCTTTGTCATGAAGTGACTCGAATCGAACAAAACGAACACCACTCTGCGATTCTTGCAAAAAACAGAAAGGATGGCACGACTCGTGAAACGAAAGCCCTGTACACCATAGGATGTGATGGTGCACGATCCACCGTTGCCAAATGGATGGGCACCGTGAAAAGAGACGTTGGATTGCACGAGCCATGGCTGGTCGTGGATATTAAGCTGAAACGACAGGTAAATCTTCCTAACACAGGGATTCAATATTGTGAACCAGCGCGCCCCACTACGTTTATTCCCTACGTAGGTGCGAGGGATCGCTTTCGCTGGGAAATGAAAGTGTTGCCAGGTGAAACAAAAGAAGAGCTCGAGGAGCCAGAGAGAGTATGGGAGCTTTTGAGCAGATGGTTGACTCCTGAAGATGCAGAACTAGAGAGAGCTGCAGTCTATATGTTTCATTCCACGATCACGGAGAGATGGAGAAACAACCGACTCTTTTTGGCTGGAGATGCCGCCCATCAAATGCCACCATTTCTGGGACAAGGTATGTGCGCCGGGATAAGGGATGTGGCCAATCTTTCCTGGAAATTGGCCATCAATACTCCCAACAATCCCACCGGATATACGCTCAGTCTGGATGAAATGACAGCCATTGCTGAAATTGCCAGAGAAAATCATATCCATGTATTTTGTGATGAGGTATACAAAGGTCTTGAATTTGATGGCAATCGTTTGCCCTGGTTCGCTGATGTCTATGAGAATGCGGTTTCCTTAGGCGTCATGTCCAAAGCGTATGGATTGTCTGGCTTACGAATTGGTTGGATTGGTACACAAAATAAAGAGATTTATGACAAGATGATTGGTTTTAAAAATTATACGTCCATCTGCAGCAGTGCTCCAAGCGAGTTTTTGTCGATGGTTGCCCTTTCGCAGCTGTGACAAAATCCTTCATCGCAATCTTCATATCATTGAGGAAAATGTAGCGATTGCCGACCGTTTTTTTGCAACGTATGCGCACTTGTTTACAAATAATCAGCCGACAGCAGGGCCGATTGCTTTTCATAAAATCAAAATGGAGCAACCTGTCGAACGCTTTTGCGAAGATTTGATTGCAAAAAAAGGCGTCCTTTTATTGCCGGCAACTATTTATGATTATCAGGAAAACTATATAAGGATGGGGTATGGAAGGAAGAAATTCCCTGAGTGTTTAAGCAAGTTTGAAGAATACCTGGTCGAGAATTTTTCATCGGCGAAAGGATAATCACACGACGGTTTCCATTCATATAACCGAAAACATGATTAACAGTCGGCTCTCCTCTTGTGTCCGGCTGTTTTTTTGCCTTATAAAACGTTGACATTGTCCACTAACTACACTAGAGTATTTGTTGACATAGTCCACTAAAAAAGGAGGGCTCTAGTGAACCCAAATGATACTATCATAGCGGATATACGGCATTTCAATCGATTTTATACCAAAATACTTGGTGTCTTAGATAGGCATGTATTGGATACAGGATATTCTTTAACAGAGGCACGGGTACTAATAGAAATCGGTTTGTTGCAGCCGTGTATAGCAAACCATTTGGTCGATAAATTGGAAATTGATCGCAGCTACATGAGTAGAATCATTGCCAAGCTTAGTAAGGATGGACTGCTTATTAAGGAAAATTCGAGCTTGGATAATAGAACGAGTCTAATTCAGTTAACCCCTAAAGGGACTGTTCTATTTAATCAGCTGAATGAAAAATCGGATGAACAAATAGTGAGGTTACTGCAAGGTTTATCACAAAAAGAAAAAGAAAGAAATCCATGCATCGATGCTGTTCATTCAGAAGAAACTGGATAGGTTGGAGAGGATATTGGATGATACGATTTGAATGTGATTATACAGAAGGTGCTCATAAACGAATTCTCGAACGATTATTTGAAACCAATGAAGAACAGACTCCTGGATATGGTATGGATGAACATTGTGAGAAAGCCAGAGCTTATATTCGAAAAGCATGTGACGCAGAGAATGCAGATATTCACTTTTTAGTCGGTGGAACACAGACGAATACGACGATTATCGCTTCCATTTTACGCCCGCATCAAGGCGCCGTTTCTGCAGTTTCTGGTCATATCGCAGTACATGAAACTGGAGCGATTGAAGCCACTGGTCATAAAGTACTTACTTTACCAAGTGATGATGGAAAAATTCAGGCAGAACAGGTAAAAGAATTATATGATGCTCATTGGAATGATGTCACTCATGAGCATATGGTACAGCCAGGCTTGGTCTATATTTCTCACCCGACCGAGAATGGAACGACTTATAGCAAATCCGAATTGGAAGCCTTAAGCAAGGTTTGTCGGGAATGTGGTTTGCCCTTGGTATTGGATGGAGCTAGATTAGGATATGGTCTTGCTTCAAAAGACAGCGATTTATCTTTAGCCGACATTGCAAGGCTATGTGATGTATTTTATATAGGGGGAACGAAAATCGGAGCTTTGCTGGGGGAAGCAGTAGTCATCATGAATGATGCCGTGAAAAAAGATTTCCGGTATATGATTAAGCAAAATGGAGGTTTACTGGCAAAGGGTAGATTATTAGGGATCCAGTTCGAAACCTTGTTTGAAGATGGCTTATACTACGAAATTTCTAATCACGCCGTAGATATGGCGATGATGATTCGAGAAGCATTTGCTGATAAAGGGGTCTCATTCCGATATGAATCTACAACAAATCAGCAGTTTCCCATTTTGCCAAATGATTTATTAATAGAATTGGGCAAAAAATATTCTTTTTCATTATGGGAAAAAGTCGATGCTACACACAGCGCTGTGAGATTTTGTACTAGCTGGGCTACGCGTAAAGAAAATGTTGAATTGCTAATTGAGGATATTAAGGCATTATAATAGGGGACTAGTACTCTAATCATCCCCTTACTCATATAGGCAGGATTTCTGAATCGATGGCCTTAAAGAGGGGTTCCAATATGAAAAATCTTCAGAAAAAGGAGGAAGCCATTGAATAAAGAGATAGTTGACATTATGGAATGTGATACTTGGACTAAGATAGAGTTAATACAAGAGGGATGGTCTAAAGATAAAAAATACTATATTGAAAATAAGTGTGGGCAGCGATTTTTGCTGCGCGTCAGTGATCGTTCGTTATTTGAAGCAAAAAGAAAAGAATTTGAAGTAATTAAGAAATTCAATGCTGCTAACATCACGATGTCGAAAGCAGTTTCTTTTGGATATTGTAATAATGGATTGAGTGTTTATATGCTTTTGACTTGGGTAGATGGAACGGTACTTGATAAAGTTCTGCCAACACTTACGAATGAGGGACAGTATGATATTGGAGTGTTAGCAGGAAAAGCCTTAAAAACGTTACATACCGTAGCGATTGATGAGTCAGATATAGAACCAGACCGAAAAGAATATAAGCTGGGGAGATTGAAAATATATGAAAACAGCACAGTCCGTATAGATAATGATAAACAAATCATAGCGTATGTATATGACAATATTCATAGAATCGGCCAATTGCCACCAGTTTATAAACATGGTGATTATCATGTAGGTAATTTACTTTTAACTGATGACAGAACAATTGGTATAATTGATTTCAATAGATGGGGATGCGGCGATAAGTATGAAGATTTCTATAAAGTACAGAGCTTTGATGTAGAAATCAGCGTTCCTTTTGCGGTTGGTCAAATAAATGGATATTTTGATGACAATCCTCCAAAAGACTTTTGGGATACTTTAGCGGTGTATGTTGCACACTCTGCACTATGCATGATAAATTGGGCGGAAAAATACTCTCAAAGCGAAGTTATCAAAATGCAGCATAGATGCAAAAGAACCTTATCGGATTACAATTATTTCTCAAAAACAATACCAAATTGGTATTCATGCTTTACAAAATGAGTCTGTTTCACTGACGCGGTGACGATTGAAATGGAGCACAAAAAGTTATTGGTTTACAATGTTTTGAAATTAATATATAGTTGTACATAAATCATTTGAAAAGAGGTTTTGATTGGGTATGATGAAGCTTATTAATCGCTAAATAAAATTCAAATGAATTTTATATTGTAAAAGGTCAAATTAAGGCCATAGCCTTAGTTTTTTTCCCTATACCCTTTTGCAAACTGCGGTTAGAAGACATTATATCTATCAAATCAAATTTCATGTTATTTCATGATATCTATTCTTTCGGAATAGGTCTATTTATAACAATCGGAAATTTGACCATGAGAAGAGTAATCTTCTTGTGGTCTTTTTTTGTCTTATTTTTCGTTTTTATAGGAAGTGACGCTTGAATATAGCTCTCGACCAACTTAAAGGAGGTGATTGCTGAAAAAATAGTAACCGATTACTTCAAAAAATGAATCAATGAAAGTAAAGAAATGGAGGATTTATCATGAGTAACTATCAATTCATTAGTGATTACAAGCAGATCGAAAAGTATAAGGAGAGCTTTTTAGAACTCGCAACGCAGATATTTGAGCTAGATTTTAAAGAATGGAATAACAAGAGTTGCTGGAATGACAATTACATTTGTTATTCATATGTGGACGGGGATCAGATCATTGCTAATGCTTCTATCACGAAGATGGTCGTGACGTCCTACGGCAAGGAATATAAGGTAATTCAGGTGGGTACGGTGATGACGCATCCGGATTATCGTCAACAAGGATTGTCAGCTAAACTGATGAACCATATCATCAATAAATATGAAAAGGATTATGATTATATCTATTTGTTTGCGAATAATACGGTGCTAGATTTTTATCCGAAGTTCGGCTTTGAGAAGGTTCAGGAAAGCAGTTTCAGCTTGAAAGTTGCAGATTTGAAAAAGCAAGTCGTTCAAAAATCCACTCTGCGCAAGTTGGATGTCGACGACGAGTCTGATTTTGAGTTGATGAAAGAGTTTGCGGTTGAAAGAATTCCTGTATCGTCGAGATTAGGTGTGAAGGATAGCGAGGGTCTATTGATGTTTTTCTTAATTCTAGTTTTTCGTGATGCGATTTATTACATCGAGGAGGAGGAGGCGATTGTCTTATTTGAGCAAGAAGACAATCAGTTGCACGTTTTTGATATCGTGAGTAAAAAGCCGATCGATTTAGAGATCGTTGTCAATCATCTGGTATCTGATGCGACGGAGGTGGTACATTTTTACTTTATGCCTGACAGTGACAATGAGAACATCCAGTCTGCTTTGATCACAGAGACGGATGATACGTTGTTTGTTCGCCCAGTGTTAAAAGAAGAAGTGAAACATTTATTAATGCCACTTACATCACATGCGTAAATGACTTAATGAAATAGCGAACGCTATTCCTTTTTAATTGGATTGCAGGAGATGTCTAAGGAAGTTTGCTCTTTCTTCAGACATCTCGATATTGGAAATTGCACAGCGACTGAAGTTAGGGAAACCCTAAGCTATGATGTAGACAATACGGGAGAGAGAAGTGAATAAAGATGACATTTGATGAACTATACAGGAAGGCAAACGCTGTGAAAAATGCACGGAAGCTTTCGGAATATGCGAGTGCTGGAGGAGTTGGAGCAGCGCTTCTATCTGAAAACGGCAATATATATACAGGAGTTTGTATCGATACTGCTTGTTCTATGGGGTTTTGTGCAGAACACGCTGCGGCTGCAACAATGATAACGCAAGGTGAAAATCGAGTGTTAAAAATGATTGCAGTCGGGAGCCAGGGGAAAATTATGCCACCATGTGGACGATGTCGTGAATTTATCAGCCAAATACATAGTGATAACGTAAACACAGAAGTAATGGTGGATCATGGGATCATTGTTACGCTGAAAGAACTATTGCCACATGATTGGCGTTAGTAAGCCTCTACTTTTTCTCGTAATAAATATCGAATGATGGGATTTTGATACAGAACAAATTAACAACTTTTGGAGGAAATTAAATGTCTGAAATTACAATACATAAGTACAAAATGATTTTTGGTTGGGAAGAAGATAATGGCATTGGTGAAATGTTAATTCAGCAGATTCTTAAAGGGGAAAAAACAGCTACTTGTGCTCCTAAAGAACAATATTCCGCAGAAGAATTAAAGCAAACATACGAGCCAGTTGGTGAAATTTTAACTGTCTATGATAAGAATGATAATCCTAGATGTAATGTGAGACTGAAGGAAGTTTTTGAAACTACATTTGGAAACCCTGATATAAGGCTTGTGCAAGGAGAAGGAAACGGGGACGATGTCACTCAATTTCAAGAGGACCATATATTCGCTTGGAAAGATATTGGCGTAGAATTAACTGATGATACCATTTTAATTGTCGAGTTGTTTGAATTAATTAATGAATAACAGGATTTATATTTATGAATAGATACAGACAAACAGCGGCAGTCTAGGACTTCTTAAACTTATTGTTTCGGAAGCGGAAGGTTTTTCGTTTCAACTAGCATTCTACCACTGAGAAAAGCGTTTCGTCTCTGGCCACTCTGAGCAACATCATACAAGAATCTCCTTATTATCTAATGCTATAATACACATGGTTCTAGGAGAAGGTATCTTGAACCTGTGATTACCATTACGGCTACCGCTCTAATTCTGCATGAAACATTCATCTGGCAACTTATGTAGGAACCTACCTGACGCTAGCTATGATAAAAATAAAAATGATAACGAAATGAGGGGTACTCTTGGTTCTTCCATCAATTGAAAAGCAATTTGCAGATTCATTGAAATCCATTGCTCGAGATTTAGAAATAAAAGAATACATTCAACAATCTCCTGAACTGTATCCGTTATTTCAAAGTGCAGCTAAACGATTTGTAACAGGTGATTTAAGAGTAGACGGGATATCTGTTGGTAATCAACTTATTCATAAGGGATACCGCATTTCTCTGGAATTCATCGGTGAAAACACGATAAACAAAGAAGAGTGCGTCCGGGTCAAAAATGAGTTTGTAGCATTGATGAAAGAATGTGGAGATCGAAAACTACGTGCTCGGATTTCGCTTGATTTATCTCATATCGGTTTAGCGGTTGAGCCTGAACTTGCCTATCAAAACCTGCTGGAAATGGCAAAAGAAGCACAATCCCAGGGTCTTTCTCTCATGATTAGTATGGAGGAATCAGCTAAAACAGATCAAATCCTTGCGATTTACAAAAGAGTCGTTGTGGATTATTCCAACGTAGGGGTTACGCTTCAAGCTCAATTGCATCGAACACTTGAAGATCTTAATGAATTACTAAATTACCCTGGAGCAATTAGGATCGTGAAAGGGGCGTACCAAGAGCCGTCAGATATTTGTATTCCTCGTTCAGCAAAGCTGGATCAACGTTACCTCGAATTGCTGGACTTATGTGTGAAAGCCAGTCACCAGGTTTCAATTGCTTCCCATGATAATGCTATACATGAACAAATCATTGAGCGTGGTTATTTGCAAAACCCCAATGTGGAAGCTGAAATGCTATACGGCATTCGTCCCGACCTTTGCAAAAAACTAAAAGATGAGGGGTTGCCTGTTCGGGTTTATCTTACTTACGGTGTAGAGTGGTACTTATACCTTTGTCATAGAATTGCCGAGTACCCTCCAAACATTTATGTAGCCATTACGGATATGATTCGCGGAGAGAGGGATTCTTCCGAACTTTACTAAAACCTAAATCGTCTAAAATGGGACCGTCATTGACAGTTTTAGGCTGTCGAGAAAATCTCTGCAACCTATTTGTTAGCAGCAATCGATGCCGGCTCTAGCTTTGTATAACATCCTATACAAATATGCTTTTCTAGGCACAGAGTAACTCGTAATCTTGATAACAAAATGATATACACTTCCTTGGATAAGGACCTCAAACGAAAGGGGTCCTTATTCGACGTTTGATAATGTAGGAAATGAGTTTTTTCATGACTGCCGCTGTTTTATTGATGATCGATCCCTACAATTGAAGAAGCTACGTGTAGTTTTCAAAACGTCTTCCAATTCGATTTTTATTAATGAATGTCTTTTTTCTTAAATCGACCACCATGAACTGACGATACATCCGTAGCAATAATAAATGCTTGTGGATCTAATTCTCGAATAATATCTTTTAACTTTGTTTCCTCTAACCTTGTAAAGACGCATAAAATAACACGCTTATCTTCACCACTATACGAACCCTCTCCGTGTAAAAAGGTTACCCCTCGACCTAACCGCTCAGTAATTGCATCCGCAATCTCAGTGGTATTATCACTTATGATATAAACGGATTTCATATCATCCAAACCTTTTACTACAACGTCAATTGTTCTAAAGGCAACATAATAAGTAAGCATCGAAAATAAAGCATTTTCTAAAGAGAACACAAAAGCTGCTATTGCGAAAATAATCACATTAACAAACATGATGATTTCACCGACAGAAAATGGCAACCTCTTCTCAACTAATATCGCTAAAGTTTCCGTTCCATCTAAAACTCCACCATTTCTAATGGTTAAGCCGACTCCTAATCCTAATATTAAGCCACCGAAAGCAATTGCCAGCAGTTCATTGTCTACGATCGGTTTTATATCATGCATGAAAGAAGTCGCCACAGAAAGAGCTATAATTCCATATAACATACTAATTGCAAAGGTTTTACCTATTTGCTTATATCCTAAGAAAAAGAAAGGTAAGTTTAAAATTACTAAAAATAAACTAAGGTTGATAGCCGTTACATGACTTAATATCATGGATAAGCCCGTTACTCCACCGTCAATTATATTGTTTGGAATTAATACAGCTTCTAACCCGTAAGCCATAATAATGGCACCAATCGTAATAAATAAGCCCCTTTTGACAATATTTCTTATTGATAATTTTTTATGATTGATTTTCTTTTTTTCTTCAGATGCATTCATACGTTTCTTCCTTCCATTTTTGTTTTGTCCCTATCTATATTAGCATATCAATCAGATGGAGAAATTTTACCTGCGTATTCGTTTTGGTCTTCGCGAGAGTTTACTACGTTATTTTCTCATTCTACTACATGATTTTCACGGTCTAATACTTTATTTCTGTACTTTTTTTATCAAGTAAAAGAGAAAATAGAGATTGCTTGATTTCCACCGTTACTGTCGAAAGCAGCTGTGGCGTCACAGTCGAACCTGAGCGTATCAGTTGTGGCAATCGGTGCCGGATGATTAGGAAACATCTATCGCAGCCTCTTTACAGAAGAGCGACCGCCTTATTACGGAAGGTTATACTTGCTGGAAATAAGGAAGCGAATTCTTCAGTAAAAATACCCCCGGGTTTTCCCGAGGGCCGTTGATGGCATTACTTCATTGTGGTAATTGGGGTTCCTTCCTTAACATTTTCGCTTCGATCTTTTACCGCACCAGGCACAAACGTAACCTGCATCTGATAGCCCGGAGGATACGGAGTTGGCGTGCGGGCGACTTTCATCGCACACGGCGTTCCATCAACGGATAAGAAGATCTTTACAACGGGCATATCCAACATACGCCAAACTCATTTGTAAGTCTGCTAACGAAAGTTAACTCTTTTTGTGGGCTGAAGAGGGCTTTAGGTACCTTTCTCTTTGCTGCGTTCTTCAAGAAATGCTTGTCTGGCTTCCTTTACCAGTGCAATGATCATGATCATAACGAGAAGGTAAGCAATATCCAGAAACCATATCATAGCGATTGGATTACTGAGCATAGCAGCCAACATGGGTGACATTAACCCGCCCATGATTCCCGCCATCACGCCTTCGATGGACGCCATCAGTGAGACAAAATGACCCGTTATATATCCAGCAATCATACCAATAGTGATAGAGACAATTGTCGAAAGAGTCAGATTCCCAACGAGATAAGCCTCAATATTCATTCCCAGGGAAACACTCGACATTGCTCCAATCGACATGGCCATAATCATTCCGTCCATACAGGATAGCTCGGTCCGATTCTTGTGGATATAGAAGATGCCAGCAAACGTTAACAAGCAGAGAAAAAGCATGTTTAGTAAGAGCATATACCCCTCCTTGGAAAGGGAATATTTCTATTTCCATATACATTTTCTAACTCTTACGTCTGTTACACCCACATTTACAATCACTAGAGCATCGCCCCCGACAAAAACATCTACGTGCCACTGTGACCACCTCCTGAAAACAGCATATGTATTTGATTAAAAAAGTTGTCTAATTTAGGTTTGGGATAATAACTATTTTTAATAGAAAGAGCGAAATCCCGTGGTTCTATTTATATCTTTCGTGGTTTGATACGCCAACTGAAGCAATAAAACAGGGTATTCAAAAAGAAGGATTAATCGAAAGTGATATTCTTTCAATCAAAGAAAGAGATGGAGAGTCGCCTATCATTTACAAGATGAAGGTAGACGGTGGAATTGGAGTAGGGGTTTCAAGTCTAGCAAAAGAAAATGGAAAATTCGCATGGTATAGGACGAATGTACCTGTTCTCGTGAGTACGATATCGAATGAGTTTGCAAAATAGCCGATGATGTTGTTGAAAATAAATCTTGGGGAAGAGTACAATGCAATCAGGTAAAATGTCAAGAAGGTGATTAGTATGATGACTTTAAATATTACCAAAATTCATGATCTATTTGATCAATTTACGAGAATGGTAGAGGGACACGTTCTGCAAAGCACATGGGAACAAAGGCTTACCATTCCTTCGCATATAGGTAAATGAAGCATAACAAGGACGCGGATTCGTCCTGGTATGGAGATCATGATGACGGATATTACATTCGAACAAGATATGAAGCTTCAGATCCAGGAATCCTGCCAATTGTTCGAATTGAGTTATTGCGTAAGCGGCGAAATCTATTGCGAATGGAACGGCAAGAAAAGCCATACGAGTATACAAACAGGCAATGTTACTTTCCTAGAGGCTGGAAATAAGGCTCACTCCGGACGAACTGCTGCATTATGCCGGAGATTTGACGGAGAAACAGCAAATGGAAACATGGCTTAGACATCATCGTGGAAATATTGATCGTTACCCAGACACTCCGGCCATCCAAAAATGCGTTTCCGATATGATTCATTGCACACATCTAGGAACGATGAAACGGCTATATTTAGAAAGTAAAGCACTTGAATATATCGCATTGTTTGGTCAATCAGATGGTTACGGTTCTGTTGGCGGAAGCATGCTGCTTCGCCGTGATGATATTGCCAAATTGCAGCAAGCCCGCGAGCTGGTGCAACATCATTTCGAACATCCGTTATCTATCCGTGAGTTAGCCAAGCAGGTTGGAATGAATGAATTCAAGCTGAAAAAGGGATTCCGCGAATTATTTGGCGCGACGATCTTTGAGCTTGTGCGTCAATTACGGATGGAGAAAGCACTTTGGTATATGGAAGTAGCGGGTTTGAACGTCGGGGAAACCGCTGCTTCAGTCGGTTATAGCAACGCCAGCAATTTCACGACAGCCTTTCGCAAGCATTATGGCTGCAATCCAAGCGAATATGTTAAACGTATCAACCAACTGGATTTGGAGCGAAACAGACAGCAGAATGGTTTGAACTAGCTGAGGCTTCAAGCACGCAGGCTATCATTCGGAACGAACGATTGATCCTAAATGCTTGAAGTTTTTTTATTCCCTGAACAAGGCGAGAATCTCCCTCAACAGGTAGAGAAAAAAATCAATGTGAATGAAAATTATCATAGATTGTTTGACGAAAGCAAATCGGATGAGCGAGAGAGGCAAATAGACGACGAGGCGGAAATGAAAATGCCTAATTATCCATCGACTTCATTACTAGCAGACGAAAAACTGGAGCAGCAGGTTGATCCGCGACGTTGGTATGCGCTTGCGGTTATTCTACTCCCAATATTGCTTAATTCATTGAACACCTATATGATTCAGGTCGCGCTTCCATCTATACAGAACAGTCTGAACGCCAGTTTTTCAGATGCACAGCTTATTGTCACCGGCTTTTCCCTCAGTCTGGCTGTAGCACTCATTGTCAGCGGAAAACTTGGTGATATATACGGCAGAAAGCGGCTGCTGCTTATCGGGGTGAGCGGGTTTACGCTCATGGCAATGCTAGGCGGATTAACTTCGAATCCAACTCTTCTGATTGCCATTCGGATTGTGCAAGGGCTGGCTGCGGCACTCATTCAGCCTCAGGTGTTGTCCATGATGCAGGTCAATTTTCTACCGCAGGAAAAAGGTCTCGTTTTCAGTGTTTACGGCGCATTGCTCGGATTCGGGTTCGCATTCGGCCTCATCCTGGGAGGAATTCTTGTCCATTGGAACGGGTTTGATCTTGGTTGGCGAACGGTATTTTTTTTCAATGTTCCCTTTGGCATTCTTGTTCTTCTGTGTTTGCCGATTCTACCGGAGTCGCGCGGCAGGCGGACGCAAAGTATCGAGTGGATCGGTACCGTCTTAATCGTGAGTGGGTTATTTCTGTTGGTTTATCCTTTGTCAGAAGGGCAAAAGCAGGGATGGCCGCTTTGGATATGGGGTTGTCTAATCCTATCGCTTCTGCTGCTACTTGCTTTTATCGTAGTCGAAATTCGAAAACAAAAACGGGGTGGGGCCCCGCTTGTTGATTTGACTATTTTCAAACAACGTTTATTCAGGGTGGGGATGACTTCAGTTGTTTTAATCTATCTCAGCATGTTCTCCTTCTTTTTTATCCTAACTTATTATTTGCAGTTCGGCCTGCATTACGATGCACAAGCCACTAGTCTCGCTTTTCTGCCTTTGGGCAGCGGTTTTTTCCTGACTTCCCTGCTATCATCACGAATTGTCAGTAGATGGGGGGTGGTTGTGCTGAAAATAGGCGCTTTGGTAACGGGGATCTGCTGCTTTTTATTCGTTGTGTTGCTGCATATTGATGCGATACATCTGCTGCATATTCGATACATTGTGCTTTTACTTGTCTATGGTCTGGGACTCGGACTGGTCACAACGCCTCTCACCCGAGTCATACTGGGTACAGTACCGATTAAGGATGCAGGGACAGGTTCAGGCTTGTTTAATACGTGTATGTATTTGGCCAATTCGTTAGGAGTAGCGTTGATCAGTATTTTGTTTTCGGCTTCACTGCGACAGTCTTTGGCCAGTGCTGTCCTGTCAGACTATGTAAGGGCGTTTTCCGCCTCTTTAACCGCAAGTGGAGGACTTGCTCTTGCCGCATTTGTTTGCCTATGTTTCCTGCGTGATCGACAAGAAAAACTGACCGAAAGACAGTGAGGCAATACCACTCAAGTATTGCGAAATCTCACCAAAAGGTGCATACAGAGTGGTTTTTCGTACATGCTAATGGTTGTTTGGAAATCATACTGATAGGGGGAATTGACGGTTATGCAACTGGCAGCCCATGAGGTTCAGGATCTGCATGAACTGGCGTTAAGCTGTGTAAATTCAATCACAAACATGGCTTGCTTTCTGAATCAAGTTCAAGATACAGAATTGAAATCGATCATTCAAAAACATTTTCCATTTCATATCCAGGATTACAACATGAAAGCGGAATACTTGGGCAAGGCAGAGGGGGCCACGTCAAAACTGCCTGTTCCAGATCTTCAGCCTGTGCTGCAGTCATTTACGATAGCACCAGTCACCCCTTCTCCGGTTACGCCCAGAACCAGTGTTCAACAATTTAATGATCGGGAAATCGCTACAGCTTATTTGCTCACATTGAAACGAGCGGGAAGAGAATATGCATGGGCAGCAATGGAGATGAGCAATCCGGAGGTCAGAAGCTTTTTAGAGGATGCGTTTCGAATGAGTTCGCGCCATGCTTATGACGTATGGCAATGGATGGTCAAAAAGGGATTCTACCCATTGGAGCCTGCTTCACAAACAACGCTCAAAACGCTTGGCGGAATGTATCAGGTGGTTCAAGGACAAGCTGCCGTACCCGTACAATAAAAGTGGTTCCCGTTGCCCTCTTCGTTAAAGAGGGCCTTTTATCGTTTTTCAAACAGAAATTTATTAATGGTGGATCAGAAGGACATATCAATCCAACAATTGGAGTGGTGCAAGAGCTTGTCTCGCGTGGAGAGGAGGTAGTGTACTTTACGATAGAAGCTTTTCGAGAGCGTATGGAGAAGACGGGAGCTATTGTACGTACATTTGACGGTCAAAAATTTATAGAAGCGTTTATCTCAGGTGGGAGAAATTATTTACTCGAAAGAATCATCGGTCTTTTACATACGGCAGATATCGTCATACCTAGCGTTCTTGAGCAGATCAAAGGAGAGCATTTTGATTACATTTTGGAGAAGCATTCGACCAAACATACAAATTTGTAGGTCCATCCATCTCCCCCCGATTCACGCAGGAAAACTTCGACCTTACTGCAATCAAGGGAAAAAACCCCATTTACATTTCACTGGGTACTGTCGTTAACCAATCGATTTATTTCTATAAGCTTTGTTTTGAGGCATTTGGGCACACTGATCATACCTTTGTCATGTCTATTGGGAATAAAGTTCAAATTTCTGATTTGGGAGAAATTCCGAAAAACTTCATTGTAAAAAATTATGTTCCACAAACTGATATACTAAAATATACGAAATTATTTATTACACATGGTGGAATGAACAGTACCAGCGAAGGTCTCTATTACGGGGTTCCGCTCATTGTAATCCCACAAAGCGCGGATCAGCCAATTATTGCCGGGCAAGTTGCCAATATCGGAGCAGGCATTACATTACAAATGCAAAGCTTGACTGCAAATCATTTACGTGAAACCGTAGATCATGTGTTAAACCATACATCTTTCCAGAAAGCTGTTACAAATATAAGGGAATCCTTTCAACGATCAGGTGGGTATCACCAAGCTGTTGATGAGATTTTCGAATTTAAAAGTCGATATCATATCTAACTCTGAATATTTCTTTTTATACTCCTACGAAGATTGAACTGGTCGAAGATCTAAAACGCTGTTGGCAAAAGATATGGGAGGGCGAAAGTCTGTTAGAGACGATTCGCCCTTTGTCATGGGAATTTTTTGCTCATGTAATAATTCTTTGGTTGTCAATTCTCATAGTTTTGTAAGATTCGTAAAACAGAAACCTTTCTATCATATTTACCGTTTTAATGGAATTATTCAAAAAATATTATTTATATGACAAAGGATGTCATAATTAAATCATTATACTATTGGTATCTTAAAAGTGGAGATGTGATATAAATGAAATTTTAGATTAACGATAGTATCCCTATAAATCAGATTCGAGTGAATCGTATGTAATAATGGTTGAATTATTTGAGGAGGATTCTGATGTCTACCGTTTTATTTGTAAAAGCAAATTTCCGTCCAATCGAACAGGCTGTTAGTGTAAAACTTTATAAGGCTTTTCTTGATAGTTATAAAAAGTCCCATCCTGAAGATAAGATTATCGAGCTCGATCTGTTTTCAGAAAATTTACCTTATTATCATGCAAATACACTTAACGGTATTTTTAAATTGGCGAAAGAGATGGAATTGAATTCAGAAGAAAAAGAAGCCACCGATAATGTGAATAAGTATCTAAACCAATTTCTCGAAGCTGATAAAGTTGTATTTGCGTTTCCTCTATGGAACTTTAGCGTACCTGCTGTGTTACATACGTATTTCGATTATTTATGTCAAGCGGGTAAAACTTTCCGATATACTTCAGAAGGTTCAATTGGTTTACTCTCTGACAAAAAAGTTGCTCTTTTAAATGCAAGAGGTGGTGTCTATTCCGAAGGACCTACAGCCCATTTAGAAATATCTGTAAATTATGTAAAAAACATGATGAATTTCTTTGGTATAAAAGACCTTACAACAGTTATCGTGGAAGGCCACAATCAATTCCCGGATAAAGCAGCAGATCTTATTCAAGATGGAATGGAAAGAGCGGCTAAAGCGGCAGAAACCTTCTGAAGAATATTCCCTCTTTATTTAAAAGGGGATTAAGCCGAAATACATGTAAAAATAGGGCGTAGACTTATTATACCTAGTCTAAGCCCTATTTATTTTCTATGAGTTTATTCTCCTCTTATGGTTGAGAAATGTTTTGTAATAACAATGAGATACATACTGTACCGTACCGCTGGGTAAACTTTACTTACTTTTTTAATATGACATATGATGACATATTTAAATGCTATGATTAAATAGGCAGCAAGGAATTGATGTTTGCCAAATAACAATTTCAACATGAATAAAGGAGTAGATCGAATTGAAACGTCCTGTCGTATTATTCATTGCAGCAACACTTGACGGGTATATTGCGCGAGAAAACGGAGATATTCATTGGCTTTATGAAGCAGAGGGAGAGAGAGATAACGGTTACAGCGAATTTTATGATACGATTGACACAGTTTTGATGGGAAACAAAACATATGAGCATACTTTTGAATTAGCTGATCAATTTCCCTACCCAGGTAAGAAGTGCTATGTGTTCTCACGCTCCGAACATGAGCCGAGTCCAGACGTTACTTTTGTAACCGAAGATGTGGTAGGGTTCATCGAGAAATTGAAAGAACAAGAAGGCTCCAAAATTTGGATCGTTGGTGGAGCCGAGATTCTTGATGTTCTCTTAAAAGGAAAACTGGTTGATGAGTTTATCATCTCTATCATGCCAACGATGTTAGGTAAAGGGATCCCTCTGTTTAAAGGGGATAATCCGGAATTGAAGCTTTCCCTGACAGAGACAAAACGCTTCGGTCAAATTGTTCAACTTCATTACGTAGTGAATAATGAGACGAAATCATAGAATGAAATAAATCCCGATGTTCGATTCACTTCGACAAGGGACTTCGATATGATGATATTATCCCATCCGAGTGACAGTAAAAGAATGACATTTACTGTTGATCTTGGAGGGGATTTTTCATGGTGAGAATACTAAGTCTCACGCTTTTCATTTTTTGAAAGACTGCTCTGCTTGTTACGCAGAGCAGTCCTGAAAATAGAGGAAGAGATTAATGTGCTTGTTTTTCTTTCGCTTTTTTTCTCAGAAATAGAGACACCACAACCGCAATGATAGAAATGACGAAACCAAGCATGAACGTGTCGCTATAACCAGCAACTGATGCAGTCAATTGTACGGTTACATCATTTTGATCGATGGACTGCGCCAAATGACTTTGGGAGCGGGCAGACATGGTAGCGATAAATAATGATGTGCCAATGGCTCCGGCAACCTGCTGCAGCGTACTGAAAATAGCAGATCCATGTGTGTAATACTCAGGCGTAATTTGATTCAGTCCATAGGTTTGGACTGGTACTAAGACTAGCGCTACCCCTAACATTAATAGGCAGTGCGTAATAATGATTTGCATGGCTGTCGACTCAAGTGTGAACCAAGTAAAGAAATACAATGCAATGCTGACAATCAACAGGCCAGGAATAATAATGACTCTGGCACCAAATTTATCGAACAAATTCCCTGCAATTAGTGACATCATTCCATTGACGACACTTCCAGGCAGCATGATGAGTCCCGAATGAAAAGCGCTCACAAGTAAAACGCTTTGCAAAAACATCGGTAATAATGTTGTTGTTGCGAACATTGACATCATCACGATAATCATCAGCAAAATAGAGAGAGAACATCGGAAATTTGAACGTGCGCAATTCCAAAATCGGATTCGAAATGCGCAGTTGACGAATCGCAAATAGAATCAAGGAAAAGCTGCCAATTATGATTGACAAATAAACTTGTGGATTTGACCAGCTTTCATTTCCTGTCGTACTAAAACCATATACAACACCACCAAAACCTAATGTCGATAAAACAATTGACAGTATGTCAACTTTGGGCTTGGTGATCACCGACACATTTACAAGATAATAATACCCAACAATAATGGAAATCAAAGTAATTGGAATAATCGTATAAAACAGCCAGCGCCAATCCAAAGCACTGATAATCATTCCTGAAAGTGTAGGACCAATAGCAGGAGCGAATGTAAATATCAAAAAGAGCACTCCCATAATCGAACCTCGTTTTTCAGCAGGATAAATAATTAACAAGGTGTTCATTAGCAGCGGGATGATAAGTCCCGTACCAAGGGCTTGAATCACTCGACCGACTAATAAGAAAGAAAAATTAGGTGCAATTGCGGCAATGATCGTTCCTATTAAAAAAGTAAGCATCGCAGTGAAATAAAGTTGTCTGGTCGTAAGCCATTGTTGAATGAAAGCTGTTACGGGAATGAGTGTTCCGACAACGAGTAAGTATGCTGCAGTGAGCCATTGTATGGTGGTGGCGTCGACCTGAAGCTCTCCCATCAGCACTGGCAAGGTATTGCCTAGCAAGGTTTCGTTTAATGTTGCCACAAACGCTCCCACCATAAGGGCGACCGTAATCGGCAATCGCTTCACGTTCTGTAAATGCAAGTTCATGTGAGTGTTCTTCCTTTCGTACTAATGTATGTTGATTCGTTCTCATTTTAGTGAAAATTTTCTTGGTAAATAATATTCAATACCTCTATTTTGGGTAGTTAGGAAACAGAATCAGATAAATGTCTGAGAAATGGAGAGGAACGGAGGGGCAATCGAGTGGATTTGAGAAAACGTCGCTCCATGCAAATGTTATGGAAAGCCTTGTTTGATCTCATGACGGAAGAAAAGATATTTTTTTCAAAAATTACGGTAGATCAAATTTGCGAAAAGGCAATGGTTCATCGCTCTACATTGTATAAGCATTTCGATGACAAATTCAGGTTGCTGGAGTATGGGCTGAATCAATTGATGGAGCAATACTGGGATCTTCCATTAGAAAAAAGGATTTTAAAGCCGTTTTTTTGGTCCAACCAATTTTTTGAAGGCTCGGAGTCCCATAAGTTGGTTCGTGCGCAGCAAGGTGATGAGCTTTTCTTTGGCTGCATGATGACTTACTCCATGCGGCTATTGAAGAAAGACTCATTAACATTCATCCAACATTCCAAAACGGTTGATATCCCACAAGACTTGTTAGCAGAATTTCATGTGTCCGCAATGGTTGCTTTAAGTGCATGGTGGCGTAAAGATCCGAACCGGGTGAGCTTAGCGCAGCTGGATCAATATTTTCATAGATTAGTAACTCAACTTTCGCAGGTCCAAAATACGGATCAAGCTCTTAGGAGTAAGGCTGTACCCTCGTTTATAAAGACGGCTTGACTCGTTTTCAGACAAAAGAAAAACACCTTCTGTTTTGGTAGAATTAAAGTACGACCAATAATCTACTCACAGAAAGGTGTCTTTTTCTATGATAACGAAAAAACCATCCCATGAGCAACTACAAAATAGTTTGCTACAGTCATTTTCTCTGCTAAAAATCGGAACACACTTACGAAAAGGCGGTATCACAAAAGGACTTGGCTACTCTTGTTTGGAGCTTTTTCGCATCATCTTTCTACTCGTGTTTCAACATAAAAACTGGTTTCGTTTACTCGAAAGCGAAAAGCGAAGTGACTTGCCTGGAAAAGACGCTGTGTATCGATTTTTAAACCATCCTCGCTACAACTGGCGAGCGTTTCTGTATTCCTTCAGTGCCTCCTTGATTCGCTCCATTCGTCCTCTCACCTCTGAAAACCGCGTCTGTGTGTTTATCGTGGATGATTCTGTCTTCTCCCGTTCGAGAAGCAAGTCACTGGAGTTGCTTGCTCGTGTTCATGACCATACAACAGGGAAGTTCGTGAAAGGATTTCAGATGTTGACGCTTGGATGGTCAGACGGTTTTACCTTTTTGCCTATTGATTTTTCCTTGCTCAGTTCAAGAAAAGAAGAGAATCGTCTGCAAGGAATTCGTGGAGATATCGACAAGCGAACCAATGGTTACAAGAGACGAAAAGAAGCCCTGCAAAGCAAACCAGATGCGGTCTCTGCCATGATTCAACATGCCCTGCAAGCTGGATTTGAAGCTGACTACGTTCTTATGGACACGTGGTTTACCCATCATCCTCTCATCCAAGAGATTTGCAAGAATGGAATTCATGTCATTGGCATGGTGAAGCAATTGAAGCAACGTTATCTTTACCAAAATCAGCAGTTGACGTTGTCGGAGTTATTTCAGCGAAGCTCTAAGCAGCGTACAAATGGTGAGCTTCTAGGTTCTATTCTTGTCACGATTGGCAACGGACTACCAGCAAAGATTGTGTTCGTCAAGAATCGGAACAAGAAAAGAGAATGGCTCACCATCCTCAGCACAGACTGCACGCTTGAAGCAGGAGAAATCGTACGGATCTATGGAATGCGTTGGAAAATCGAGACGTTCTTCAAAGTGGTGAAATCGTCCTTACAGCTAGCGAAGGAGTTCCAAGGTCGCTGTTATGATTTATTGATTAGCCACACCACCATTGTTTTTGCCCGATATATCTTTCTTGCTTGGGAATCTCGCAAAGAAGCAGACGGTAAAACCATTGGCGGACTGTTTTATTTGCTATGCGATGAAGTAAAAGACATGGATTTTAAGAGTGCTTTTCTCCAATTATGGTCACTCGTAGAATCAATGGTAACTCAGATTAAAAAAACAGAAACACTCGTATGTCAAGTCAAACAGTTTTTCCGTACACTTCCTAGCTATATCAAGGTTTGTTTAGGTGCGCCTATGTGCGAAAGTTGAGTTAGTAAATAAAAATATATTTGATTTTGAAGAGGAGGAAGAAAGATAGATCCTGAATCTCATGCTTGTTCTGGCGGAAAAATTGTGGTGCTCGGCATTTTGCCTTTGCTGCTAAATCAATGCAAGGTATATTCAGATCGACAACTGAATGGATGGCAAGAAGAAAGGAGAGGGCGAATTTCTGTTAGAGACGATTCGCCCTTTGTCATGAAAACTTTTGCTTTGCAGATAAATTGATATCTGTATGCTTTAAAGCTCATATCCTGACTAGCTCTCTAAAAAAAGAAGTACATTCTGTTCGGTAGGAAGCATCTTTTCCACCAGTTTGCTCGGGGCCGTTGTATGAATAGGGGTTCAGAACCACTTCCAGGTTCAATAAATCTCCCGTCTTCGTTATAGAAGGTGGATATTAAATTTAAAAAACTATATTGAATTTTCTAAAAAATGATAGTAATATGTTTTCGAGGGAAAAACTAATCGTTTAAATGACGAGAAAAAGAAGCTACGAGACCTTCCGAGTTTTTAGTTAAGATTGATTATAAGATCTATAAACCTCCTTGGAAGAGTGTTCTGTTGGCAGGAGTGAATGACAATGATAACAATAAAAGATATTGCTAAACACGCTAAGGTTTCAGTGGCTACTGTTTCTTATGTATTAAACAATACAAGGTTTGTAAGCCCAGAGCGCCGGGAACGTGTACTGAGTTCGATCAAAGAACTTAACTATGTTCCGAATGCGGTAGCTCGGGGCCTTAGAGCAAAATCAACGAAGACTCTGGGTTTAGTACTTTCTGATATTACCAACCCCTTTTACCCGAAGCTAGCAAAAGGATGCGAGGATGCGGCTCAAGCAGCCGGGTATTCTATCATTATTTTCAACACGAACGTACAAAGAAGTCGAATTTTAAGTGCCGTATCTCATATCAGAGAAGGAAAAGTAGACGGACTCATTTTTGCAAGTACCTTGCAAAGTGATAGTGATATTGTTCAGGATCTGATTGAAGAAGGTTATCCGATTATTTTTGCACACCGACGTGTTTACGGTATCCAGGCTGATTCTGTTTTTGAAGATAATGTAGGTGGAATGACCTCTGCTGTAAGATATCTTCAGTCACTTGGACATAAAAAAATCTCTATGTTGACCGGTATGAATGGCTGTTCGGTAAGTAACGATAGAAAAGAGACATTTGTTAAAGCGATGAAAAATTCAGGAATAACAAATCTTGAAGAATGGATTCGACCTACCGAGGACGACTATCACCTGGCATACAATGTTGTGATGGAAATGATCAAGCTATCTGAGGAAAAGAGACCAACTGCATTCGTTTGTATAAGTGATGTTATTGCACTGGCTGTAATGGATGCTGTGGAAGATATGGGATTTAACGTCCCTACCGATTTTTCCGTCATTGGTTTTGAAGACCAGTTTTTTGCTGAAACACGAAGGATCGGACTTACAAGTGTACGAGTACCCAATTACGAAATTGGCCAACATGCAGTCCAAATCTTAATCAATCGATTAACACATCCTGAGGTGACTGAACCAGTAGAATTAGTGCTGCCCACCCGGTTGATTGTTCGTAAAACATGTCAATAAATAGAGAGTGTTTCTCATGTTTTGACAAAAAATAATGGGGCGCAATTTTTTAGAATTGCACGATATGTTTCATGATCATTACTGATTTAATCGATTAAATAGTAGTAGCCTTATGGGTATATCAGAATGAAAGTAGTAGTTTTTTTCATAATCTAATCGATTAAATGAAAGGGGGTGACACCATATGAATTGGATTTGTGTAAGGTTTCCGTTTCCGTAATCTAACTGGATAGGTAGCACTTTTTTGCAAGTAGGATTTGAGGGACCTTAGACGGAATGGGGGAGAAAAAAAGATGCGTTTGACTAATATGATTCATACAGTGGATGCCCATGCCGAAGGCGAACCATCACGTATCGTAGTGGGTGGTGTCATCGGAATTCCAGGGCGCACAATGTTCGAGAAAAAAATGTACTTAGAGCAGAACTACGACGAGCTCCGGCGTTTCCTGTTATTTGAACCGCGCGGAAGTGTTGCGCTACATGCGGACCTCGTACTCCCACCGACTGATCCAAGAGCTGACGCTGGTTTTATCATTATGGAGGCAACCGATTATCCACCGATGTCGGGAAGCAATACAATGTGCACCGTGACTGTTCTTCTTGAGACAGGCATGCTTCCCCTGCAGGAACCTGTGACACATCTCATGCTTGAGTCACCTGCCGGGTTAATTCCTGTCGAGGCACAATGCAAGGGTGGCAAGTGTGAGCGTGTTACCTTTACAAACGCGCCCGCCTTTGCAACACATCTCGATGCAAAGGTGTCTGTTCCCGAAATCGGTGAGATTACGGTCGACGTGGCTTACGGTGGCGCATTCTTTGTATTCGTTGATGCGGAAGCGCTTGGGTTCAAGATTGTGGCTGAAGAAGCGGCCGAGCTTTCTCGCCTTGGTGAATTAATCAAACGGGCAGCAGCTAAGCAATTGCCAGTGGTTCACCCTGAGAACAAGGATATTCATACGATCAGCTTTACTACATTTGTGGCGCCGCCACGTGTTGGTGGGCACGGACGTAATACGACCATCGTGAGTCCCGGTCGCGTCGATCGGTCCGCCTGCGGAACAGCTACTTCCGCCCGATTGGCAGTACTTGCTAAGCGCGGTCTTCTAAAGCCAGGAAAAGACTATGTTCATGAGAGTATCCTCGACACGAATTTTGTCGGACGCATTGTTGAAACAACCACAGTAGGTCCGTATCAAGCGATCGTTCCAAGCATTTCTGGTCGCGCCTGGATCACGGGTGTCCATCAATTGGGGCTTGATCCTACAGATCCCTTCAGATCAGGCTTTACGTTATCCGATGCCTGGGGAGCAGGTGGAGTTTCGAGTGGACTACAGAAATACCATGATTTGGAAATTAAATAATTCGTATTGGTGCTATTGATACTATACCAGAGGAGGCAGGAAAAATATGTTCAAGTTCAGCTTCGGCACGGAAATCATTGCGGGAGATCATGTGTTAGACAATATTGGTAAGAACGCTCTTCAGTATGGGAAGCGGGCATTGATCGTAACCGATAAAGGTGTACGGCAACATGGGTTGTTAGAACCAATTGAACGATCTCTACAAGATGCGGGGATCGAATATTTCATCTTTGATGAGGTTGTTAGTAATCCAACTATTCAGAATGTTCAGGAATCATATCGGTTTTTTCAGCAGCATCAATGTGATTTTATCATTGGAGTTGGCGGCGGAAGTCCTCTAGACACTGCGAAATCAGTAGCCGTTGTTGCAACCAATGGTGGTAGTATCGCTGATTACGAAGGTTCCAATCTCGTTCAGAATCCTGTACTACCGGTTTTAACTGTTCCTTCCACAGTGGGTACGGGAGCCGAGGTTACATGCGCAACTGTGATTTCTGACCCAACTCGAAACTTTAAATTTGTTGTCTTTTCGGACAAGATGTATCCAACTCAGGCCTATTTAGACCCGAGAATGGTAGAAAATCTACCGGCCCCACTCTGCGGCGCAACGGGAATGGATGCATTAACCCATGCTTTGGAAAGCTACATCTCACGAGGGGCGAACCCGATAACCGATTCGATGGCCATCCATGTCATTGGCATGATCGGGCGTTACTTACGACCTGCAGTAGCAGGGGACCGCGAAGCACGCTTTCAAATGCTTGTTGCTTCGTGCATGGCGGGGATCGTTGATGTTGCTGCCGGACTGGGATTAGTACACGCATTGGCAAACACCATGGGAGGTTATTTCCCTGTTCATCACGGTGTAGCTAACGCCATTCTCCTTCCGCATGTGATGAAATTCAATTTGATTGCGAACCCGAAAAAATTTACCGATATTGCAGTAGCGTTAGGTGAAAAAGTAGATGGTTTATCTGAGAGAGAAGCTGCCGAGCTTGCTGTAAAAGCCGTGCAAAAGTTGTCTCTCGATGTGGGGATTCCCAACAATCTTAGGGAAGTTGGAATTACGGATGATATGATTCCGCAAATGGCGAAAGATTCGCTGTCTGCGATAGACCGTCCACCCAATCCACGTGTCAATTCGTTAGCGGATTTGGAAGCGCTTTACCGCGTAGCTTTTGATTACCAACCTTAAGATTCATTGATATCATTCATTTTCGTAAAAGGGAAGGAGTGTACTTATGAAGACTCATGAAGTAGCAGTACGAGAATATAAACAACTTATTAACGGTGAGTGGACAGCTTCATCATCGGGGGAAACCATTGAACGTCGAAGCCCAGCCACGGGAGAGGTGGTAGCAAAGTTTTTCCTGGGGACGATAGAAGATACACAACAAGCAATCGCTGCGGCCAGAACTGCTTTTGGAAATGGTCCATGGCCTCGCATGTCAGGTGCTGAAAGAGGACGTATCTTACATCGACTCGCTCAGTTGGTCAGGGAAAATTTGGAGAGGTTAGCCCTAATCGAAGCACAAGAAGTAGGAAAACCGATCAAAGAAGCTCGAGGCGAAATGGAAATGTGCATATCTTTGATCGAATATGCTGCCAGCATGTCACAACAAATCTATGGCCAAAGTTACTCCAATTTAGGAGCAAAACGCACCGCAATGGTAGTTAAAGAACCTGTCGGGGTAGTAGGGATCATTACTGCTTGGAATTTTCCAGCCGTCGTCCTTTGCCAGAAGTTACCTTTCGCGTTGGCAACAGGTTGCACTACCGTGGTAAAACCTTCTGAGTTCACTTCTGGTACTACTTTGGAAATCAGTCGCTTGGCACAAGAGGCTGGTGTTCCAGATGGTGTGATCAATGTTGTGACAGGATATGGGGATGTTGTCGGACAGAGCATGATCGACAGTCCAGAGATTGATCGTATTTCGTTTACTGGCTCCACCGCAACTGGAAAAAAAGTGCTTGCTCGCTCCGCGCAATATATTCGAAAAGTAACGATGGAGCTGGGCGGAAAAAGCGCAATGATCGTGTTTGAGGATGCTGATCTAGAGGATGCCTTGGATGGTGCGATGTTGGGCTTCATGCTTAATCAAGGAGAAGAATGTGTCTCGAACAGCCGTCTACTCATCCATGAGAAAATTGCTGATGATTTCTTGGAAAAGCTTGTAGAAAAAGTGAAAAAAATCAAGGTTGGCAACCCGTTAAGCGAAGATACGGACATGGGAGCTTTGATTCACGAGGATCATGTAAACAAAGTGTTAGCGTACATTGAATCAGCAAAACAAGCAGGCGCACGATTACTGACCGGAGGAAACCGTCTTATCGGTGGAGAACATCAAAATGGCTGCTTTGTTGAACCTACGATTTTCGACCAAGTAGATCAAAATATGAAAGTTTTTCAAGAAGAAATTTTTGGTCCTGTGTTAAGTGTTACAAGATTCCAAAACCTGGAGGAAGCCATTTCCTTGGCCAACAGTGTAGATTATGGACTTGGTAACTCCGTATGGACCAAGGATATTGATAAAGCAATGACTGTCTCCCGCGCATTGCGAAGTGGCTCAGTCTGGGTGAATACATTAATCGACATTGTGCCAGAGCTGCCAGCTGGTGGCTACAAGGCAAGTGGCTTTGGCCGTGAATTGGGTACATTTTCGATAGACGAGTTTATGGAAGTCAAAACGATCAACATTCATACAGGAAAACGAACTCCATATTACAATGTGTAAGACCATTGTGTTCAAATTTATCTATTGAATGATCATTGCGGGACCTTGTTTTAGAATTAATTCTCAGGTTATATTGTATCACTTTACGTTGACAGGTGGGGGAGTCCATGGGGGAACCCGCTTTCCAACAAGAGTGTTTACCAAGCTGATCCCCCACTGTCAAAGGTGATCCAGTAGTTTCTTCAGTTAAACGATTAGATTGCTAGAATCATATCTTGTTGTTCTTTTGATTTCGTCTAATGAGCTGAATGCTTGTAACTTTTGGTTTAGGGAGAAGGTGAATAATATGACTATCATTAAGATTCAGGAGGTATCTGTTCAATTCCCTGGTGTGAAAGCATTGAACCAGGTCACATTTGAAATCGAGAAAGGGAAAGTGCTGGCTCTTTGTGGAGAAAATGGTGCAGGAAAATCTACTTTGGGGAAACTTATAGCCGGTGTTTATCCCTACGGATTCTATGAAGGGAAAATCTTATACGAAGGCACAGAGTTAAAATTATCCTCTACTCTGAATGCTGAAAAGTTGGGAATTGCCATTGTACACCAGGAATTAAATCAGTTTCACGAAATGACTGTGGCAGAAAACATTTTTCTTAACAATATGCCAAACAGAAGGGGAATTATTGATTTTGATGTACTGAATGAACAAACGGAACATTTTTTGCAACAGATTGATTTGCAGATTGACCCCAGGACCAAAGTCAAGGATTTAACTGTTAGCAGACGACAAATGATAGAAATCGCTAAAGCTATTGCCAAAAAACCAAAAGTATTAGTCTTTGATGAAGCAACCAGCTCTTTGACTGATTATGAGGTAGATAAACTATTTACGATTATTAGAGCCTTAAAAGAGCAAGGAACGACTATGATTTATGTTTCGCACAAATTAACTGAAATATTAGAAATTTGCGATTCCGTCACTGTTCTCAAAGACGGTGTTTATGTTAGATCAGCGAGCGTAAAGGACATTAGTAAGGATGATATTGTCAGGTGGATGGTTGGACGAGAATTGGGGGATTTGTTTCCTTCCCGATCAGAAAATAAACAGTCAGGCAAGTCATTACTTCAAATTCAAAATTGGAATGTGTTGGATTCCAAGGGTTCAGGAAAAAAGATAATCAATAATCTCTCTTTCGATGTAAAAGGTGGAGAGATACTCGGAATATATGGACTGGTTGGAGCGGGTAGAACAGAGCTTGTTACGTCAATATTTGAAGGACGAGAAGACGCTTTTTCTACAGGAAAGATGTTTATAGCTGGCAAAGAGATCGTGATAAAAAATCCAGCACATGCTATCGAACACGGGATTGCTCTCATTACGGAAGACAGAAAAAGGACTGGATTAGTCCTAGGATTAAGTGTAAAACACAATATTGCACTTGCTTCATTAAAAAAGGTATCCAATAAATGGGGATTAATTGAAAAACAAAAAAATGATGACAGAGTTGAGTCCATTGTTAATCGTCTACGCGTGAAAGTACCAAACGTAGAGTGCCAGGTAAAACTGCTATCAGGCGGCAACCAGCAAAAAGTTGTGTTAGGAAAGTGGCTTTTAACGAAACCCAAAATCCTGATTCTTGATGAACCTACCAGGGGTATCGATGTAGGGGCCAAAGCAGAAATTTATAAAATGATGCGAGAATTAGCCGATGGAGGTATTGCTATCATCATGATTTCGTCTGAACTTCCAGAAATACTAGGTGTCAGCGACCGAGTGCTTGTCATGAAAAATGGAGAAATTACCGGAGAGATTCAAAGGGAAGCAGCCAATGAAGAAACATTAATACGCTATGCAATGGGGGGTGAGGTTCATGCAAAGTAAAGCCTATATTCAGAACATTCCGGAGAATAAAGGGATATCTATTAACTGGAAAAATTACACATCTTCTGCTGGTTTAGTATTATTAGTCATTATCTCAGCACTCTTGAGTCCCACCTTTTTGTTGCCGGCCAATATCATGAATATCGCGACACAAATTGCAGCACCGGGTATTTTGGCGGTTGGCATGACCTACGTCATTTTAACTGCTGGGATCGATTTATCTGTCGGTAGCCTACTTGCGTTAACAGGAGTTTTTATTGCTATTACAGCTCCTACTATCGGATGGCCTCTAGCCGTTTTACTAGCAATAGGAATCGGAATCTTGATTGGCTGTTTCCATGGATACCTAATCACAAAAGTAAAACTCGCTCCTTTTATCGTAACGCTAGCAAGTCTAACAGCCTTTAGAGGTATATCGCTTGTTTCAACCAATTCGGCTGCGATTCCCATTTCTTCGGATTCTTTTTCTTACTTGGGTTCAGGAAAAATAAATACCACAATCTCTCTCTCGCTAGTCATTATCATTGCCGTTTTCGTTTTGGTGAATACGATCATGACATCCAAGAGCATGGAAAACACGGAAAAAATCAAAAAAGTAATGACAGCTTTATTTTCAATCTTTGGATTAACGATTTTTGGTTATCTAATCTATAAAGTGAAGGGAATCCCCATTCAGGTGCTTTTCTTCATAGGGATTTTCATTATTGGTTGGTTTATCCTCAATAAGACGGTTTTTGGCCGAGAAGTGTATGCCATGGGTGGTAATTTTGAGGCGGCGCGTTTGGCGGGGGTAAGAGTAAACAGAGGAATAATGCTTGTGTATGCGATTGCAGGCTTCTTATCTGCCGTAGCTGGAACGTTAGTGGCAGCCAGACTTGGTTCGGGAACACCGCAAGTGGGTGTCCTATCAGAATTAGATGCAATTGCAGCAGTCGTCATTGGCGGGAGTAGTTTGATGGGCGGAGTAGGAAGATTAGGCGGTACGTTGATCGGTGTGATCCTGATTGGAGTTCTCAATAATCTACTTTCGTTATTGAATATTACATCAGATATGCAGATGGTATTTAAAGGGGCCATCATTTTAGGCGCAGTCATATTGGATGGTAAATTTAGTAAAAAATAATCTAACCATATACGAATTGTCCATAATACCGCAAGTATACAAATATTATGGAGGTGCACGCTGATGAGAATGGCAAAGTCGGGAAAGTTATTGTTTATGTTGATCCTGGTATTACTAATTACTGTAGGATGTAGTGAGCAACAGACTTCCACGGGAAATCAGAACAAAATTCGTATCGGTGTGACAAATATGACGATGAAGGAATCGGTATACTATTTTATGAAAAAAGGGGCTGAAGACAAGGCGAAGGAGTTAGGGGTAGACCTTATTTGGCAGAGTTCGGAAAATGATCCTTCTATTCAGCTCAATCAAGTACAAGATTTTGTGGCCCAAGGTGCTGATGTTATTGCGATTGAGCCGGCCCGCTCTGATGCAGCACAGCCGCATGTCAGATTAGCTCATGACGCTGATATTCCGGTCATAAATTTTGGAGCACAGATAAGAGGGGAAAAAACAGAGCTGCGTATTACTGAGGATATGTATAAGGTTGGTGCAGCTCAAGTGGAAGACTTCGCCAAGGTTTGGGGTGATAAACAAGCAAATGTTGTCATTCTATCAGGAACGAAAGGGGACGAGCTTGCAGACTCTTCCACTCACGGTGTCTTAGATACTCTGAAAAAGTTTCCCCAATACAAGATTATTGTCCAACAAGCTCATATGAACTGGGATAGACAGCTAGCAATGAATACAATGGAAAATGCTTTGACCAAATTCAAGAATGATATCACAGTGGTATTCGCTAACAATGACACAATGGCTCACGGTGCCATAAAGGCAGCTGAAAATGCTGGAGTAAAGGACAAGATTCTATTTTACGGTGCTGATGCCGATCAAGATTCGATTGAGCTGTTGAAAACGGGGATGTCTAACTTGAAAGTGTTTGAAAAGAACCCTTACCTTCAGGGTACACGGATTGTAGAAGCAGCCGTAAAGCTTGCGAGGGGAGAAGCTGTTACTACTGATGGAACATTCAAGGCAGGAGAGAATGAAATCCCTATATGGTGGACTCCAATACAATTGATTGACAAAGATTCTTTAGAGCCAATGAAAACAAAATATCCTGCATTATTTAAATAACACTTGTTATTACGTCACAAATGTACTAGTTTAACGTGCAGGTAGCGACAAAAATTCAGTTCAATAATGAGTAGAAAATGCGGCTAAGTTTAACACCATGTGGGGAGAATCATGCTTCCCACTTTCATTTTTGAACGGCTAAAAATACTTTGAAATGTAGGTTTCAGGTATGCTTTCGCAAACTCAATCAACTATTATATAGAAAAGTCAGGACCTGTCCCTTGCCACCTTTCTACCCGTGAAGAGATGAGGTTGGGGGACAGATCCATCCTTAGCATTGTCTCGGTTATTGGCTAGTTATTGAGTATGATGGCTCAGTTGTTGATTCCTTGATCAATGAAATAAATACCTGTAATATCGTAGATTTGTTGTCTTTGTTCCAGGCGACTGAGGTGTTCCAAGTCGGTCGTATGTCTTTTATAGGTAAAAAAACGATCTCTTCGTTGTCAATAAATTGTATGGATGAGGGCAAAAGTGCTATCCCGATTCCGGAAGAAACAAGCGAAATGAAAGTGTGATACTGTTTTGCTTCCAATATGATCTTAGGACTGAAGCCTGCCTGATAGCAAAGGCTAACCATGGCGTCATAATAACCTGGTCCATCGTCTCTGCGGGGCATAAGAAACGATTCATTGGCCAAACTGGCTAAGTCAACCGGTGACATATGTTTTGCCAAGGGATGATTTTTGGGTAGCGTAACCATAAATGACTCTTCTCGCAAAACCTCTACTTTAATCGAATCACTTTCGATTGGAGGAACCAATAGACCTACATGAATTTGTCCCTCCTGCAGAGCTTTTACTTGCTCTACTGTAGTTAGTTCCCTCAAAACGATTTTTATCTCCGGATACTTTATTTTACAGGCATGAAGGATTTTTGGGAGGATACTATAGGTTGCTGTTCCTGTAAAACCTAATATGATTTCTCCAAGCTTTCCTCTATGAATTTTTTGAGCTTGTTCACAGGCAAGGTTTAGATTTTCTAGAAAATCATTTACCCTCGCAAAAAAGAATTTTCCGGCTTCTGTTAATTCGACATGGCGCTGTGTTCGATGGAAAAGTCGTACTCCCATTTCCTCTTCCAGCTGTTTAATTTGTTGGCTTAATGGCGGTTGTGATATTTGCAAAAGCTTGGCTGCTCTGCCGAAATGAAGTTCCTTTGCTACGGTAATAAAATATTTCAACTGTCGAAGTTCCATCAGGATATCTCCTTAATTGATATTTTTTACGTATCAATCGATAAGATTATTAGTATTAGACGTAACAATAAAGGCAGTGTACCATCAATATTATCATAAGGTTCTGAAATTTCACAACATAGTAAACTCCATAGTTGAAGCTGATGAAACAGAACTTCATGAGTGATTGGTGAAAGGGGGCTGTAGAACAGAAAGTGTTTGGAATGTTTGCGGCTTAATCAGGTAGAAAGAAAGGGGATAGAAAGTAGATGCGTTTAACGAATGTGATTCATACTGTAGATGCGCATGCGGAAGGGGAACCATCCCGCATAGTGGTGGGTGGTGTGATTAATATCCCCGGGCGAACGATGTTTGAGAAAAAAATGTACTTGGAAAAAGAGTACGATGAATTCCGTCGCTTCCTCCTTTATGAGCCGCGTGGGAGTGTCGTTCTGCATGCAGACCTCGTACTTTCTCCTACGGACCCAAGGGCGGATGCAGGATTTATCATCATGGAGGCAACGGATTATCCGGCGATGTCGGGAAGCAATACGATGTGCACGGTGACTGTACTTCTTGAGACTGGCATGATTCCCATGCAAGAACCTGTGACAAGTCTTGTGTTGGAGTCACCTGCAGGGTTACTTCCGGTAGAGGCTCACTGTCGAAACGGAAAATGTGAGCGAGTCACTTTTACGAATACTCCATCCTTTGTGACACACCTCGATGCGAAGATTCATGTTCCGGAAATTGGCGAAATGATCGTTGATGTCGCCTATGGTGGTGCCTTCTTTGTATTCGTTGATGCGCAAGCGCTTGGGTTCAAGATTGTGCCCGAAGAAGCGGCAGAACTATCTCGTCTGGGCGAGTTGATCAAGAGGGCAGCTGCCGAACAACTGCCTGTGGTTCATCCGGAGAACAAGGATATTCATACGATCAGTTTTACAACCTTTGTGGCACCACCACGTGTGGGTGGAGATGGACGAAATACGACCATCGTAAGCCCAGGTCGTGTGGACAGGTCAGCATGTGGAACCGCTACTTCCGCGCGATTGGCCATCCTGGCTGAGCGGGGTCAGCTGGCACCAGGTAAAGACTATGTTCACGAGAGTATTTTAGACACAAACTTTATTGGGCGCATTCTCGAAACCACTACAGTGGGTCCGTATAAAGCCATCGTCCCTAGTATTTCAGGTCGAGCATGGATTACAGGTTTCCATCAATTAGGAATTGATCCGACAGATTCATTTAAAGCAGGCTTTACGCTATCCGATGCCTGGGGTGCAGGTGGAGTTTGATAATCGGCACTATTTTATTAATTATAAAAAAGGTGAGTAAATATGCACAAAAAGTTCATTAAGATTAAATGTGGCAAACTATATGATGGCATAAACCCAGTATTACAGGAAAATATGGAAGTGCTTATAGAAGGGAAGAAAATCAATGCTGTTGGGCATAATCTTCCCTGCCCAGATGATACGGAGCTCATTGATTTATCCGACACCACCATTACTCCGGGTATGATTGATGCACATGTTCATCCCCAATTTTTCCATTGGAAAGAGATCTATGACGATGTATTATTCCACTCGGACGGTTACCGTGCTTTGGCCACAGCAACCTGCGCTAAGAAGACGCTGCAAGGTGGCTTTACCACCATTCGTTCTCTAGGCTGGTGGCGAGAAGCTTATGAATTAGATGTAAAACATGCCATCGACAAAGGGTATGTTGAGGGCTCCCGTCTTATCGTATCCTCCCATTTTCTATGTACCCCTGGTAGTCACGGAGATATGACCCAAGTCGTACGCAGCAATCCTTATCTTTCCGACTATTTATTGAGCCAATATCCAACCTGTGGCAATGGACCAGACTTTTTTTCTGGGGCGGTACGGCGAGAGAAAAAGATGGGTTACGATTTTATAAAAATAATGGCTACAGGAGGTTTTGCTACTCCCTACGACACACCAGAGGATATTCAATTTAATGATGCTGAGTTAAAAGCCATCATTGATACAGCCAAGGAATTGGATATTTCTATTACCGCTCATGCATATGGTCCATCGTTAATGCAAAAGCTGATAGGTTACGGTATCACTGGCATTGAGCACGGATCCATGATGGATAAGGAGACAGCAAAGATGTTCGAGGACACGGGTACATATTTGGTACCGACATTTACACCTCTGGAAGATATCATTGTCCTAGATGAAGTGAGTCTTGCCAAGAAGAGTCCTGAGTTTGTAAAGAAAATGTATAAATACCAGAAACGTCTTCGGGAAGGCCGTGAGATTATTATTAATAGTAATATTAAATTGGGTTACGGTACTGATGTGGTTTCTGTGTATCAAAACTATGAATGCGGTTTGGAATACAGAACTTGGCTGGTTCATGGAATGGATCCGTTCCGTGCTCTGGAAGCCGCAACCAGGGTAAATGCAGAAATCTGCGAGATTGATGATATTGTTGGTACCATCCAACCGGGTAAACTGGCTGACATCGCTGGCTGGAAACGCGACCTTTTAAAAGATCCAGACGCATTACGCGATTGTGCTTTTGTGATGAAAGAAGGAAAGGTCTATCCTACAGAATGCCGGATGAATGAACAAGAAAAGTTGGACTAAATCGAGATTTTGGAGGAGTTGAGGTTGCAAGTGCTACCCATACTCTAATCCGTGTATCCAGTATGTTAGCAGTTCACGGAGTTATTAAAAAGGCATCGAAAATATTTTAATAATTACCAATATTTAAAATTAGACATAGATTTAAAAAAACTTTCATAACTGGAGGATGCGACAAGAACATGGACCAAGTAAAGTCTTCCATTATTATTTATAGGCCCAAGTTCTTGTCGTTAGAAACGAGTGCCGCAGATTAAGGCAAAACGATTTGATTTATTTGGATTCGATCCAATCAAAGATGATGAAATTAGGAGGTTCCTGTGAAATTAAATTGTTGTGGGGAGGCATCCCTTTTATGAAACGTTCAGGTCGTGGTTTATATCATATGTTCCGTTCTATTGTCCTCGCTACCATGGTGTTGGTTGGCTCTGGTTGTACTACTTCTGGAGTACAAGAACAATCGGTTACCCAAGTGAAAGAAACAGGAGATAGTAAAACAGTCTACTTACTTGTTCCCAACTCAAACAATGCACGGTATGTGAAGTTTGATCAACCAAACATCATTTCAGCCTTTAACAAGCACTCTCCTGACGTTCAAGTCAAGGTGCTGAACGCAGAGAATAGTGCATCCAAACAACTGGCACAAATGGAGACAGCACTTGCTGATGATGCCGATGGGATCATCTTGATCACTGCTGACTCGCAGCAGGCTGGCGGCATGCTAGCCAAAGCCGAGCAAGCAGGAGTTCCTGTGGTTACTTATGCCCAAGAGGCCTATGGCGGTCCGGTCGCTTACCATGTTTCGGTTCCGTTTGTTCAGATCGGCGAAGCACATGGTGAGTACTTGACCAACAATTTACCAGAATCCCCCTCACCTTTTAAGCTTGCCTTAATTTACGGCGATCCAAATTTCGCATTTTATAGAGATCTTAAAAAAGGGTTTGACAAGTATTTGGACCCCCTGATCGCGGAGGGGAAGGTCAAAATTGTCTACGAAGCTGATACCATGGGCTGGGCTCCGGCCAATGCCCAGAAGGTGATGGAACAATGCCTCACGAAGACCCAAAACGATGTCGATGGTGTTCTAGTCATGGATGATAACAATGGAAGCGGTGTTGCGGCAGCACTCGCTGCACAGGGACTTGAAGGGAAGATAAAGATGTACGGTGGTTATGATGCTAGGATTGATGCTGTGCAGCGTGTACTCAAAGGATGGCAGGAATTGGACTTGACTCCGCCATACCAGGGTATGGCTGATGCAGCCGTACAACTCTTGATGTCCACTATGAATAAGACAGATCCCCCTGCCAATCTTGTGAACGGTACCTTCGACAACAAATTCGTCAAGGGTGGTATTCCTACAGCCTATATTCCGAACATATTCATTACGGCGGATAATGTGGACGATACGGTGGTAAAGTCGGGGATGTATACAAAAGATGAGCTTTGTACAGGTTTGGGAGTTGGGACCGCATACTGCAAATAAGATAGGAGAGGAGGTATTGTTGCTATGTCAGGATCTATTTTGGATGTCGTTCATGGGACTGCTATCAGTCCCGTTCCTCTCTTAGAACTACGGGACATTACGAAGAATTTCGGTGGTATCCGGGCATTAGATCGTGTCTCACTAAAACTTTTTCCCGGGGAAGTGGTATCCCTCGTAGGGGACAATGGTGCTGGAAAGTCATCGTTCCTCAAAGTGATCTCCGGAATTAATATCCCAGATGAGGGGGCCATCTACTTGGACGGGCGTCCGGTGGTGGTCCGTAGTCCCCGGGATGCGGCCGACATAGGGATCCAGACGGTTTATCAGGATCTGGCTCTCTGCGAAAATCTGGACACCGTACAGAATCTGTTCCTAGGACGAGAGATGAAGATGCCTTGGTACTTTGGACGCCGTCTCGTTCGAGCGAAGATGGAATCCCGAGCCCGCCAAGTGATCGGGGATCTGGGTGCTAAGATTAGGGATCTATCTGTACCAGTCGGCTCCTTGTCTGGGGGACAGCGTCAGGCAGTTGCCATTTCTCGCTCCGTACTTTGGGATCCTCGTGTCGTGCTTCTCGATGAACCGATGGCCGCATTAGGAGTGGAGCAACGTCGAGGAGTTTCGGAGCTCATCAAGCGGCTCCGTGATCAAGGCTTGTGTGTGGTGGTTGTATCCCACGATCTTGTCGAAGTCAAAGATACCTCTGATCGAGTGGTCGTGTTTCGGCTTGGTCGGAAGGTGACAGAGATGACTCGAGATGAGATTACACATGAACGTATGGTTGCGGTCATAACCGGGGCTGATAGTTCCCAGACAAAGACAAATAGAGAGGAGGGGGAAGCATGAGTAGGATTGTCGTAGAAGACAGTGGCAGTAAAATAGAAAATGCCGCTCATATTGCGAAAGATGTTGTACGAACTCCACCCGAAAACTTTCAAAATGAGTTGCCTTCTAACGTCAATGTTCATTATAGAGTTCGCATTTTAGAGGCTTTGGCGGGAAAATGGCGACTGCTGCCTGTTTTCGTTGCACTCCTCATTATCTGGGGATTCTTCGCTTCCCAGAACCCTGCGTTTCTTGGGGCCCGTAATCTATCAAATCTCGCCATACAAATAGTGGTCACAAGTATTATTGCACTTGGTCTAGTCCTGCTCCTGATCATCAAGGAGATCGACCTTTCTGTTGCTGCAACGAGTGCAGTCTGTGGTGCGGTCGTTGCAAAGTTATCGGTCATGTATAACCTCAATTTGCCACTGGCTGTAATTACGGGGATTGGACTAGGTGTAGGTATCGGTCTCGTACAAGGATGGGTAGTGACAAAATTCGGTGCTCCTTCTTTTATCGTCACTCTCGGGGTATCGTTGGCTCTCCAAGGGGTCCTACTCCAAATCCTGCCTCAAGATGCTTTAATTTCACTCGTAGGACATCCTGTGTCTTTTGTGGCCAACACATATCTGACGGATATTTTCAGCTATACGATCCTATCAGTGATTATTTTAATTGTGGGATTTATGCGTTGGCAGTCTCATGTTCTCGCAAAGCGGGAGGGGTTAAAAAGCGTGTTCGGGAGCCATGTGGTGTTGCCGACAGCATTCATATCTACGTTTGGTATTATCATCTTGCTCGTATTAAACAGTTACCGTGGGTTCCCTACCGCTCTAGCACTCTTAACAGGCCTGTTATTGTTGTTCCACTTCGTTACCACTCAGACCTCCTTTGGGACGTATTTGTACGGTATTGGTGGTAATCCTGAAGCGACTCGCCGTGCCGGAATTCCTGTTAATCGGATAAGGTTAATTACCTTTACCCTTGCCGGAGCTCTGTCTGCTGTCGGTGGAATCGTAGCATCGGCCCGTGTCTTGGGGGTTACCCCAGAGTCCGCTGATCCGACAATCATGTTGGAGGCAATCGCCGCTGCCGTCATCGGTGGAGCTAGCCTTTTCGGTGGACGCGGTTCAGTATGGGCTGCACTCCTTGGTGCTTTGGTTATTGGTAGTATTTCCAACGGTTTGTACCTAATGGAAGCGTCGACGCCGGTACGTCTACAAATTCAGGGAGCGATTCTCGTAATTGCGATCACAGTGGACGCTTTGATTGCAAAGGACTCGAAAGCTCGACATTAATCAAATGATGAAAGGAAGATCGTAATGATTCAGAAATCGGAAGTAACGTCTCACATCCATCAGGCTGTTATAGACACTATCATTCGTTTTGCCACAGCTCTAGATACGAACAATTGGGAATTATACCGCTCCTGTTTTTCTGACACTGTCGAAGTTGACTATAGCGATGCACTCGGGCTGCCATCAACAAAGGTAAACGCTGATGTATGGACTTCGTTTGCGCGTGCTTGTTGTGATCCCATCCAAACGTTTCATGTGTATACAAATTTCTCGGTCGAATTAAATGGTGATGTGGCGTTTGTTCGTAATTATCACACCTCTCGTCACCGTAGACCCAATACCACAGGTGGTGATCAATACACTCAGTACGGATGGTATGAGACTACACTTAAAAACTCAGAAAAAGGGTGGGTCATTTCCTCTCTTCGCCATCGAATTCAATGGTGCGACGGCAACCCTCTAGTTGTTGATTCAACAACAGATGATTATAAGCAAGCGGAAGCGAGTGTATTTGGCACAAAAGAGTCTTCATTGTAGTTTAGTGATAGTCAGTTAGATATGACAAGTAAATGGAGGATGAGCTCACATGAATAAATCAGTTGAAACATTAATAGTAGTATCACTTTCCCCACGTTCCCTTGAACTTAAAAGTAAGATCTCTAAGATGATATCGCACAATGAAGGTCGCGTTTATGTTTTAGATTGCTCTGGGGATGAACAGACTGAGGCATGGGATACGTGGGTCGTCAATGCTACTAAACAAATGATCTTAAGTATGAAAGAAGATGCCATTGCTGGATGGAGTGGTCCGATCGTCACGATCTTGAAAATCTCTAGTAATGCGGATGATTTTCGCCGGGGCTTGGAGTTAGCGGCAGTAGAGTCGATTCGTGGTGTGTCAGGGTCTGTTGCTTTAGAGCGTGCCAGAGAAGGTGTACTATCCAATTTGGTTATTATCAATGATCAAACTTGTGATCATGATGTTCATCTGACAGTAAATCATCTCCTTGACAAACGATATAATGGGTACATCACAGGGGCCACTCTCCGGCTAACCACCATTTTTCATTCTCAAACGGTTAGTGACAAACCTGAGCAGCAACGATTCAAAGGTCGGGTTTTGATCACAGGGGCGGGAGGAAACATCGGTTTTGCAACTGCGCAAGCTTTTGCCCGTGCCGGTTATCAACCGATTTTAAGTGACATGAACGAGGAGATTCTTAAACAAAGATCCGCAGAATTAGGCGGTGCAGAAATCCTAGTTCTTGATGTTACCGATCGTAAAAGGTTGCGTGAAAAAGTAAAGGAAGGCGTTCTCGGCAATACGTTATCAGCGGTGATTTTAGTTCATGGCTATCAAGGTGCCGGTGAACTAGTCAATCTTGAAGAAGAGAAGATCGATCGCAGTATAGCGATAAATGCTACATCCGTTTTGGGGATGATTGAAGAGCTGACCCCTTTACTTACTGAGGGGAGTGCAGTATCTGTTGTCTCTTCACAAGCTGGAATCAAGGCTTTTGAAAATTGTGCAGCGTATTCCGGTCCGAAATTTGCTTTATTGGGCCTGATTCAGGGCCTTGCATCATACCTCGGAAAGAAGGGGATCAGTTTTAATTGCTTATGCCCGGGTGATACGGACACAACATTCCTACGAGCGTACTTCGAACGTTTGGCAACCCTCCAGGGCGTGGACTTTAACACTATTTATAACAGTCGGGCTAAAGAAGTACCTGTCGGACGCTTTGCACGTCCTGAGGAAATGGGTGAAGCCCTACGTTTCCTTGCTCAACTTGATTCAACGGGAGTCGTACTTGCTCCAACTGGCGGATATACGTTAACTTAATGAATGTAAAGGATATTTCACTGTTTTCGAGATGAAAGCAGCTATAGAGGCGGATCATGCGATTGGGAAAAGGTTACTGACCATAGGTATGGCAAGTCCAGAGTTTGTTCGGAGGAAGACTAACGAGGTTATAATTGAACTACATTCCAGTTGTTTTCCGTATACCGGATTCCTTTGTAGATAATAAGGGTCCGGTTTTTTTCATGCAACGAATTGCTTAACGTACGATTTTTTCTGTTTCTTGAGGTGACCACTATTACGTAATAATTAGCTCCGAACGCATTATTCGATTACGAGATTAAATAAATAAGTTATTATCTCAAGAAACAAGTCAAGAACTTGAGAAAATGGAAAGAGATACCGAAAGAGATAACTTTATGGATGCCCACAAAGCAAAGGCATAAATAAGGTGAATAGTTCGTTTAAGAAGGGTATCCTTATGAAAAGAAATGATTTGACATTGTAAAAATATTAAGGTTATTATAGATACGTAAAGTCCTTTATTGGAGGTGAATTCACAAATTGAAGTATTCAAAAGCTACAAATTATGCCCTTCACACTATGCTTTTTCTTACAAAGGCTGAACAAAATAAACTTGTTAGTGTACAAGAGTTAGCAGAAAAACAAAATGTATCTCCTACGTACTTATCTAAAATATTGACCAAGTTGGTGAAGGAAGGAATGATTCATTCCTCCCCAGGCGTCAATGGAGGATACTCGCTAAGTCCGAATTGGGAAGACATTTCTTTTTTGGACATTATACATACTATGTGAACGTCAAATAGGCCCC